>JAAYRI010000207.1 GCA_012518875.1 Peptococcaceae bacterium
ACACAGGTATGCTCCCCCACATAGGTCAGGCGCCCATATATTTCATCAGAAATAAGAATCAAATCATGGGCCTTTACAACTTCAGCTATTTCCAGTAAATGCTGCCGATCCAACGTGGCCCCTGTGGGGTTGTTGGGGTTACAAAGGATTAAGGCTTTTGTTTTTGGGGTAACCGCCTTTTCTACCACCATTGGGCTCACCTGGAAGCCGTTTTCCGCCGATGTCTTAATAAATACTGGTTTGGCACCGGCCATAACGCCAACCGGGGCATAGGAAACATAAGATGGTTCAGGTATCAAAACCTCGTCCCCAGGACACAAAATGGTGCGGCAGGCTAAATCAAAACCTTCACTTACCCCCACTGTAACCAGTATTTCATCCCGGGGGTTGTAGGAAACCCCATAGGTCACCGATATGTCCCGGGCAATCGCCTGTCGCAGTGACAACAGCCCATGATTAGAGGTGTACATGGTGTATCCTTTTTCCAGTGAATACATACAGGCCTCCCTGATATGCCAGGGGGTCACAAAATCCGGCTCCCCAACACCCAAAGAGATCACCCCCTGCATTTCTGCTACCAGATCAAAAAAACGCCTGATCCCAGAAGGACGGATACCCAGCACCAGGGGGTTTATCCTTTTTTCCCAGTTTTCTGTGTTTGTCATGGGGTAATCATTAGCCTCCTGTCCTCCTCACCATCTTCTTCCACCAGGGTCCCCTGGAGTTTATAGGTCTTTAAAACAAAATGGGTAGCAGTACTTAGTACATGCTCCATGGTGGCCAGTTTTTGGGTCACAAAAGATGCTACCTCACGCATGGTTTGCCCCTCTATATAAACTACCAGATCATAGGCCCCGGACATCAAGCGGACTGTTTTCACTTCCGGGAAGCGGCAGATACGCATGGCTATCGCATCAAATCCCAGATCCCGTTGGGGTGTGATCTTGACCTCGATAATGGCAGAGCCCTTTTCTTCGCCCACCTTATCCCAGTTGATCACGGTAAAATACCCGGCAATGATCTTTTTTTCCTCCATCTCCCTAATAATGCGCACCACCTCATCCACCTGCATTTCCAGCATGGCCGCTATCTGTTGTGGGTTAAGCCTGGCGTCGTTTTCAATAATTTCTAGGATTTCTTTTTCTCTGCATCTTTTTTTTGTCATCATCCATTCCCCTTTCAAGAGAACAAAAAAACCCCACGTCCTAAAAGGGACGGGAGTTTGTCTCGCGGTACCACCCTAATTGGCTGAAGACAACAAATTGCTTTTCAGCCCACTCAAACCTGTAACGGGGTCAGCCGGCTCTAGCCTAATAGCCAACAATTGTTGGTTTTCAACCGGCGGCTCAGGGGTGGCTCTGGCGCCCAAATCTACCGGGCTTACACCATGCCCCGGTTCGCTTTTGATTGCAAGACGGCATTTTTCCCCATCATGGCCTTGTCAATAAATCTAGGCCATTATAGCATGGGGTATTATTTAGAGTCAATATTCGCTGTAAATAAAAAAACAAACCCCGGAATGGCCATCCGGGGTCAAAATATTTTATATCCAGTTGTTTTTCTAATCACACACATCCGGCCGGTTTGGGTAGACCAGCCAGTTTGCAGGCTCCCTTAGCCGGGCCAGTGGGAAATAAATCATATATATGTTTCAAATTGCAGCCAGTATCCTTGCAAAGCCTACGGATCATGGGCGCGATTTGATACCTATTGTAATAATCACGCAGATAATAAATTATTTTCCAGTGATCTTCGCTAAGCTCCGATATGCCTGCAGCCACGGCCATAACACCAGCCAGATCCTCGCTCCATTCCTCCGGATTGATTATAAATCCTTCCTCGTCCAGCTCCACTTCCTGACCGTTAATTGAGATGTTCGGCATGCGCAAAACCTCCCTCTATGCACAGCATTAGTCCCGAATGAACAAAAGGGACTTCTTTTTCTGGGAAAATCCCAAGTAACAAGATATCATGTTTGTCTTGGTATAGTCAACGCATTTACCCCAGATCATAAAAATTGTGCATCCACAAAACCCCATCAATAAATCATTTTTATCAACACATCCCTAAAAAACAAATAAAGGGAGAAGGCTTAAACCTTCTCCCTAAAAGCTACCATCCCCACAAATCTAGTGGTTCCAGGGTAATACCCTTCTTACCAATTGAAACTACGAGATG
>JAAYRI010000208.1 GCA_012518875.1 Peptococcaceae bacterium
GTGTTTTATTGTGTTTTTTAAAATGAAGTCATGTTTGGCTAGGTTGTAAAAGGTTGATCACGATGGTCTGCTTGACTCTGCTACAGGAAAGATGGGATACCTGCCTACTTTTACTTGACACTAACAGATCGATGAAAGTCATTTCATAACCGGTAAATTTTACTTATAATGAACTAAGGCCACTGTTACCTATTTTAACGGCTGTTTATTTTGGTCATTTGGAATGTGGGGGGACAAATATTGAATTGGTTGGATTGGTTGATCATAGTAATAATAATATTCACTGCTTTCCAGGGTTTGCGTCGCGGGTTGATACTAAGTGTGGCCAAACTTGCCGGTGTCTTACTGGGTTTTGGCCTGGCTATAAGTCATTATAGTGATTTGGCTGGTTATTTAAATAACCAATGGCAACTGAATGAAAGGATAATGCCCCTTACCAGTAAAATTATTGAGCTGGTTTTCCCGACCAAACTAACAGGCGGTTCTCTCTTTGGCATAGGGCAGTCGGCTCTAGCTCAGGTTAACCCTTATAGCATGCTCAGTTCGTATGGTGACCACCTTGCTGATTCCTTAACAGGGATGATAGTCAATGCAATATGTTTTTTAGCCCTAGTTCTAGCGGCTGTTTGGATTGTGAACCTGGTGGGTCTTGTGCTTGATAAGGTAGCAGACTTAAGCTTTTTGGGTCCACTTAACCATATTGGTGGGCTTTTCTTTGGTGGGGTTAAAGGTATTATGGTTGTGATGATAATCCTGATGCTGATGTCCCCCTTCCAGCAAATTGATCTGCCACAACGAAATTATCCGCAAACACCGGGGCTGACTCCACCTAATAGGCATGGGGTTTTTGCGGATTCAAAGGTGCTGCCTTATTTTGTGCCCTTATTCAATGCCATTGATCGCCCGCTGCCGGGGTTTCCTTTGAATGAGAAATGGGAAACCCCCACCCGCGTGACGCAGGTGAGAATAAAACATCCTCTTTGGTATTAATGATGGGGGATACAAATTCTTTATGGGCGTCTTTTTGATGCCGATGCTATAGTGAAAGGCAGAGAAATGAAAATGGTTTAGATCAGGTATGGTAAAATGTTGATTAAGGTTTAAATGTAGCAAAAATGCAGACATTAATACAATAAGATTTTCACGGAGGTTTGTCTTGTAGAAGGTGTATTATATCTTGATATGGGGGAATTTAGAATGGTTAATAATAAAGGACAGCACCCAGCAGAAAAACTGGTATATCATAGACAAAATGCCTGGGACCGCATGAATAACAGTGAAAGAAATGAAGCAGAGGTCTTCTGTCGGGAATATATGGGGTTTTTGGGAACAGCAAAAACAGAGCGGGAAGCTGTGGAGGCTACGCAGGTTTACTTAGATGGGGCAGGTTTTACTCCCCTGTTGGATAATGCCCAGTTAAAACCTGGGGATAAGGTATATATTATAAATCGTCGTAAGACCTTAATTGCGGCTGTCATTGGGAAAAACCCGGTTGTTTCCGGGCTTAATATTATCGGTGCCCATCTCGATAGCCCCCGTTTGGATCTGAAACCACAACCTCTTTATGAAGATGACGGCATGGCTCTCCTCAAGACCCATTATTATGGGGGGATAAAAAAATATCAGTGGCTTTCCGTGCCGCTGGCCCTCCATGGTGTGGTAATAAAAAATGATGGGACTACCATTTCGATTGTGATTGGGGAAAAGCAGGAGGAACCCGTCTTTACAGTATCAGATCTGTTGCCCCACCTGGCCAAGGATCAGATGGATAAAAAAATGGCAGATGCTGTTCCCGGGGAAGGTTTAAATGTTTTGGTAGGGGGTATTCCACTGGGTAGTACTGAGCTGAAGGATCGTTTTAAACTTGCTGTTTTAGAACGCCTGAATAACCTTTATGGCATAATTGAGGAGGACCTGATTAGTGCGGAAATTGAACTGGTTCCATCCTGGAAGCCTAGAGATGTTGGCCTAGACAGTAGTTTTATTGGTGGTTATGGTCAGGATGACAGAGTATGCGTATTCACCGCCCTGCGTGCTTTAGCGGAAGTGGGTGTCCCGGAGCGAACGAATCTGATTGTGCTGACAGACAAGGAGGAAATCGGTAGTACCGGAAATACGGGAATGGAATCATCATTCTTTGCCAATGCCATAGCAGAGATTGTGTCACGTTGTGTGCCCGGATACAACGAACTGGTGCTGCGTCGGGTACTGTCCCGTTCTCGGGCCCTTTCCGCGGATGTTAATGCCGCACTAGACCCTAACTATAGTGAGGTGTTTGAGAAAACAAATACGGCGCGTCTTGGTGGGGGAGTTGTGTTGACGAAATATACCGGCAGCAAAGGCAAATATGCAACAAGTGATGCCCATGCGGAGGTGGTGGCTGACATTAGACGCTTATTTAATCTTGCCGGGGTAGTGTGGCAGACTGGGGAATTGGGCAAGGTTGATCAAGGTGGAGGTGGTACCATAGCTCACATCATGGCTTCCCATGATATGGATGTGCTTGATTGTGGTGTAGCTGTGCAGGGTATGCATTCCACCTTTGAAATTGTCAGCAAAGCAGATGTGTTTATGGCTTATAAGGGATACAAGGCTTTCTTTGCCGGCTAATACATTAGGAAGCCCAGTGAATTGGTTATATAAAGGGGGTTTTAATATTTATAAATATGCTGTTGGAGATGTTATAAGGACGAAAAAACCCCACCCGTGCGGGGGGGATTTATGGGAAATATTGCGGGTGGGGGTTGATTTCCGGATCAAGTGTGTAAAATGCGGCCGGGTGCTGCTGCTACCGCGGCCAAAATTTATAAAAACGGTTAAATCAGTAATACAGCCGAGCCGGGATGT
Source organism: Peptococcaceae bacterium (assembly GCA_012518875.1). Lineage (GTDB taxonomy): Bacteria > Bacillota > Desulfotomaculia > Desulfotomaculales > Pelotomaculaceae > Syntrophopropionicum. The sequence continues at coordinate 2,848 of JAAYRI010000208.1, forward strand.
TGGATGTGAATAGCTAGCAGGATATACGATAGGCCCAATTGTCACCGCTGTTATTATCCCAGTTTTCAGCGCTGTCTCGGAAACAAAAATTGAGATTGTTTTCCGCATCTATGTGTAGGGTCTTTTCCCAGCCATTGTTTACCTGCTTCATTGGCAGATCGTTCACTTGCACCCAATCATTTTTGTCCCCATAGCCGCAGTGCAGGTAAACCTGGCTCGCACCGGCCTGAAAAAGAGGGCCATGATAAAATATACTAACCTCTTTGCCGTCGTCTGCCAGGGGTTTTACCTTAACTCCCTGGATAGAATGGGAATAGGTGTGGGGTTCTATTCTAATTGTATTCAAGATTGTTCCTCCTCAGTTGTTTTCATATACCTATTCTGTGTAGAAGATGGTGTTCTTATTAGTGTTGGTAAGGAAAATGAAAAGAAAAATTATGGTTCACCATTAAACTTGCAATCCCACCATTAATAATCGTTTTTTATTTTTCTTGCCACCTAACAGGCGTCATGTTATAATATTCTAGTTGTATTTTTTTTACACCGTCCCTGCTCTACCCTGGTGGTAGGGCCACAGTCCATGGGGAGGAGGTGATTTGCTTTGCGCAAATATGAGGTAGTCTTTGTTTATCGTCCGGATTTGGATGAAGAGAAAAACGCGGCGCTTATTGAGAGGTTCAAAAGCCTTGTTGAAAACCACGGCGGGGAAGTCCTCAAGATTGACAAATGGGGTAAGCGCAGGTTGGCCTATGAGATTAAGGATTTAAGGGAAGGCGTTTATATGATCGCTCATATAAATGCTGAACCCGAGGTGGCCATAGAATTGGATCGTGTTTTTAAGATCACAGATGATGTACTCAGGCATATAATTGTGCGAGAAGATGCTTAGTATCGGGTAGACAAGCCGTAAAGGCCTTTGGCTCTTTTAAAATAAAAAACCAGGTGGTGAAAACATGCTCAATAGGGTGATCTTGATTGGCAGACTGACAAAAGATCCGGAACTTCGTTATACGCCCAGCGGAACCGCTGTAGCCAAGTTTACATTAGCGGTAGACAGACGCCAGTTTAGAGACAGGGAAAAAGAGACAGACTTTATTGACATTGTGGTATGGCAGAAACTGGCAGAAACCTGCACCAACTACCTGGGTAAAGGCCGGTTGGTGGCTGTTGATGGTAGGTTGCAGGTACGCTCTTATGATGATAGCCAGGGGATTCGACGCCGGGCTGCTGAGGTAGTGGCTGAGAATGTGAGATTTTTGGATTGGCCCAAAGAGAGCAATGCAGCCGCCAGGGGTACCTCACGTACACCTGAGGGTAGCGGATTTGGAAGTGAAATAAGTTTTAACGAGGAAGATATACCTTTTTAATAAACAAGAGAGCCTCTTATGAGGCTACTGATGCAAGGGGGTAGACTTTTGAGACGTGAAAGAGGCCGCAGAGGTAGAAAGCGGATATGTAGTTTTTGTGTTGATAAAATGGACACCATAGATTACAAGGATGTCCCGCGCCTGAAAAAATACATTACTGAACGGGGAAAAATATTACCCCGCAGGATTTCCGGTAACTGTGCCAGACACCAGCGTATGTTGACTTCCTCCATTAAAAGGGCCAGAAACATAGCTCTCCTGCCGTTTTCAGCCGAATAGGGGAGAATGAAATATTAACCTGAATAGCAAAGATGGGCATCTGCCCATCTTTTTGTTTATTCATCATTTTTTTGTCGTCAGTTTATTGATATCGAAGGGCTTTCTAAGCAAGGAAAACAATAAATTACAGGTAAAACCGTTTAGCTGAGGCAGGAAAAGAAAAGTTCCCTGCAGAATATTTATACTCGATAAGAAGGAGGGCTCTCCATGATTCCGGCTCAAAAGGGAGGAATAGCCAAGAACATAAAGGTTATTGATTGGCTGAAAGCTGATTTAGTTACATCTATCTCCGCATTGTTTAAGTCAATGCTTCGTGGTAGTGAAGAAATGATTATTGATGCCCTGGCCAGCCTATTGATCACCTGCTATGTTTTGGGGCGCAGGTTGGGGGTGAGCCTTTCGCGCTTGGATTTAAAGGTTGAGGCAAAGTTGCGCCAGGGTATTGATGAAGATCATGAAATAGAGAGGTGGTATGGCGATCTCTCAACTCTCTTAAATTACCTGGGTGATAAAAAGAGGTGATGGCTTGACCACAGGTGAAGGAGCAAGAGCCCTGGCGAAGTGGGCTTTTTTTACGTTGGTGTTTGTCGTCGCCGGTCTGGTAGGTTTTACCCTGCCCATGTTTGAGTTTCTTGCGGCTATGCTTCTCCCACTGCCAATAATGTTAATCATTTTACGCTTTGATGCCCGTTACGCCATATTGGGATTGGCAGTAGCGGGACTGTTGTTTTTTGTTTTCATGCCTCCCACTTTGGTGTTTGTTCTCCTCTTTCGTTATGGTTTGCTCGGTATTCTGTTAGGATTGTTGTTTAAAAACAGGATTACTTCGGGCAAAATCTTAGCAGCAGGGATGGCCTATGCCGGCCTGGCGGCTCTATTGTATCTGAACCTGAGTTATCTTACCGGCAACAATCTTTTTGTCATGGGGGAGGAAATGCATGGTGCTCTTGAGCAGGCCATGGCTGCCTACCGTGATGCGGGTATGTTAAACAATATGCCTGCAGATTTGCAAGAGAGCTTTAGTCGGAGTATAATTGCCACCTATGAATTGTTGTTTCCAGGCCAATATATCATCAGTGCAGTTGTTTTGGCTGCCGGAACATATTTTTTTGCCAGGGCCTGCCTGGCCCGCCTGAATTATTTTCTGGCCCCGGGGCTGGTTTTTTCTATGATTTCGCTTCCCTGGTATAGTATCTGGGGACCGATTGCCGGGCTGTCACTTACCCTGGCGGGTGATAACTTTTCATGGCTGTTAGTGGCAAAAATAGGGAAAAACATCCTTTACATGCTTTTATGGCTCTATATCGTCCTTGGTTTGTCTGTAGCAACCTACTATTTTCGCAAAATAAAAATTGCCTGGCCACTCAAGGTGATATTTTTGGTATTTGTTGTTGCCTACCCGCCTATTAGTATAGCTGGCCTGGTCCTGCTGGGACTGACTGACCCTTTGTTGAATCTCAGGCGTCTGGCACCCCCGGGGTAGGGAAAACTGTTTTTAGATCTATTATTTTTTTAAATATGTTGGGAGGTGTTGATGCTGAAGGTAGTATTAACGAAAGATGTACCCGGCAAGGGTAAACGGGGTGATGTGGTAAATGTTGCTGACGGTTACGCCCGCAACTATTTGTTTCCCCGGGAAATGGCGGTTGTGGCTTCTCAGGACAAAATGAAGGAATTGGCGATTCGCCGCAAGGCAAAAGAAGCCAAGGAAAACAAGATTGAGCAGAAGGCGAGGGCGCTGGCAGCCCGCTTGGATAAACTTAAGATAATTGTAAAAGCGAAACAAGGGGAGGGCGGCAAACTTTTTGGTTCGGTGAACAATAAGGATATAGCCGACGCCCTTGCCGTTCAGCATAAAATAAAGCTGGACAGAAAAAAACTTGTTGTAAAGGAACCAATTAAACATCTTGGTGTTTATAATATAACAGCCAAACTGCACCCGGATGTGCAGGTGAAGGTAATTGTTGAGGTGGTTGGCGAGTAGCAGAGGTTCTCTATTTTTGTGACCCATCTAATTTTAAGAGCAGTGAAAGGAGAAAGAAATGAAAGCATTTCTCGATAAATTTATTGGGAGCACAAAAAAAGAAACTTCCGATAAACTAATGGGCCATGAACCTTTAAAACGCCAGGTGACAGCTTTATATGGTCTTTTGACAAATCTCTATGGTTCGGATAAGTTAGTTTTAAGGGCAGGTAAGTTAGAGGCGTTACAGTCCATGCGTTCTGAATCCCTGGGGGAAAGGGTGCTGGCCCTGCAAAAACTTGTTTTTGAGGATCCAACCTATGATACTCCACCTGCCTATGAGGAAATTCCGGCTATCCTGGATGAGATAGAAGAGGAAATTGCCGATAATATTGCCAGGCGTGCTGTGGAAGACAAGCTGGAGAAAAAAATAAATGAAAAACTTCAGCAAAGGCATGAAGAATATATTAAAGAAATAAAAATGCAGGTGATCAAGGAAAACGCTAGTGCTGAAAACGCACAGACCCTAAAAAAGCTAGCCCTTCTGGAAAAGCTTGAACAACGTAAGCTTTCTTCTTCTGCGATGGAATTTTTACGGCCATCCACCTTTAGAGAAATAGTTGGTCAGGAACTAGCGGTAAAGGCGCTTTTAGCAAAGCTGGGTTCACCCTATCCACAGCATATGATTCTTTACGGGCCGCCAGGTGTAGGTAAAACTACTGCGGCGAGGCTGGTTCTAGAAGCGGCGAAAAAGAATAAAAGCACACCCTTTGCCAGTGATGCGGCCTTTGTGGAGGTAAACGGTGCTACCTTGCGCTGGGATCCCCGGGAGGTTACTAACCCACTTCTGGGTTCTGTGCATGATCCCATATACCAGGGTGCCAGGCGGGATCTGGCTGAGACCGGGGTGCCGGAACCAAAACTGGGCCTGGTTACCGATGCTCATGGCGGGGTATTGTTTATAGACGAAATAGGCGAGATGGATACCATTTTGCATAGTAAGCTACTTAAGGTACTGGAGGATAAAAGGGTATATTTTGATTCCTCCTATTATGATCCCCATGATCCCAATGTACCCCAATATATTAAAAAGATTTTTGAAGAGGGTGCCCCGGCCGATTTTGTTCTTATCGGGGCCACAACGCGGGATCCGGAGGAAATTAACCCGGCGATCCGTTCTCGCTGTGCGGAAATATTTTTTGAACCCCTAACGCCCAAGGATATCAAGGAGATTTTACTGCAGGCGGCCCACAAACTGGGAGTGGAAATGGATGAAGCAGTGCCCGAAATCATCAGTGAATATACCATTGAAGGTCGGAAGGCAATTAATATTTTAGCAGATGCCTATGGTATGGCCTGCTACCGCAGTGACGCGGCGGGTGGTAGCCCGGCTGCTATTAAAGAAGAAGACGTTATGGAGGTAGCCCAGGTCAGTAGGCTAAGTCCTTGTGTGACACGTAAAGCCTCGGCTGATCGGGAAATTGGTAGGATATTCGGGCTGGGTGTGATGGGATTTCTGGGATCTGTGCTGGAAATTGAGGCAGTTGCTTTCCCAGCCAGGGTTCAGGGCCAGGGAGCCATTCGTTTTAATGATACCGCCGGCAGCATGGCCAAAGATTCAGTGTTCAATGCAGCTTCTGTAATACGCAAACTGACTGGTGAGGATCTGTCAAATTATGATCTACATGTCAATGTAGTGGGTGGCGGCAGAATTGATGGGCCATCTGCCGGGGTGGCAATTTTTCTCGCTATATTGAGTGCCATCCAGGGACGCCCAATTACGCAAAATGTAGCAGTAACAGGCGAAATTTCCATTCAGGGTAAAGCCAGGGCGGTAGGTGGTGTGTTTGAAAAAATTTATGGTGCCAGGCAGGCTGGAATAAAAACTGTACTGGTGCCGGTTGAAAATGATAAGGACATACCGGTTGATATAAAAGGCATTAAGGTTATACCCGTTAGTTCGGTGGAGGAACTTATTAGACATGTGTTTCCACCTGCAGAGGTTGACGAATTGGTTAGTTGATAGTGTGTGAATGCAAAAAATTATCTCACATAATTAAATTCACCAGGGGTAGAAAATATTGGAAAGAATTCCACCACAAAATATAGACGCCGAGCAGTCAGTGCTCGGCGCCATCTTACTTGACCGAGAAGCTATTTACAGGGCCATGAAATTGATCCGCCCGGAAGATTTTTACCGGGAGAGCCATAGGCTGATCTATGAGGCGATGCTGGAGCTTGATGAGGGTGGTAGCCCGGTAGACCTGATTACAGTATGTGAACACCTGAGGCTGAATGGAAACCTGGAAAAGGTTGGTGGCGTTTCATATATTGCCACACTGGCCGAAATAGTGCCTACTGCAGCCAATGTCAGTTATTACTCCCGTATTGTTGAGGAGAAATCCCTTCTGCGTACATTGATCCAACTGTCTACCCGGATCGCCGGTATGGGTTACGATGAGGGAGAAGAACCGGAAAAACTTATTGCCGAAGCAGAGCGGATGATCAATGAGCTAGGTAGCAGCAGGGCCACCACAGCATTTTTTGCAATTAAGGATATATTGTTGGATACCTTTTCTCATCTAGAGTATCTTTATAGCAATCAAGGTGAAACCCTGGGTGTTTCTACCTCTTTTAGCGATCTGGATCGGCTTTGTACCGGGTTACAGCCCAGTGATTTTATTATTTTAGCTGGTCGCCCGGGTATGGGCAAAACAGCCCTGGGTCTTTGTATCGGCTACAATGCGGCACTTAAACATAATGTGCCAGTGGCTGTATTCAGCTTGGAAATGTCCAAAGAACAGCTGGCGCAACGTATTCTTTGCGCTGAAGCCATGGTTGATCAGCACCGTATTCGTACGGGTGCCCTGGTTGAGGAAGACTGGCAAAAACTTCATGAAGCCAAGGATAGACTAGCCAATGTCCCTATTTTTATAGATGATACCCCGGGCATTACAATTCGCCAGGTTAGGGCGAAAGCCAGGCAGTTGAAGGCGGAGAAAGGGTTGGGGCTGATTATCATTGACTATCTCCAATTGATGCAGGGTAGTAAACGGGTTGAGAATCGCCAACAGGAGATATCGGAAATATCGCGTTCCCTAAAGGGACTGGCCAAGGAATTGAATGTGCCGGTATTGTCTTTGGCCCAGCTAAGCCGTTCAGTGGAGCAGCGTGATAAAAAGCGACCTATTATGTCGGATCTACGGGAGTCGGGTTCGTTGGAGCAGGATGCCGACCTGATTATGTTTATTTATAGGGATGAATACTATAACCGGGACTCGGAGAAAAAAGGAATAGCTGAAATAATTATTGCTAAGCACCGTAACGGCCCTACCGGCTATGTCGAACTGGGGTTTTTGAAGGAATATACAAAATTTGTTTCACTAATGAAGAATACTGACTAATACAAGCCATAAATTTGTTCATTGCAAAAAGACCACTTATTTGCTTAATTTCTTGACATTGGCAGCATGGTTTGCTAAAATACCTTTGCTGCCGATACAGTTTCCTTACAGCTACATCTGCGGGGAATGGTGATGGCTCAAGCGGCAACGGATGTATTGTTGTTTGGGTTATTTTTATGCCGATGAAAAAGGGTACAGCAGCTTGTGGTCACTAGGAGGAAATATGGAAGGTAAAGAGTATGATGTGGTTATTGTGGGGGCGGGCCCGGCGGGGATTTTTACCGCCCTTGAGTTGGTTAAGAAGAAATCGGGACTAAAAATATTAATAGTCGAAAAAGGTAGGGATATAGATAAGCGCGTCTGTATAGCCAGGGAACAGGGTCGGGGCTGTGTCAATTGCTCCCCCTGTTCTACCATCTGCGGATGGGGTGGTGCAGGCGCATTTAGTGATGGCAAGCTCACCCTTTCATCGGAGATAGGTGGCAGCTTGGAGCAGTATACCGGAATAGAAGGTTTGAACGACCTCATTAGCTATGTGGATCAAATTTATGTGCGGTTTGGTGCCCCGGATCGGGTTTTTGGTCTAGAAGAAGAAGAGGAAATTCAGGATATTCAACGGCGGGCAGTCTTATCAGAATTAAAATTAATTCCGGTACGGATTAGGCATATGGGTACCGGGCGCTGCAGAGAGGTACTGCAGCAGATGAGGGATTATCTAGTTAAAAGCGGCGTTGATGTGCTTACCTCCAGCCAGGTTAAGGAGGTTCTGGTAAAGGATAATACTGCTCAAGGCGTTGTAACCAAAGATGGGGAAACAATATACGCCAGACATGTGGTGCTGGCTCCCGGCAGGGAAGGTTCGGAGTGGCTAAGCCGTGAAGCCAGGCGTCTGGGGCTGGAAATGAAAATCAACCCGGTAGACATAGGGGTGCGGGTGGAGCTTCCCGCTGCTGTTATGGAACATTTGACTAGAATTTTTTATGAGGCCAAATTTGTATATTATTCAAAGACATTTAGTGACAGGGTCCGCACCTTTTGTATGAACCCCAATGGGGAAGTAGTGCTGGAAAATATAGACGGCCTGATCACAGTAAATGGGCATAGTCATGCATATAATAAAACGGAAAATACCAATTTTGCGGTCTTGGTCAGTAAAACCTTTACAGAGCCCTTCAGGGAACCGATTTCCTACGGCAGGCATATTGCAAGCCTGGCTAACCTGCTGGGAGGTGGGGTTATAGTCCAGAGTTTAGGGGACCTGATCTCCGGTCGCCGCTCGACTAAAGAAAGGCTGGCCAAATGCATGACCATACCAACACTGCCTGAAGCAACACCGGGTGACTTGAGTTTGGTTTTTCCTTATAGGCACCTGGTGGGGATCGTCGAAATGCTAAAGGCGCTAGACAAATTGGCGCCTGGTGTGTATTCACGGTATACCTTGCTATATGGCGTCGAGGTTAAGTTTTATTCTTCACGTCTAGTCTTGACAGATTTCCTGGAAACCCGTATAAAAAATCTGTTTGCGGCGGGAGACGGGGCAGGCGTGACCAGGGGGCTTTCCCAGGCATCCGCTGCCGGTGTGCTTGCGGCGAGGGAAATAGCAAATAGGATTTAGGGGGTTTTTAGATGTCTACAGTGGTTGTTATAGGCGCTCAATGGGGAGATGAGGGAAAAGGCAAGGTAACTGACTTCCTGGCTGAAAAAGCAGATGTGGTGGTACGCTACATGGGTGGGAACAATGCCGGCCACACAGTTGTGGTGGGGGATCATGAATATAAGCTGCATTTGATCCCGTCAGGCATACTTTACCCCGACAAGATGTGTGTTATAGGCAGCGGTGTGGTGATTGATCCGGCGGTTTTCCTTTCAGAGGTGGAATCCCTGGAAAAGCGGGGTATCAGCACCAAAAACCTGTGGATAAGTCAACGTGCCCATGTTATTTTCCCATATCACCAGAAGCTTGATCAGATGGAAGAGGAGCGCAAGGGCAACAACAAGATAGGCACAACTTGCCGGGGTATAGGTCCCGCCTATACCGATAAATCTGCACGGGTAGGAATTCGGGTGATTGACCTCCTGGATGGGGAACAATTTCCTGTTCTGCTTAATGCCAATATAAATAGCAAAAATAGGATATTTACAGAGGTTTATGATGGGACAGCGTTAGACTATAAAGAAATTCTTGATGCATATAGTACCTATGCTGAAGCCATGAAAAAATATGTATGTGACACATCCTTGCTGGTCAATGATGCCGTTGAGCAAGGGAAAAATATTTTATTTGAGGGTGCCCAGGGGACTATGCTGGACCTGGATCATGGGACCTATCCCTTTGTTACCTCTTCTCACCCGACAGCAGGAGCGGCTTGTTTCAGTGCCGGTGTAGGACCTACCCGTATTGATCGTGTGATTGGTGTGGCCAAGGCCTATACTACCAGAGTGGGGGAAGGACCGTTTCCCACAGAGTTAAATGACGACATCGGCTCCCTTATTCGTAAACAGGGTGGAGAATACGGCACCACTACCGGACGCCCCCGGCGTTGTGGTTGGTTTGACGGGGTGGTGGGCCGATATGCGGTAAGGATCAACGGCTTGGATTATTTGGCTCTTACCAAGCTGGATGTTTTAAGTGGCCTGGAACAAATTAAAATCTGCACCGGCTATAACTACCAGGGGGAAGTTATGAATGAGTTCCCGGCAAGCCTCAAAATTTTAAGTGAATGTGTGCCTGTTTATGAAAGTTTCCCCGGCTGGGATGAGGACATTACTGGGATCAGAAAGCTTGCAGACCTGCCGGAACAGGCCAGGCTTTTCCTGGATCGGGTTAGCGAAATCTGCGGTGTTCCCATAGCTTTAATCGGTGTGGGCAGCAGGCGTTCCCAGACTATACTTACGAAAGAGGATCTTTACTAGTAACTGTGGTAGCTTTGCCGGAATTGCTAATAATATGCCTGGCAGCAAGGCCAGATATTTCGTTTTTAGTGGTTGACTAGATAGAACGGTTATAGTAATATATCTAACTGTAGGGTTTTAGGGAGCCATTAGCTCAGTTGGCAGAGCACCTGACTTTTAATCAGGGTGTCCCGCGTTCGAGTCGCGGATGGCTCACCAATTAGTTATAAAAATGCGGGCGGAAAATAATGCCCGTATTTTTTTACTGGTTGTCTGGTCTAATGTCTGGTTTTTCCTCTGGGATGGGTGGACCCCAATAACTTGATTTTTAAAAACAAAAGGGCTATAATATTTAGGCGGGCGGGTGTGGCTCAATGGTAGAGCATCAGCTTCCCAAGCTGAGGGTTGCGAGTTCGATCCTCGTCACCCGCTCCAGTAATATCAAGGCTTTCAGGATTTACAGGTCTACTAAGAATAATTTTGTATGATGCGGTTTCGGCTAAACATGAAAAACCCTGTTTGCATTGACAGGGTTTTGTCTTTTTTAAAGGAAATGTTCAGTTCAGTCCGAAGGCAGTTGTTTTTGGAAATACATATCGGCAAGGATTATTGGATAATATGTGAAAAATGGCAACCGGAACGTCTGGTAAAATGGTTTTAATGTATAAAAGGGACAAACCCTATAGATATAACCACAGTGAAAGGAAGTGGGGCAATGACTGCAAGCAGTTATGACACGCCTTCAAATTTTATACAAACCATTATAAACGAAGATTTTGATTCAAATAAATATGGTGGTAGGGTGCACACTCGCTTTCCGCCCGAACCTAACGGTTATTTACATATCGGACATGCAAAATCCATCTGTCTAAACTTTAGTATTGCTGCTAAAAACGGTGGATTGTGCAACTTGCGCTTTGATGACACCAACCCGGTCAAGGAAGAACTGGAATATGTGAACTCAATTAAAAGGGATGTAAAATGGCTCGGCTTTGACTGGGGGGAGAGGATGTTTTATGCCTCCGACTATTTCGATCAGCTATACGAATATGCTGTGTGCCTAATCGAAAAAGGTAAAGCTTATGTCTGTGATTTGAGCGCAGAGGAAATCAGGGAATACCGTGGTACCTTAACTGAACCTGGGCGGGAAAGCCCTTATCGAAAACGCTCTGTGGAGGAAAGCCTGGATCTCTTTCGCCGGATGAAAGACGGCGAGTATGAAGAGGGTACCCGTGTTCTCCGGGCCAAGATTGATATGGCTTCCCCCAACCTGAATATGAGGGACCCTGTTATCTACCGGATCATGAAGGTGCCCCACCATCGGACGGGTGACAGGTGGAATATCTATCCAATGTATGATTATGCCCATCCGATATCCGATTCCATTGAAGGAATAACTCACTCCATCTGCACCCTTGAATTTGAGGATCACCGGCCACTTTATGATTGGACATTGGAGGCACTTGATATTTTTCACCCCCAGCAGATTGAATTTGCCCGGCTAAACCTTACCTATACGGTGATGAGCAAGCGCAAACTGAGGCAGTTGGTGGAAGAAGGATATGTTAGCGGCTGGGATGATCCACGCATGCCTACCATATCCGGCTTGCGCAGGCGTGGTTATACACCAGAATCCATCCGTAGCTTTTGTGAGGAAATTGGTATAGCCAAAGCTAATAGTACTGTAGATATTGCTATGCTTGAGCATAGCATCAGGACGGAACTGAATTCCAGTGCCCCCCGGGTGATGGCTGTGTTGCGTCCCCTGAAGGTGATCATAGACAATTACCCGCAAGACCATGTTGAAGAACTTCCTGCTGAAAATAACCCAGAAAGCCCTGCTATGGGTGCACGTAAGCTGCCTTTTTCCAGGGAAATATACATAGAACAAGAAGACTTTAAAGAAAATCCACCCAAAAAATATTTCCGCCTGGCTCCCGGTGGTGAGGTAAGGCTAAAGCATGCCTACATTATAAAATGCGTGCGAGTGGTAAAAGATGAGCAAACAGGTGAGATAATCAGGTTGCACTGCACATATGATCCGGAAACGCGCAGTGGTTCTGGTAGCCAGCGCAGGGTCAAAGGTACACTGCACTGGGTTTCAGCACCACATGCTGTCCCTGCCGAAGTGCGTTTATATAACAACCTGTTTACCAAGGAAAACCCGGATGAAGAAGATGATTTCAAGTCTTTTATAAATCCTCATTCTTGTGAGGTATTGACTTCTTGTCTTGTGGAACCAGGTTTGTCAAAGGCGGTGGCAGGGAGTCGCTATCAATTTTTGCGGCAAGGCTACTTTTGTGTGGATCCCGTTGATACCACCCCTGATACCCTGATTTTTAACCGTATTGTGCCTTTGCGGGATACATGGGCAAAAGTCATGAAGGCATCTAAAAAACAGAAATAATTATAAAAGAAAATCAACAGGATAGTTATCTGGGAGGGAATATGAAGACTAACTATCGCTCCGAGCTTAGTTGTGGGCACTGCCACAGAAAAGGTCTGATGCAGGTGCTGTCGGAATATAGTGAAAGGGATATAGAAACCCTAACCAGCCCTTGTGGTTATCTAGTAAAGGAGAGCGAAAGGCCCTGGGGCCTGGCCTATATTTTGGCTCGGTGCATGTGTTGTGGGGATGTGACCCTGACCAAGATAGAATGGCATGATAATTTCAATGTGGAGGAGTATGGCTATACCATCTTGTTCCCTTCCAGTATTTCATCATAGGTGGATTTGTTATTGGGATAATTTTGGGTTCCTAACGACTTGCGTGGCTGTTGTTAATCATTTATAATGGCTGAGAAAAGGAGGTGGTAAACCTTGGGCAAACACATAAAAACTATTAACAGCCCTGTTCCGGCTGTCAAGGGTCAGGGTTGTGGGGAATGTCAGACTTCCTGTCAGTCCGCATGCAAGACCTCCTGTACCGTTGGTAACCAGGAATGTGTAAAAACAAACAAATAAAATGTTACCTTGTCCTTTTCCGGGGCGAGGTATTTTTTTTGGGGGGAATAAAAAATTTCCCAAAAGGATAAGCATAGAACTGATAAAGTGATCCGGTCCACCACAATGCAAGGAACTAACTGGGCATATATAGCACCTTTTCACTGTTATTCCAGATTAATTTTGTTTTTCATCTGTTTTCAAGGGTAACAGCTTGTTTACTGGTTGTTTTTTACTGTGTTATAATGTATCAATGTTTCTCCAGTATGTTCCTCCATCCAAAAATGGGGAGCCTAATTAAACAATAATGTTTTGAAAGGAGCTGAAGCCCTTGCCGCCTATGGAAAAAGGCCTGCGGCGCCTGACGGGGCTGGTAGATATTGTTCAAAAATGGTTTATGAGACAAACTATACGGCACCGCATTGTGATCGGGTCTGTAGTGTCATTAATCCTGGTGCTGTCAATTTATAGCGCCTACGCCGGCACTGTGTGTGCAGTTAAGGCTAACGGAGAAATAATAGCCCTTGCTGCTGATAAAGCTACAGCAAAAGAAGCCCTGGCTGAAGTGGTGGACAGTAAGACCCGTGAAATGGGCAAAGATGTATATTATGAGGAAGATGTTACATATAAGGGTATAAAGGCCGGGAACGGAACTGGGGAGGTTTTGGATTTTGACGGACTTAAGGCTCGGATGAATGAGGCCTTAACATTCAAAATGCAGGGTGCGGCCATCCTTGTAAATAAGGAGGAGAGAATTCTACTCAGGAATGAGGAGGAGGCGGAGACGCTGCTTGGTTGGTTGAGGTCAATTTATCCCATTGAACCAACTGATCAGCTAGAATTTAAGGAAGACGTTGAAATAGCAAAAGTCCCCATAGAAATTAATAAGGCAACAAATTTCGAAACCGCTAAAAAAATGGTTTTACTGGGAACAAATAAGATTGTTCAGTACACTGTTAATGATGGTGATAATCTCTGGGATATCTCCCGTGCGGTAAATATAGATATGGATCAGATCGTATCTACTAACCCGGGCCTGGATCCGGAGAATTTACAGGTTGATCAGGTGCTTTATCTGAGCCGAAAAGCACCGTTAATCACAGTTGTAGCCACGAGAGAGGTTACTGTAGATGAAAAAATTCCTTATCCAGTTGAGGTTAAATATGATGATGGGCTTCTGCTGGGGGAAAAAATCCTTGTCTGTGCCGGTGTGCCCGGTGAAAGGACCGTTACATATAAAATCACACATGAAAACGGCATAGAAACCAATAGAGAAGTCCTCAACCAGGTTGTTAAAAGCGAACCCAAGACGGAAGAAGTGATCAAGGGGGCCATTACCATGGTTGCTTCCAGGGGTAGCGCATTGAGACTGGCCTGGCCCTGTGATGGTGGGGTTGTGTCTTCCTTCGGCATGCGCTGGGGGAGAATGCATGAAGGTATAGATCTGGCTGCCGGCTACGGCAGTAGGGTAGTGGCTGTTGCCGGTGGAACTGTTACCTATACAGGTTGGGATGGGGGATACGGTATGAAAATTGACATATCCCACGGTGGCGGCCTGGTGACAAGGTATGCCCATCTTTCCAAAATACATGTAAATGTGGGTGACTCTGTTGATCGTGGTGAGACCATCGGCCTGGTTGGTTCAACGGGAAACTCCACTGGTCCCCATCTGCATTTGGAAACTATCGTTGGGGGTGTACCCCGTGACCCGTTGGATTACCTACCGTAATTAAAAGATGATATAATGCTGCCCGAAGCGTAGATTATAGTAGCTTCGGGCTTTCCTATTGTCATTAAACGGGGATTGTCAATCATCTGCACAATGCTATAATAGGTGGGGGGTGGTGAGAAAATGTTTTTTAAAAGAACAAAAAGCAAATTAAGGAAAACTATTTTTATAATAATAACAGTGCTAATTGCCATTGGTCTGGTGATTCCTTTAGCTGCCCTTTTTCAGAAGCAGCCTACTGACGGAATGGTTCAGGCCCCGGGGGCAGCCCAGCAAACCCTACAGGAGAGGCTTGCCGATCTGGAAGCAGAAGCAACAAAGAGCCCTGAAAATACAGCAGTGCTGATGGAGTTGGCAGATATGTACATTTATGGAGGGAAGCAAGAGCAGGCTGTAAAAACCTATGAACAGGTATTGGCAGTTGATCCCAACTGCTCCGATGCCCGCTATATGATTGCCTATGTTCATTACAGTAAGGACGAAAATGATCAGGCGATAGATACATTGCAAGGACTAATCGCCAATGATCCAGGCTACGCGGAAGCACATCTTCTCTACGGTTTTGTTCTTGGACATGACAAGAAGGATTATGCCGGGGGTATACAGGAGTTGGAACAGTTTATAGCTAAGGCCGGGGAAGGCCCCGAGGTGGAAAAAGCAAAATTAATAATTGAGGAATGGAAAGCCGAACAAGCCAAAGGATAGACCCTGGGCGCAGGGGGTACTTCCTCTTGGTCAATGCCTTTCAAATATTTCCGCTAGCAAGGATCAGACACCAGCCTTATAATTATACTGGTCAACTAACCAATTAAGATCAGTAGAGGAGGGCTGGCTATGAATCCTTTTACGGAACAAAACAGCAATGTAGATATTGTCAATCGCAGTGGCATTTTGATAAAGGCCGTAAAGATTTTAGCGGCCGCTTTTGTTTTGATCAGTGCTTTTATCTGGAAGATTCCCGTGGCCGCCAGGACCTGTGGCTATTGGACTGTCCGAGAGGCTATTAAGACATATACTATTGTTTGTACGATGGGTATGGAAAAATTGACATCAGATCATTTTTATGTTAAATTCAGGCCTGCAAACCGGGCTGATGCCAGGTTGGTTTTGGAAACCGCTGAGTACTTTTACCGCCCAGTAGTTGAGGATTTTGGTTATAATCCTCGTGGCCGGGTACCGATAATTCTGCACTCATCCAAGGAGGAGCTAAATAGAAATTTTGGCTGGGAGGCCAATGAAAGTGCCATCGGGGTTTATTATTCCGGTGTCATTAGGGCGCTGGCCCCACAATCATGGATTGATGATCGGGACCCGGCAAATGTTAGAGAGATTTTTCTCACAGCAGGACCAATGGCTCATGAATACACCCATCTGATGATCGACTACCTCACCGGGGGCAACTATCCCCGCTGGTTTACAGAGGGAATGGCCCAGTATGAGGAGTATAAACTGACTGGATTCAGGCTAAGTGATCAAACAGGGGTTTTTGGTTGTTATACCATGAAAGAGATGGCGGAAAATTTTGATGGGCTTTCTAACCAGCCCCTGGCGTATAAAGAAGCACTTGCTGCTATAGAATATATTGCCGGTGAGTATGGTGAAAAAACCTTGCATAGTCTAATAGGATCATTGGGTAATGGTATGACATTTGAAAATGCCCTGCAAAAATATTTAGGACTGGATTACAATGGTCTGGAAAAATGTCGGCGGGGATGATGGATGGAATAACCCCTTTGTTGCCAAATGCGGGGGAGGAATAAAAGCCTCGGGAACGAATAATCTAGAACGAAGGTTTAAATGCAGACTAAAATGGGGAGGAATTTATGGGCAAAATTCTAGTCAAGGGGGGACTGCCCCTCCGAGGTAGGGTAAAAATTTCCGGCGCTAAAAATGCGTCGCTTGCGCTTTTATGCGCGGCCATAATGGCCAAGAACAAAATTGTTCTTGAAAATGTCCCCAATATTAGTGATATACGGGTGATGATAGAGGTAATAAATAGCATTGGGGCTTCTGCCTCCTGGGAAAGTCAGGAAACCCTGCAAATTGTACCACCCCAAAAATTACATGCGGGGGCACCTTTTCATCTGGTTAAAAAACTGCGGGCCTCCAACCTTCTTTTGGGGCCGATGTTGGCCAGGTTTGGACAGGCCACGATAGCACTTCCCGGCGGTTGTAATATCGGGGTTCGGCCAATGGACCTGCATTTTAAAGGGCTGATTGGGCTGGGAGCCAGTCTTTCGCTGGAGCATGGGTGTGTATGTGGCAGTACCGATAACCGTCTTCAAGGGGCTAGCATTTACCTGGATTTCCCAAGTGTGGGGGCCACTGAAAATATTATGATGGCTGCTTGCCTGGCCAAAGGCCAGACATTAATAGAAAACGCAGCCAAGGAACCGGAAATTGTTGATCTTTCTAATTTCCTTAATGCCATGGGGGCCAAGGTACGGGGAGCCGGTACAGATGTGATCAAGATTTCTGGTGTTGATTCCCTTGAAGGGGGGATTCGTTTCCCTGTTATACCAGATCGGATTGAGGCGGGCACCTTTATGGTTGCAGCCGCTGCTACCGGGGGTGACGTTACCATAGAAAACATGATACCCGCCCATGTTCAACCATTAAGCGCAAAACTGCGTGAAGCTAATGCCGGGGTCATTGAGGGTGGAGATACCCTGAGGGTATTTGTGGAGGGGCCATTGAAACCCATCGACATAAAAACCATGCCTTATCCCGGTTTTCCCACCGATATGCAGTCACAATTGATGGCTATGCTTTCGGTTGTACCGGGGACAAGTGTACTGGTGGAAAATATTTTTGAAAACCGTTTTATGGTGGCTGATGAGTTGAAGAGAATGGGTGCTAGAATTAAGGTGGAAGGAAGGATGGCGGTTATCGAAGGGGTAGAGGCACTGGAAGGTACCCATGTTAAGGCCACAGATTTGCGGGCAGGCGCCGCTTTAATAGTGGCCGGGCTAATTGCCTCCGGTGAGACGGAAATATGCAATGTGACTTATATTGATCGGGGCTACCACAACCTGGAGGAAAAGCTCAGGTCACTAGGGGCGATTATTAGCAGAAAATAAACCTTGGGGGATGTTATGTATCATATTTCCATCCTGGCGGTGGGGCGGCTTAAAGAGAAATATCTAGCTAGTGGTGCTGCCGAATACTTTAAGAGGTTGACTCCCTATGCTCGAATTGAAGTCCATGAGGTAAGCGATGAAAGTTTTTCAGACAAGCACGGTCCGGCAGAGTGTGTGAAGGTAAAGGATGTTGAAGGTAAACGTCTGATGAAACATCTGCGCAGAAATACCTACCTAATCGCACTTGATCGGCGGGGGAAGACGTATAGTTCCAAAGAAATGGCCGGGGTTTTAGAAAAGCTTGCTCTTGAAGGCAAGGGCGACATCACATTCGTTATCGGGGGATCCCTGGGTTTATCCAAAGAGGTGTTGGATCGGGCGAATATATTACTTTCCTTTTCCAGCTTTACGTTTCCTCACCAGCTAATGCGCGTAGTTTTACTGGAACAAATATTTCGCTGGCTTAAAATTGCCAGAGGTGAGCAGTATCACAGGTAGTAGTTTTCCCCAAAATATGGGCATGATAATTTTTATTTTATTATTGATTTTTGCCGTAGCAAGTGTTATCATGTAATCAAGCACCATCCTTACAGAGACAGTGGTTACGTTGCTTGTTGAGTCTGAATGAATTTCGGGTGTATGACAAGGTTCGACCAGTCCGTGGATAGTGTTTTTTGTGTCAGAGTGTAGTTGTGAAATAGGTTGACAATGGAAATCTGTTTAGGAACGTTTGGAGGAATTAGGTAATCCATCTCGTAGTTTCAATTGGTAAGAAGGGTATTACCCTGGAACCACTAGATTTGTGGGGATGGTAGCTTTTAGGGAGAAGGTTTAAGCCTTCTCCCTTTATTTGTTTTTTAGGGATGTGTTGATAAA
>JAAYRI010000209.1 GCA_012518875.1 Peptococcaceae bacterium
CGGTTTTAACAAAGTACATAAATCTTTTTAAAAAATGGACTTTATCATCTTTACAGGCCCGGGTATATTCTACTATTCTGAGTAATCTTTCCCGGGTTTCTGGGGAGAGATGATGTTCCATCTGGCAAGCATCTTCTTCTGAGACCTCGGGGTCCAGTCCCAGAACCTCATGGAAAAAGGCATAAAGCAACTGATGTCTTTTATAAACATCTTTGCCCACCTTGACCCCCTCTTTTGTCAGTTCTATATGGCCATACTTTTCTTGTTCTACTAAACCTTTTTCTGATAGGGAGCGAATTGCTGCTACTACGGAGGGCATTTTGACGTCCAGGGCCTGAGCCACGTCTTTTACCCTGGCTACCTTATTTTCCTGTTGTAGTAAATACAAGGTTTCCAAATAGTCTTCTTCCGACTGGGAATATCTAGTCATTATCTTCACCTCCTGATCCCGCCTGATCACCTATTTTTTAAATACCGCTCACCTTTGGCTGATATTTTAAAGGTTTTAACAATTTCCTTACTACAATTTTTAGCAAAGGGACATTTAACACAAAATGTAGCGCAGCCCTCACCTGTGTTTTCCTCCAGGAGATAGCCCCGGCGCAAAAGCTGCATGATACCTTCATCTACGATATCCTGTAAAATATTTAATTCTTTCGCTAGCTGGGAGCGGGAAATATAACCGTCCCTATTGATAATCCTCAGAATGCTCCTCAGCACTAGTATCACACCTTCTATGATTAACTAAAACCCAATAAAGAACCAACTTGAAAAATGGCAACCGCAGCCAACCAGCCTAAGGTAAAGGTATATAGGGCCATAAAGAGGGGCCATTTTAAGGAGTTCGTCTCTTTGCCAACAACACTTAGGGTGGCGATACAAGGCGTATATAATAAGGTCATAACCATATAGGATAAGGCTGTCAATGAAGTGAATTGCAATTGCACGGCGTTAACCAACATGGCACCCTGCTCCACATATTGCCCCGCGTAGAGCATGCCCAGTGTACCCACCACCGCTTCTTTAGCCGGTATGCCGGCAAATAAGGCCACAGATTCTTGCCAACTACCAAAACCCGCCGGTGCAAAAATGGGTGCAATAAAGGCACCGATGCGGCCCAGGATGCTTAGTTGACTATATGGTTCCACAGATGTGGGCAGCACTGCCAGCACCCATAATAAGGTGATCACCACAAATATAACTGTCCCTGCCCTTTTTAGAAATCCATATACATTGTCCCACATGTTACGTAAAACATTTCTCAGGGTGGGTATTCGATAGGGTGGAAGCTCCATGATAAAATAGGAGGATTCTCCCTTAAATAATGTTTTGCTGAATATTTTAGCCATGATCAAGCCTACTAGAATGCCGAATGCATAGAGGGAAAAGAGTATCAACCCGCCATGCTTGGAAAAAAATGCGGCAATGAATATGGAATAAATGGGCAGCTTGGCCCCGCAAGACATAAAAGGGGTGATTAGGGTGGTAATCATTCTATCTTTTTTGTTGTCCAAGGTTCTAGCGGACATAATGCCGGGGACATTACAACCAAAACCGATGATCAAGGAGATAAAGGCTTTGCCCTGTAGCCCCAGTCTGCGCATTAAATCATCCCAAACATAGGCAGCCCGGGCCATATAGCCGCTGTCTTCCAGGAAACTGAGCAGCAGATATAATACTAAAATCAGGGGCACAAATTCAACAACCGCCCCAACACCATTAATAACCCCGTCAGTCATAAAAGATGTCAGCAAATCCGGAGCGCCCAGATAAACTAAAAATACCGCCAGTAACCCACCTAATCCATCTATCAAATCGGCTGCTAACCCGCCTAATATTTCCTCACCCAGTACAAATGTGAGTTGAAAAACAATGAGCATGATGCCGGCAAAGATAGGAATGCCTAGATATTTATTTGTGAAAATTCTGTCTATTTTATCTGTAATAGTAACTGTTTCCTCCGCCGGTCTTTTAATAGTGCCATCCACAGCCTTGTTGGCGAAGGAATATTTGGCATCAATTATTTCCAGTTCAAGATCTTCATTTCTGTGGTCTTGATGAAATTTTTCTATGTAATCAGTTAAATTTTGATCAAGATGAGGGGACTGTTTGATGTTATTAAGTATCTCCTGGTCTCCCTCAATAATTTTCAGGGCCGTCCATCTTGCCGGGTAAGGCAGTTCCTTCCCAGCTAGCAACCTTTCTATGTTTCTAATGTGATGTTCAATGGTTTCACCATATTGCACCGGGTTTTCAGCAGCCATATCCCTGTTCATTAGATCAATGGCTGCGTTTACGATATCTTTGATGCCTTTTCCCTTGGTGGCGATCGTTGGTATTACCGGAATACCAAGTTTTTTGGATAAACCATCTATATCAAAGTCGATGTTTCTTTTTTCTGCTTCGTCAACCATGTTCAGGGCAATGACGACTTTTTTTCCCATTTCCAGCAGCTGGGTGGTCAAATATAAATTTCTTTCTATATTACTGGCGTCAACAACATCTATGATCACATCAGGATTGCCGGTGAGAATAAAGTTTCTGGCCACTACCTCGTCTTCGGAAAAAGCCCCCAGACTGTAGGTTCCCGGCAGATCCACCACATGATATTTTTTCCCTTCATGCCTAAAGCTGCCTTCTTTTTTTTCTACAGTAACCCCCGGCCAATTGCCCACGTGTTGATTAGAACCAGTCAGGGCATTAAAAAATGTTGTTTTACCGCTATTAGGGTTACCAACTAGTGCTATAGTTCCGCTTGCCATGAAGCCCTTCTCCTAATTAGTTATTCGTTGTATTTGATATTTCCAACTGTATTTTTTTTGCCAGCCCGCGTCCTAATGCAACCTTGTTTCCAGTGAGGGAAACAATAACCGGGCCGGCATCGTTTTTGATTACCTTTACGGGGGCACCTATATTAAATCCCATTTCATAGAGTCTTCTTGTGGCGCATCTGCCGGCTTCGATCATTTTTACCTTGCCGGTGGCGCCCTTATCTAGGGTTAACAAGGCTTTATTCATTCGTGTACTCCCCTCTCATTAATATGTAATGCCATAATTGGTTATGGAAATGGTTGCCATATCTGGGCCTAAAAAATAAGCTATACCTAACAATGTTAGTTTGGCCTAACATGGTTCAATATAGCAGGTTTAAATTAATGTGTCAAGGGAATTTTCCAGGTTTTTTGAGTTTATTTTCGCAGAAAAAATCCCACTGTTTTTAGACGTGGGATGATGTCAAAATCGTATAGTAATGTGTCCTCCTAGTCAGAGGAATAAGGCCCAGTTTTACTTGTGTCTTTTGCCCCGTTTCTGTTTTAGCACCTCCCAGGCAGACTGTAGGGCCAATATTATATCGCCTTTGGCATCTTCTTTTAATGGTTCCCCAAAAACACGCAGATTGCGGTGTTCGAGAACAAACCTGTCTAGTTCTACTGATGGGGGTGTTTTGTTTTTTCCCCACCAGTCTACGTCCTCATGGCCCTCAATACCAACCAGCAGGTAATTCGGTGTTGTGCCCAGCGCTTCCGCCAGGGTTAATAGGATCTTATAGTTTGGCTCCCTCTTGCCACCCTCATAAAAGGATACAGTTGATTCACCCAGTCCACACAAATTAGCCAGCTGGGCCTGGGTTAGTTTTTTGGCATCACGCAGCTCACGCAGTCGCTGCCCGAAACTAGTTCCCATAGGCTACCTCAACCTCTCTTTGCAAATAGATAATCAACCCTATTATACTTTGCCTCATGCAAGGAAACAAGCAGTTTGCACTGTTTTGCAAAGGCCCCCCACATATTCAGGTCTGCCCTCCCAATTAGATGAAATCTTCTTTGTCAGGTGTCTTCTAAACAGCCTCCAGGGAAATTGAAAATAGCCCTTTCTTACCTGTTGGTTTTTGGGTAGGGTGAATTAGGGGCAGATACAATTGTTTTTGATATTGGACAATCAAGCTGTCAAGTTCCCGGCTAATGGCCAGGATTTTTTGATATTGCTCGCCCTCATTGGCCAGCCTGTGCATGATTGTCCTTAGTCGCTCTATTTCATCAAGGCTCTCATTATGGTACTGCATGGTATCATCTCCAAAGGGTTCCACTGTTGTCATAATTCTACCAGCAATTCCTTTCTCCTTCAATTTGTGAAAATATCTTGGTTATATTGTCATTAATTAGGATTGGCAGAGATCTTGATAGTCTTCTAAGAACCGCCGGTAAAAACATGTAGCCCTCAAGCAGCGTAAAAAAAATGGGCCCACTTAGACGTTACCAGTAAACCGATGCAGAAAGGACAGGTAGTCGGCTATGTTGAACCAGAACAATACCAGTCGGAAAAAATGATAGGGAAAGTTCTTACAACCAATTCTTTAAACCAATGATCGGGTGGGCAGATTGATACGGACAAAAAGGGAGGGAATAGAACCGGGGTGGAGAATAATCCAGTGTAGATATATTTTGAAGGTGCTACGGTTGCCTTTGGGAGCCGTTTTTCTTTTTTACCGGTAGGAAAGGATGACTTTGTTGGGAACAAACCGCACCCTGGTCACCATTGCAGTGCTGCTGGGCACTTTTTTAGCTGCCCTGGACAGTACCATTATCAGCACGGCCATGCCTACTATTATTGGGCGCCTGGGTGGCATGTCTATGTTTTCCTGGGTGTTTTCCATCTACCTGCTTACCGGGGCAGTAACAACCCCCATTTGCGGTAAACTAGCCGATCTCTATGGTCGGCGCCGGGTGTTTGCCTGGGGGAGGGGTTTTTATCCTTGGTTCGGCCCTCTGCGGCCTGTCCCAGAACATGATCCAGCTAATTATTTTCCGTGCCCTGCAGGGCTTGGGCAGCGGTGCTGTGCTGCCGATTACTATTACCATCATTGGCGATATTTTTTCTTTTGAAGAAAGGGCCCGCATGCAGGGTCTGTTCAGCAGTGTCTGGGGGGTATCCGCCATTATTGGCCCCGCTCTAGGCGGTGTTATTGTGGACTTCCTTGACTGGCGCTGGATTTTTTACATTAACCTACCCATCGGCCTGGTTTCTATCGTTATGTTGCTGCTCTTTCTTAAAGAAGAAAAGGCAGCCCAGCGACCCCGGGTTGACTATGCCGGGGCTGCAGCACTGGCTACCGGTATTACCCTGCTTTTGCTGGCTCTACTGCAGGGTGGCACCACATTCCCCTGGGGTTCCCCCTATATTCTCGGTTTGCTAGCCCTGGCGACACTGGCTTTGGTAGTTTTTTGCCGCATTGAGACTCGGGTTTCTGAGCCGATGCTGCCTTTTAGCTTGTTTAGAGAAAAGATTATTGGGTTATCATTGCTGGCTAACTTTCTCATTGGTGCCGTGATGATTGGTGCCAGTACCTATGTACCCATGTTCGTGCAGGGGGTCATGGGGGGTAGTGCAGTAAATGCCGGTGCTGCCCTTGCTCCCATGTCCATCGGTTGGCCCCTGGGCAGCACCATTTGCGGCCGCCTGTTGCTGCGGGTGGGGTACAGGAAAATGACTACACTGGGTATGGTTTTTCAGGTGTTGTCCATATTCATGCTCCTGACCCTGTCACCCGGCACCGGCCAGCTTTTCGTTTCCGCCACCAGTTTTGTCATGGGGCTGGGGTTAGGTTTTTGTAGTACATCCCTAATTGTGATCGTGCAGTCAGTGGTAGAGTGGAACCGGCGGGGCATTGCCACGGCTGCTGTGCAGTTCATGCGTACCCTGGGCTCCACCTGTGGTGTGGCCGTTTCTGCCGTAATTTTAAACAATGTGCTGCTGAAGGCAACGGCCTCACTGGGCATGAAATCATTCAGTATTTCTACGGTAAACAGGCTAATGGATCCGGTACAGCGCCATTTGATTACCCCCGAACAACTGGCTAATCTAAAAAACGCCCTTTCAATAGCCATTCATAGTACTTTCTGGCTATTGATGGCTACCGCCCTGGCTGGTCTGGCAACTTCTTTTTTATTGCCACGCCTGGCTCCCCGCCAAAAAGAAAGCAATCCTTAACCAAGGGAAATAAATATAATCATCAGGCCGGGAAGTGGAGCTGGCTGTTCATACTGTTTTTTGCCACACTGTTGTCACTAGAACATATGTTTGATATAATGCTCCTGGAACATAGTTTTAGGGGGTGTTTTTTTATGACTGGTGAAGAGCGTAGGATCTATGACGCCATCTGCCAGTACATAGCAGTCAGGGGTTGTGCCCCTACTGTCAGGGAAATTGGTTCGGCTGTCGGCCTTGGATCAGTGCCCCTGATCTACTACTACCTGAACAGGGTTATGGATAAGGGCTACATTACCTTTCACCCCAACCGGCCACGCTCATTGCGGGTGCTGAAATAATGGGCGGCCCACGTTTTAATTACACACGCCTTTCCAACCGGGATCTCCTAGAGGCTATTAAGAGCTATACAGCCCAACATGGGTACTCGCCGACCATACGTGAGCTGGCCAAAATAACTGGTGCTGGTCTGGCCACTGTTCACAGGCACCTGAACCAGCTCATTTACGGGGGCTACATTGAGGTTGAGCAACCACGCCGACGCCTGCTCCGGGTGGTGAAGGACTTTGATCGACATTAAATAGAGGCATGCAAGGATTGTTTTAGCTTTCATAGACTATTCCATATATTAATGGTGGCGTAGGCGCGGTATGGCTTCCATGGTTCGGATAGGGTCAGTATTTCTTTGGCCGTGCGATCGGCCAGGGCTTTTTTAACGCCGTAGTCAGTATGGGGAAAGGCATCAGGCCAGCTCAATGCCCGCATGGCCACATAGTTTACAGTCCATGGGCCAAAACCTGGCAAAGCGAGCAGTTTTTTCATTTCCTTTTGCGGATCAGTCCGGCCGGACAGGTCAATTTCTCCACTTAAAAGCTTCTCTGCCAGGGATCGAATGGAGCGGGCTCTGGCGCCGGTAACACCGAGTGGTCCCAGATGATCTTCTATGGGGCCTTCCAACCCGGCAATATGGGCTGGTGTGGGGAAGGTGTGGGTGAGGCCATCAATAGGGGTGGACAGTGCTTGTCCATAGGTCCCGGCCACCCGCCCGGCCAGTGTGCGCGCTGCTTTCACTGTAATTTGTTGTCCCAGCACAGCCCGCACCGCCATTTCAAAGGGATCAAAACAGCC
>JAAYRI010000037.1 GCA_012518875.1 Peptococcaceae bacterium
ACACTTTTGGGGACCAACATTTTTGTTGCCATGGCGGCGGCTATGATTGCCTGTGCTGTATTTGGGGTTTTAATTGAAAAAATAGCCTACCGCCCCCTGCGCAACTCCACCCGTATCGCAGCGTTGATTACGGCCATTGGCGTATCCTTGTTCCTAGAATATTTTACTATCTTCCTTTTTGGCCCTGCCCAGAAAGTATTCCCCGCATCAGCCTTCCCAATCAAAGCATATGCACTGGGTGGACTATCTGTTTTAAATAAAGACGTCTTTGTCTTTGTTTCCGCGGTAGTGCTGATGCTGATCCTGCAGTATATCATTAAGTGGACCAAAACCGGTAAAGCCATGCGGGCCGTATCCCTTGATCAGGAGGCAGCAGTCCTCATGGGTATCAGTGTGGACAAAACAATCTCCATTACCTTTGCTATCGGCTCCGCCTTAGCCGCTGCGGCAGGTGTAATGTTAGGTGTTTATTATAATACGGTTAACCCACTAATGGGCATTATCCCCGGACTGAAAGCTT
Source organism: Peptococcaceae bacterium (assembly GCA_012518875.1). GTDB lineage: Bacteria > Bacillota > Desulfotomaculia > Desulfotomaculales > Pelotomaculaceae > Syntrophopropionicum. Next base: position 521 of record JAAYRI010000037.1, read on the forward strand.
TTGTGGCCGCAGTATTAGGCGGCATCGGCATTATCCCCGGCGCAATGGTCGGCGGTTTTGTTATGGGCCTTTTAGAGACTATGGTCAGCGGCTATGGCAACAGCCTTTACCGGGACGCCGTTGCCTTTGGTGTACTAATATTTATTTTGCTAATTAAGCCCAGCGGTATTTTTGGTGAAGACACCGGCGAAAAAGTGTAGGTGAATTAAATGCAGAAGGTAAACAACAAATGGCTAAAACTCGGCATCGAGGTACTGATACTAGCAGCTTTATTTACCCTGGTACAATATCTGATCACAGCGGGTCTGCTTAAACAATATTATCAGATTAGTCTGGCATCTATGTGCATTAACGTTACCCTGGCAGTCAGCCTGAGCTTAATTAACGGTTTTACAGGACAGTTGTCCCTGGGACATGCCGGATTTATGGCAGTGGGAGCCTATATTGCGGCCATAATGACCAATATGCTGGATCTTCCCTTTATTACCGGGATACTTGCCGCCATGCTGGGTGCAGGACTGGCCGGCTTTATCATTGGTGTCCCCACACTGAGGCTAAAGGGGGATTATCTGGCCATTGCCACCCTGGCTTTTGGTGAAATCATTCGGGTCACCCTGCAAAATATAGGTTATGTGAACGGGCCGGCCGGTATTATGGGCATCCCCAAATTTGCCACCTGGCCCTGGTTGTTCGGTGGGGCCATAGTAACCATTGTGGTCATAGTCAATCTGATTAATTCCAGTTATGGCCGGGCCATCATATCAATTCGTGAAGATGAAACAGCATCGGAGCTAATGGGCATTAACACTACTAAATATAAGGTGCTGGCTTTTGTTGTCGGTGCCGGCTTTGCCGGACTAGCCGGAGCCCTCTATGCCCATTACTTTTATATTATCAAACCGGAAACATTTAACTTCCTGAAGTCATTCGACATACTGGTGATGGTAGTGTTGGGCGGGCTGGGCAGCACCACCGGGGCCATCATTGCTGCTGTGTTTATCACTGCCTTAACGGCAGCTCTGCAGTCCTTCCCCGCAATCAGGATGGTTTTATATGCTTTAGTACTGATTATCGTGATGATCTACCGTCCACAGGGATTGATGGGGAACAAGGAATTGAGCTTGCGGACATTTGGTAGGATTTGGGGTGGACGACATTAATTTAATGGAAATAAGCAAATTGGAAAAATCCTTTGGCGGTCTTAATGCTGTTCAGGACTTTAACTTTCACATTGCTGAAAATGAACTGGTAGGCTTAATTGGGCCCAACGGTGCCGGGAAAACCACCGTCTTCAACCTGATTACCGGAGTTTACAAACCGGATAATGGTTGCATTATATTCAGGGATGAAAATCTAGTAGGAATGGCCCCCCACACCATTTGCACCAAGGGTATTGCCAGGACCTTTCAGAATATCCGCTTGTTCAATGATCTCAGCGTGTTGGACAACGTGAAAATAGCTGCCCATAAAAATGTACCTTACAGCCTAATGGGGGCAGTTTTCCGCACCCCCGGTTTTTTTCGGGGAGAAAGCGAAATAGAAAAGGAAGCCCTGCACTACCTGGAAATATTCAACCTGAGAAATAAGAAGGATGAACTGGCTAGAAACCTACCTTATGGGGAGCAGCGGCGTATTGAAATTGTCCGCGCTCTGGCCACCAGGCCCCTGCTGTTGATTTTAGATGAACCGGCAGCGGGGATGAACCCACAGGAAACCCAGGCCTTGATGGAATTAATCCGTTATATTAGACAGGAATTTAATTTGACCATTCTGCTCATTGAGCACGACATGTCCCTGGTTATGGGGGTATGTGAGCGCCTGTATGTGCTGGATTATGGACAAATAATTGCAGAGGGAACTCCGGCGGAAATCCGTGCTGATAAGAGGGTAATTGAAGCATATCTGGGGGAGGATGTTGGATAAACCATGCTCGTAGTAAAAGATATAGATGTATATTATGGGGCTATTCATGCCTTAAAAAAGCTGTCCATAAAGGTAGAACAGGGCAATATAGTCACCTTAATCGGGGCCAACGGGGCCGGCAAGTCGACAACATTGAAAACCATATCGGGACTTACCAGGCCCAAAACAGGCCACATTGTTTTTAAGGACGAAGATATTACCCGCACACCGCCGGAAAAAATTGTGGGTCGGGGCATTTCCCAAGTGCCGGAAGGTAGGCGCATATTTGCCGCTATGTCTGTTATTGAAAATCTGGAAATGGGTGCTTTTCTACGTAAAGATAAGGCCAACATAGAGGCCGATATAGAAATGGTTTTCACCCGTTTTCCCCGCCTCAAAGAAAGACGCAAACAAACAGCAGGTACCCTCAGCGGCGGTGAGCAGCAGATGTTGGCTATCGGCCGGGCCCTAATGGCCAAACCGGCATTGATGCTTATGGATGAGCCCTCAATGGGCCTGGCCCCGCTGCTGGTCCAGGAAATTTTTGAAATCATCAGGGACATTAACGAACAGGGTACCACCATTTTGCTCGTGGAACAAAATGCTCACATGGCCCTTTCCATTGCTGACTATGCCTATGTGATCGAAACGGGTGAAATTGTACTCCAGGGCAGCGCAGGTGAACTGATGCACAGTGAAGACGTGAAAAAGGCCTACCTCGGTGGATAGAAAGGCTATAACCAAAAAATGCGCTGCCCCTGCCTTTTTTTTCTAGGCAAGTGTATCCATTTGTTTTTTAGCCCAAGCGGGATCCGCCAACAATGCCCGCCCCGCACCAATCAGATCAGCACTACCGGCTTCCAGAAGTCTTTCGGCTTCCTGTATTTTGCGCACACCACCGGTCAGTATAACCGGCACGGTAACAGCAGCCTTAATGGCCGCAGCGGCATCAGCGAAATAACCTGGACCGGTATTGGTGGGATGCTGCAGGCACAGGCCACCGGAAATATCCAGGATATCCACACCGGCTTCTACACAGAGTTGTGCCGCCCGCACGCCATCTTCAATCGTGCTGCCGCCCGGCGCATAGTCACAAGCCCCCAGGCGCAGGAAAATTGGATAGTCCGCACCCACCGCCTTCCGTACGGCAGCGATAACTTCCCGGTGAATGGCCATGCGCTTTTCTAAACTACCACCATACTGATCCCTTCGCTGGTTGCTGAGGGGTGACAAGAACTGGCTTAATAAATAGCCGTGGGCGGAATGAATCTCCACTCCATCAAAGCCGGCACTCCTAACCCTTCCAGCTGCCTCCGCAAACTGGCTGATGATTTTCTTGATTTCAGCAACCGTCAACGGCCGGGGGAGATCATCCCCCGGGACAAATTCACTTTTAACAGCTGAGGGGGCCACCACCTCCAGCCCGGTTATTTCCCGCGTAGTGAAGGCACCGGCATGGTTAAGCTGCATAACAGCAGGCACACCTTCGGCATGAATGGCGGCAGCTAACTTCTCCATACCATAAATCATATCGTCATCAGCAGCTGACATCATGTTGGCCATGCCCTTGCCCGCCACATCGATATAGCTGTTTTCAATAATAATCAGGGCCAAATAAGCCCCTTTGGCTCGTTCACTATAATGCTGAACCACTGCATCGGTTATCTCACCATTCTGCCCGCATTTTTGTGTCGCCATAGGCGGCATAACCAGCCGATTTTTAAATTTAATTTTTGCCGTTTCCAATGGTTCCAACACACGATACATAATTGCACCCCTTTTCTTTTGTCAATTTTGCCCCTTTTTATATTGTTCGACGTTTCTTTTTTTCATGCCGGCTGGGGCTGCATATTCAGCGCGTGGATGAACAACTATTTTGCCGTTCAGCCCCGATTTACCATTACGATTGTACACAACCAGCAACATACTGGCAAATACCAACCCGGAACCTGCTAACTCCGGTAGTGTTAAACCTTCCCCGAGAATAATAAAAGCCAGCATCAGGCAAAAAACCGGTTCGGCGGTACTCATCAGGGATGCCCGGGCAGCACCCACTTTTTGCACCCCCTTGAGGAAAAACAATACCGCCAACAAGGTATTAAATACCGCTATGGCCAGGGTAACCAGAATTTGCTGTGGGGTCAAATGTTGAACAAAGTCTACACCACTATAGAAAAAAGGCAGGAAAATCAACAAGGCCAGAAGGGAAAGAGTAGCAGTAATAGATAGGGCCCCATTATCTGCCAGGGTTTTCTGGCCGATCAAGCTGTAAAAGGCGTAGCAGAAACAGGCCAGTAGGGCCCAAACAAGACCCTCTGTGGATAGGATCTGTTTACCACCCAAAAGACCCGATATCAGTAGTATGCCGCTCAGGGCCAAAGCCAGCCCCACAAACAGGCGTGGTGCAAATTCTTCCTTAAAGACAAACAACGATAACACAGCTACAATCACCGGATGGGTGAAGAAAATTACTGTGGCTATCCCCGCAGGCAAGGTTTCCAGGGCAAAAAAATAAAAAAGGCTGGATCCGGCCAGACATAGACCCTGGCCAATCACCAAAAAAGACAGGGACAGTAACCGCCCCCGTTTTAATAGCTTAATAAACCCGCCTAATAGAATGAAAGAAAAAAAATAGCGCAATAAAAGTGTATCGCCAGGACCCAGTCCAGCCAGGTAGGCGAATTTTACCAAAATGGGGAGAGTAGCGTACATTAATGCAGAGAATAAAATATAAACGGTGCCTTGTAAACCCTGGGAACCATTCTTGAGCATTTAAATCAGCGAGCCACTGCCTGTATTTTAACGGCCTCATCAAGCAGGTCTTTTAATAATGCCAAAAACTCCCCTTCGTTGTCCAATATCCCCCGCTTAATGGTAATGGTAGCCATTCCATCGGTAAAGTCAATAATATCATAGCCCCGTGCCGTTAATATTTGCCGGGTGCGCTCCTCAATAGTTTCTATATCTGCCGGTGATTTCTTTTCATGGTAGTAAATCGCCTGCACCACAAAATCACAATAGATGTGTTCATCAGTAAGTGGCAGCACATCACCGAAATACTCGTATAAGCCCAAGAGCTCCTTTTCCCGGTAGCGGATTGGAATGTTGATAAAGGGGAATAGCTGACCCCTGACATAAGAGTTTTTCAGTGAAGTGGCACATAGAGTATTACAGGTATTAATGTCTGCATTATCATAATTTGCAATAAATTTTTTTACCCGGCTGAAAACACCCGCCACCCATGCCTCCCGCTGGTCAATGCTGCACCTGGTGCAGGCCGGCTTGTTTACATTCATTGGTCGCCCTCCTCGCCAACTTATAGGTTCATTAACTAAATAACCTTGCTTAAAAAGGATTGAGTCCGGGCATTATGGGGGTTGTCAAAAATTTGCGCCGGTGTCCCTTCCTCCATGATAATACCTTCATCCATGAATAATACCCGGTGTCCTACTTCCCGGGCAAAGCCCATTTCATGGGTGACCACCATCATGGTCATCCCTTCATGGGCCAAATCCTTCATTACCTCCAGCACCTCACCAACCATTTCCGGATCCAGGGAAGAGGTTGGTTCATCAAACAGCATCACTTTGGGCTGCATGGCAAGGGCGCGGGCAATGGCCACCCGCTGTTTCTGACCACCGGATAGCTGGCCGGGATAAACATCAGACTTATCTGTTAACCCCACCTTGCGCAGCAGCTCATTGGCCACCTGTTCAGCTTCCGCCCGGGATACCCCCTTAATCTTAATTGGGGCCAGGGTGATATTTTCCAGGGTGGTTTTATGAGGAAAAAGATTGAACAACTGAAATACCATCCCCACCTGCTGTCTAATCTTATTGATGTCTGTTTTGGGCGAGGTGATTTCCTCCCCGTCAACGAATATCTGCCCACCGGTGGCCTGCTCCAGTTGGTTGACACAGCGCAGTAGGGTGCTCTTGCCAGACCCACTGGGACCAATCACACATACCACTTCCCGGGGGGCGACATGGCAATCTACACCTTTTAGAACCTCCAGTTTGCCGAAATTTTTATGCAAACCAATAACCTTGATCATTCTGTGGCCATTCTCCTTTCTATGTAGTCGCCTAATATAGCCAGCAGTTTGGTCATGATGAAGTACATTATGGCCACTGTGCCCCATATCCAGGCGGCCTCAAAATAAGTAGAATATAGCAATTTACCCCGCATGGTCAATTCCTCAGCAGATATTACTGCCACCAGCGAGGTATCTTTGAGAACGGCAATGAACTCGTTAAGTAGTGGAGGAATAACAATTTTATAAGCCTGGGGTAATATTACATGGGCCATCGCCTGGCCTGTGTTCATGCCCAGTGAGCGGGCAGCCTCCATTTGCCCCTTATCCACCGCCTGAATGCCGGCCCGGACAATTTCTGCCGTATAGGCACCACAGTTCAAGGAACAAGCAATCACCGCTGCCACAAATGGCTTGTCTGTATTAATAATCAGCGGCAAAATACCAAAATACAACAGCAAAATCTGCACAAAAAGCGGTGTTCCCCGGAAAAAATCAATATATACAGTAGCGATGGCAAATAATATGCGGCTTTTTGATAGCTTTAGCAACCCGGCTACCAGGCCTAAAACCATGCCGAAAAATACTGACAATACAGTGATTTTTAACGTTAGCCCGGCCCCTTCGAGTAAGTAGGGAAAGTTCTTTATTACCACCTGTAGCCCATTTATAGCAAGGATAGAATCTAGCGACATATACTGGCTCCCCCTTTAAGTCAAACAAGTTAAAAGCGCGAGATATTCCAACTCGCGCTTTTAACTTGGCCGTGATCACTATACTTCGTCACCAAACCATTTCTCATTAATTTTGTCATATTCACCGTTGTCTTTTATCTTTTGCAGGCCGGAGTTAATTTTCTCCAGGAGCTCGGTATTGCCTTTTTTAACGCCGATTCCGTACTGATCCTCAGCAGCAAAAACCTCACCGACCATCTTCACTTTTCCCTTACCTGTGGTCTTGATATAGTAATGTGTGATCGGCATATCATTAATCACCGCATCCACGCTACCTTTTTCCAGTTCCATAAAGGCTTCTCCCACGGAATCAAAGACCTTTACTGTTGTTTTCGGATCCTTTTCCCTTATTTTATTGGAGGCAGCCAACCCGGTAGTGCCCACCTCAGCAGCAAGTCTTTTGCCTTGCAGGTCATCAAGGGTGCTGATACCCTCAGTATCTTTGCCCACAGCGATAATTAAACCTGCTGTGTAGTATGGGTCACTAAAGTCAATAGCCTCCGCCCGCTCATCTGTAATGGTCATTGAAGATATGCAGCAGTCTGCCGTACCCACCTGCACAGATGGGATTAAGGCGTCAAAGCCCAGTGAAATAATTTTCACATCAAATCCTTCGGCTTCGCCGATGGCCCTGATCAGATCCATATCAAAACCAACATATTCACCACCCTCTGTAAATTCCATTGGGGGATATGTAGTTTCCGACGCTACATTCAGGACCGGCCTCTCACCATCTGTCCCCGTAGTCTTGCTCTCCTTTTCCTGCTCGCCACACCCGATGGCAGCGAAGGCCAGTCCCAAAACCAACATGCCGATAGTCAACAACTTGACAAACTTCTTCACACTATCCCACTCCCTTTTTTTTTGATCCCTATCAATAAAGTAATTATACCTTTCTCCGCAAAATTGGACAATATCTTTCTCCGGCAATAAATAATTATACTGGTATTGATGTTTTTTTACCCCCTACTCCCGTAGGCCTGTTCACCAGGTAGATACTGGTGACAATCAGCACCAGCCCAACCAGTAGATAAAAGGTAAAAGGCTCCTGTAGAAAGAAAGTGCCGGTAGCCACGGAAATCAGCGGCACCAGGAAGGTATAGGCAGCCACCTTGCTGGCCTCACCGTAATGGACCAGTTTATAATAAATAACCCAGGAAGCAGCAATGGCCAGCAACCCCCCGTACAGAAGGCCGAACCAATACCCCGGTGTCCAGACAATAGCGAAATAATCTTCTAACCAGAGACCGGCAATGGTCATAATTGCCCCTCCAATTAGGCTTTGCATGACCACCAACCACATAGCATCAACCAACCCGCTGGTTTTTTTAACCCAAACAGTACCCGATGCCCAACCAACTGAACAGATAATGGCCAGGACAACACCGGTAAAAGAAATATATCCCGATAGCCCACCGGAGCTAACGGCCGCTACACCAAGAAAACCGAGGATTAAACCAACGATCTTCATCAGGGTCATTGATTCCCCCAGCCACATCCAGGCCATAAGCCCCACCAGAACAGGCTGCAGGTAAACAATGACACAAAACAAACCTGCCGGTAAATACCCCAGACCAAATGATTGGGCACCATAATATAATACAGAGTTGAATAAAGCAGCAACGCCATAAATATACCAGGTTTGCCGCCAGCGAATCTGCCGCCAGCGGGGAAGAAGTAAGACAGCGAGAGATACCCCACCGACTAAATTCCTCATGCCGCCAAATAATAATGGGGGTGTGTAGTACAGTGCCACCTTAAACACTGGCCAACAAACCCCCCAGACAATCACAAGAAAGGTCAAAAGAATAATTGTTTTACTCCGCGATATAGTATCTTCCATCATCTTTGTCCTTTTTGTTTAAATCAAAATTGTTCTATTTCTATGACGCATTCAGTTTTGATTTTCTGCACAAGGAATTGCAAAGCAGTAATCACATGGGGCCGGATATCGCCGCCAATCAGCACATACATGATATCGTCACCAGGCTTAAGGGTACCTTCATTCAGCCAGACCCGGACATGAAAAATACCGTCCATTTGATAGGTTTCAGCCACAGCCTGATCGACCTTATCCTCATCGTAGCCAAAGATCATCCCTTTCACCTGTGAACCATCATCAACACCCTCACGCACCAACGCCCTGGATGTCTGACGCACAACACCATTATGGATCAAAAACATCCCCTGCTCCAGAGCCTCCGGCATTCCCTTGGCCTCTTTGAGCCATTCATCAATGGA
>JAAYRI010000038.1 GCA_012518875.1 Peptococcaceae bacterium
GGATCAGATAACTCAATTTCTCTGGCGATGGTCACACCATCATTTACAATCATCGGCGAACCGAATTTTTTCTCCAGTACCACATTGCGCCCTTTGGGGCCCAAGGTAATTTTTATCGCGTCCGTAAGGGCATTAACACCCTTTTCCAGGGAACGACGGGCATCTTCACGGAAAATAATTTCTTTGCCTGCCAATTTCTTTACCTCCTCTTTTTACTAGCCTTCAATTACGCCGAGGACATCTGCTTCACGCATAATCAAATAATCCACGTCGTTAATTTTGACTTCATTGCCGGCGTATTTAGAGAAGAGAATCTTCTCCCCCGGTTTTAGGTCGATAGGAACACGCTGGCCATTTTCCAAAAGCTTGCCGTTACCTACAGCGATAACTTCCCCTTCCTGGGGCTTTTCTTTGGCCGTATCCGGTAAGACAATACCGCCTTTTGTTTTTTCTTCGCTGGGTAGTGGCTTAACAACCACCCTTTCACCTAATGGTCTGATCACTAAAACCCCTCCTTATAAACTGGTTGGATTGCTTGCTCATTTGTTAGCACTCAGCATCAATGAGTGCTAACATTACGTAAATAATAATATAGAAATGAATTATTAAAAGCAAATTGGTTCATCTCATAATATTACCCCTCTTGGGCCAAAAAAGAAAAATACCTCGTTATTGCCTTCAATATCTTCCTCTATCTAGTTTTTTTGGTTATTCTTTTTTAGGGGCCCCTCTCTAGCATATTTTCCCACCAGGAAAATTTTTTATACTAGCCTAAAAGAAAAAAACTCGACCTTATTCAGCCGAGCCGCATTCCCCGCCCCTACCTGCAAGGGTTTCCAAACCATGAGGCAAGGCAGGCATTAATACCGCCAGACATTCCCGTACCGCCTTAACGCTACCGGGCAGGTTAATAATCAGCGTATTGTTACGAATACCGGCCACCGCCCTGGAAAGCATTGCCCTATTGGTTTTTTTCAGGCTCTCCGCCCGCATGGCCTCTGTCAATCCGGGTGTTTGTTTGTAAACCACAGCCAGGGTAGCCTCAGGAGTATTATCCCGGGAGCTAAAACCTGTACCCCCGGTGGTGAGAATTAGATTCAATTTTTTAATATCCGCCATATCAATCATTGCTTCCTTTAAAAGGTCCAGGTCGTCGGGCACAATCATATAGTCTGTTACCTCTCCCAGAGGCTTAACCATGGCCCTTATGGTCGGCCCACTTTCATCTACCCGCTCGCCACGGGAACCTTTATCACTGACCGTAATGATCCCTATTTTGTTCAAAGGTTACCCACTCCCATTTTAGATATTGTACCAGTGATATCCTTAGCCTTATGGGGTAATTTCCCCCGGCCAACATCTTCTCTTATACCTGGGTCCAGGCTTCTTCGCCGGCGCGCTGGAACACACCGCTTTTACCGCCGCTTTTATGTATCAATCTGACAGCGCCGATAGTCATTTCCCTGTCTACCGCCTTGCACATATCGTATATGGCCAGTGCCGCCGCCGACACAGCAGTAAGAGCCTCCATCTCCACCCCGGTCTGCCCTGTGGCCCTTGTTTTAGCCTCTATTTCCACCCTATTGCCCTCCCGATCGGGGCGAAAAACCACATCTACCCCCGTTAGCGCTAAAGGATGGCAGAGGGGTATCAAATCAGGCGTCTTTTTGGCGGCCATAATTCCCGCCACTCGGGCCACACCAAACACCTCTCCTTTAGAAACCTTACCGGCAAGGATCATTTCCAGCGTTTCTGCACGCATAGATACCTCCCCGCGGGCAACCGCCTCCCTGCGGGTAATCCCTTTTTCTCCTACCTCCACCATCCGGGCTTGACCCAGTTCATCCAGGTGAGTTAAACCGCTCAAAACAACATCCCCTTTGTGATTGTTCTCATTGCCTGGTCGTTATTAGAATATCAAACAATAGACCATATCATACGACTGCCGGGTTTCTGTCGAAAAGCAGCCATGCAATCGGCTATTGAATAACATAGTAACATTCAACTACTCCAGCCTGTTTTCCTGCCTACCCCCGAAAACAGGCCCCTTTTATTTGACATGAACGAACACTAGAGTAGAAAAGACACACCCATCGAGGAGTGTGTCTCATTAATAACAGAACAGCGCATACGTTTTCTAAACCCCTAAATTAAAAGCACCCTAGTTCACAGGATATGACCTTGATTTTTAGCTCATCTGCCGCCTTACCAATAATTATAGGCTCCACCTGTAGATCCTTTGCCAGCGCCCTGGCCTGGGTGCAGGTAATCTGCCCTCCCTGGGCCACCTTTTTGACAGCATCCAATACCTCTTGTCCAATTTCCGACATCAGGGGCACCCCTTTCCATTGGAGAAACAACTCCTATTTTCAGCAATAGATACACCCAGCCCCTTATAAAGGGGTATACAGCAGGCAAGTCACATTTTATTTCTTTAAAACCACCCGCTCAATGTAGTTAGCTACTCCCACTATATCATTAAGAGCAAAATGGGGGGCAGTAGTTAGATATGGGGCATCGCTAACCACAGCCAGCAGTTCATTTTCCGGTACATCGGGCCGTTCCGTTGTCCCATGCTGGTAATAGACCTCTATTTTAGGCCACTTTTCCTTTTTGTATCCCTCAATAATGATCAAATCCAGCTCACCGGCCAATGAAATTAAAACCCTCGGGCCCGGATCACCATCTGTTTTCTTAAATAAGGAATAACCCTGGGGTGTGGCCAGGGCCACAAAATCAGCACCCGCCCGGGCATGACGCCAGGAATCCTTGCCTGGGTGATCGAACTCCACACAGTGGTGGGTATGCTTAATAATGCCAATCTTATATCCGCGGTTTTTTAGTTCAGCAATCAGCTTCTCGAGAAACGTGGTTTTGCCTGCCCCGGAATAACCAGCCAGGCCAACCACCGGTACCAACTTTCCCATTTGAGCCCCATCACCTCTACATAATCACCTATCCTGGCCGTCCAACAACTAATTAGGGCTTGTCCTGTTTATGCCTTCATTTTATTACATCCACCTGGTTATTAGCCACCTATTTGTGACATTACCCGTTTGCTGTCTACCCAGCCGTCATGCATATGATGACGGTCAGGTTTCATGTCAATAGCATCCCTTATCAGGTCAACTAATTCTTTTTCTTCCGCTCCCCTGCGCAGAGGTGTTCTCATGTCTATTTCCCTACTATCATACAGGCATGGACGTAGCCCACCACTCGAGGTCAGACGCAGGCGATTGCAGCTTTCACAGAAGTGATCGCTCATGGCTGTAATAAAACCAACTGTTCCTGCCGCACCTTCAAAACGGTAGTACTTGGCCGGCCCATTTCCCCTCACTGTCTTGGCAGGAATTAATCTGCCGATCCGGCGGCTGATCTTTTCCATTATTTCCCCAGCAGGTACAAAACGCCCCTTAGACCATGAATTGCTGTCACCGATGGGCATTATTTCGATGAAACGGATATGCAGAGCTCTATTCAGGGTGAGCCGAGCCAGGGCCTCCACTTCGTCATCATTAATCCCACGCACTACCACAGTGTTTAATTTCACAGGATGCAACCCCACGTCAAGGGCCGTCTGTATCCCTTTCCAGGCCGCCGCCAATTCACCGACCCTGGTAATCTCCCGATAACGTTCATTTTTTAAAGTATCCAGGCTGATGTTTACCCTTTTCAGCCCGGCTTCCTTTAGAGCTGCAGCGTGTAAAGGCAAAAGAATGCCGTTCGTGGTCATTGTTATGTCATCTATTCCGGGGATATTTGCCACGCGCCGAACTAGGTTCCGGATCCCTTTACGTACCAGGGGTTCTCCCCCAGTAAGGCGAATTTTTTTGATTCCTACCCTGGTCCCGGCCCTGATTACAGCCTCAATTTCTTCTGTCCGCAAAACTTCATCGTGGGGCAAAAACTTTACACCTTCCGGAGGCATACAGTATACACAGCGCAGATTACACCTGTCCGTCACTGAAACACGCAGGTAGTTTATTTCCCGCCTGAAAGTATCACGCATATTGTTTCACCTTTCCAAGTTAGTCAATTACTTATTTTAAAGTGAATATTAATTGGGACAAGTTTTTATAATACCAATTATACAACAGATTGGCGGTTTATTGTTTGAAAATTCTAACCAATTTCAGAAATTTCTCTTAACCTGTTGAATTTTGCAACCATAGGGCATCTTTTTAGATGATTAATTATAGCAATTATCCCCAATGCGTACAACCTTCTGCAGACAAAACGCATCAGGAGCAGACATAAAAATGTCATCGCCTATAAATGGGGGAAATCAACAGCATACTTTGCTGCCAAGAGAAGTAAAAAGGTTGTGTTAAAATATACTAAATACCGTTTGTAAAGGAGAGGAAACAATGATTGGTCGGCAGGAAACAGTTATTGTACTTGAGGCCACAATAGACGATATGAACCCGGAAATATACTCATACCTTTTAGACACACTGATTAAAAAAGAAGGGGCACTGGATGCCTATCTCACCCCCATCTATATGAAAAAAAGTAGACCTGCTAATCTGCTGTCAATAATTTGCCGGGAAGAACAACTGGAAAAGCTGCTGGAAACTGTTTTTAGGGAAACCACCACGCTAGGTGTGCGTGTAAGGGAGGAACAGAGAAGAGTATTACCTAGAGGTTTTGCTATGGTAGAAACCCCCTGGGGAGAGGTAAAGGTAAAAATAGGCTTTCTAGATGAAAACAAAAGGGAAATAGTACAATATGCACCCGAATATGAGGCCTGTCGCCACATATCGGAAAAACATGGGGTACCGTTAAAAGAAGTGTACACCTCTGCTTTGCAGGCCTTTGTCCAGCAAAAGATACATGAAGAAAACGGTAGGAACCGGGGTTAGGGAAAACCTACCCCACCGGCCTCATCCATGCTGCCGCTGCGAAAACCCTGTAGATCCAGTGCCGTATAGGTATAACCTATTTCTTTAAACCGGGCCACAACCTCCCCTGTTTTGGCCATCAGCAACCTGAAGCAGGCTGGTGGAATTTCTATGCGGGCCAGGACACCATGGTGCCGCACCCGGACCTGATCCACACCAAGGCTTTTCAAATATTCCTCTGCCTGATGCACCATGGCCAGACCCCCCCGGGTAATTTCAACCCCATAGGGAAACCTTGTGGCCAGGCAGGGGCTAGGCTGTTTATGGGCGGTAGGCAAGGCAAACCGCCGGGAAAGGGTATATATTTCCTGCTTGGTTAGCCCCGCTTCCTGTAGCGGTGACCGTACTCCCAGTTCCTTACCGGCACGAAGACCGGGGCGGTGAAAGGCACCATCATCTGCGTTCACCCCATCAATTACCTGCCTGATGCCCCTTTCCTCAGCCAATTTAAGTAATGCTGTGTAAATCTCTTTTTTGCAGCAATAACACCTATCTGGGGGATTACCCTTAAAGGCCCTACTTTCCAGGTCCCCGGTGTTGATAATAACATGCCTGGCACCGATTGCCTCAGCCAGTGTCCCGGCCTCATCAATCTCACCTGGAGGATTTACCTCCGACACTGCTGTTACAGCCAGCACCTGTTCAGCCAATGTATCCTGGGCTACCTTGAGTAGCAGGGTACTGTCAACACCACCGGAAAAGGCCACCAGCACCGACCCGTAATTTTTTATAATACTTCCTAGCCGGGCCAGCTTCCTCTCCGGCTCTCCCATAGCAAAACCACCTCTGTTAATCTACCAGGTTATTAGTCACTTTTATGGTCGTGATTACGATCGAGGTCGTGACAGTGACAGTGATCGTGGTCATGATCGTGACAGTGGTCATGATCGTGACAGTGATTTTGATCCTGGTGGTGATCATGCCCCTGTCCATCATGGCTATGTCCAGCCTTATGCCGCCAGCAGTGATCATGGCCAGGCCCAGGTTCATGGGTGTGTGTATGATCAGTGTGTGCGTGCACCTTTTTGTGGCCATGGGGGCAGATATGATGGTGTCCCCCTATTTTGGCTGCATAACTTTCACCAACAATCAATCTTAGCAGGTTCGGATGCTCCATTACATTTTTGCCGGCCCCATAACCCACATTCCTCACGATCAGGGGCGGCAAATTAATAAAATCCCGGGCCAAAACAGCAAGCAAAGCAGCCCCTGTGGGGGTAACCAGTTCACTCTGAACCCCTGTCCCATATATAGGCACATTATGCAATATCTGCAGTGTAGCTGGCGCCGGCGCAGGAATGATGCCATGCATACATTTGATGAAACCCCGTCCTACAGGAAGGGGGGAAGCATAAATTTGATCCACCTGCAGCTGGTGCAAACCCCATACGGTACCGACCACATCGACGATTGCATCAACGGCACCTACCTCGTGAAAATGTATTCGTTCCGGTGTCGTATCATGAATAGCAGCCTCCGCCGCTGCCAGGCGCATAAACACTTCCTTGCTTTTATTTTTCACCTGATCCGATAGATCACTGTCGGCAATAATTTGCAGGATATCTGCCAGGCCACGCGCCGGCTGCTCTTCTTCCAACAGGTCTACAAAAATATTGACACAAGAAATACTGTTCCTTTTTCCCTTTTCACAGCGTAAATCATAGCCGGTAACCGGCATTTTAGCCAGCTCTGCCTTTAACCTGTCAAAATCAACACCGGCGCTGACTAAGGCACCAAGGCACATATCACCGCTAACCCCGGAAAAACAATCAAAATAGGCAATTTTCACGCTCTCACCTCCCCAATCATCCTGGTAATGGCGTTGGCCATAGCCGCTGCGCCAAAACCGTTGTCTATATTTACCACACTGACACCCGGAGCGCAGCTATTAAGCATGCCGAGCAGAGCTGAAAGCCCATTAAAACTAGCGCCATAGCCTACACTGGTGGGTACAGCAATGATTGGCTGATCAGCCAGGCCACCAACCACGCTGGCCAGGGCTCCCTCCATCCCCGCCACCACAATGATCACATTAGCCCAGCGAATTAACGCCAGTTGAGCCAACAACCTGTGAATCCCCGCTACCCCAACATCATAAACCCGCCGCACCGTATTACCCATTACTGTTGCGGTAACGACTGCTTCTTCAGCAACCGGCAGGTCTGCGGTGCCGGCACTCATCACCAGCACTTTACCCCCGGCACCGACCTGTTCACCACGGTTGATCACAATGGTACGGGCCAGTTCATTGTATACAGCATCCGGATAGATTTCCTTCACCCGATCGAAAGCCTCCCTAGTAGCCCTTGTAGCTATAATGCTCCGGCGACCCTGGCAGAGTCTACTGAAAATTTGGGCAATTTGCTCCACTGTTTTGCCCTGACAAAAAATTGCCTCCGGAAATCCTTTGCGCAAAGCACGGTGGTGATCCAACCGGGCAAATCCCATATCCTCATAGGGCAGGTTTTTCAATATGGCTAAAGCCTCTTCAATAGTTATCCGGTCATTTTTAACATCCACCAACAACTTGCTCAGTTCCTCTTTAACCATTGGTCTTCTAAGGCCCCTTTATGCACATTTCATTACCCTGATCACTCGCTCTTCTGTCAAAATAATATCTACCGGGACATCGTGGACCTGGGGAAAAACATCCGGTTGTATCTGAAACTCGTAAGCCAGGCCGATATAAACAGTATCCTTCCCGGTACGGGGCAAAAACCGGTCATAGAAACCGCATCCATAGCCAATACGATAACCAGATAAGTCAAACGCCACCCCAGGTGTAATCACCAGATCCAGTGTTGCCGGATCTAGTAGCCTGGCTTGGGGCCCGGGCTCAAGGATGCCCCAGGCACCAGGCCGTAAGTCAGCAGGAAAATCCACAATTAGCGCTGGGGTTAATAAACCTTTAGCTATGTCGGTAAGAGGTGCGGCCACGTTTTTCCCATCGGCCAGTGCCTGCTTCACCAGCCCCGCCGTACGCACCTCACCACGGAAATCAAGATAAACCATTACACTGCGCGCCTGGTGATATTCATCCAACGATAAAAGTCGGTCCATAATCTGGGCGCTTTTTTCATCCACCTGCCGGGGCGTTAGAATATTTCGTTTCTTAATAATACTACTTCTTAACTGTTTTTTTATTACTTCACTTTCCAAAGGCATCTCTCCCGCCAAACCGGCCCCGGATCCCCAGGGTATGTTTAAAGCTGATAAACATCACTATCGGTCATCACACGAACACCGTTTTCCTGCAATACCATAACTGCCTCCTCCAGCTTTTCCACCCGGAAAACAACCAGGGCATCATTGGATGCCTTTTGCACAAAGGCATAGAGATATTCAATATTTACACCTGCCCGGTCAAGCAGTTGCAGGATCTGGGCCAACCCACCTGGTTCATCGGTCACTTCTACTGCTATCACATCAGTAAAGGCCACTGTGAAACCTGCTTCCTTTAAAACCTGGTAGGTATGATCCGGGTCATTGACAATTAGCCTGAGAATACCGAAGTCAGCAGTATCTGCTATTGATAGGGCACGGATATTGATACCTTTCTCACCCAGCAGCATAGCTACCTGGGCTAGACGTCCCGACTTGTTTTCTAGAAAAACTGAAATTTGCTTGACCTTCATCAGATGCCCCCCTTTTATTTGTACGAATCTTAGCGACAAAAAAATGCCGTTTTCCCTTCACGCCCACAGTCTATTTAATAGCTACCGACAGCACTACCAACAGTGCCGGCTATTAGCTAAAACTACACAAAAAACGTTAGCATACACAACTGGATATTAGACTGAAATGCCGCCTGTGGGCATACAATCCACCTACCCCCTCCAGCACCAAAGTCTTTACACAGGGGTCAGTCCGCACCCCATTAATTCACCCACAGGAATACTCCTCGTCTTTTAAGTTATTAACAGGCTTATCCACATTATCCACATGTAAAACCATCCACAGGTCTCTGCCATTTTAAGCCCCTGTTTAGAATAAACACAATTATTTTTGCACTATTGGCAACTAAAACACAATTCGCCGAAAGTTGCCTTCATATCTCTCTTCCCCCAACTTTAGACTCGGTACAGCATTCAGTGTCAGCGGCGCAAAGGACCCCCGCAAAAATTTATAGTAAGCAGCGCAGGCAATCATCGCCGCGTTATCTGTACACAGTATCAGTGGTGGTACATGTACCCGCAGTGACAGGTGACCGGCCTTATCCATAAAATCTTTCCGCAGTTTGCTATTGGCAGCCACACCGCCGGCGAGGAGGATTGTTGACACACCGGCCCCCTTTGCAGCCTCAATGGTCTTATCAACCAGGACATCTGCTACCGCCTGCTGGAACCCGGCAGCCAGATCAGCCTGGTTCACCTGCTCACCCCTTTGTCTGGCCCGATGGAGAAAATTTATTACCGCAGACTTGAGTCCACTGAAGCTGAAGTCCAAACTGCCCTTTTCCAGGTAGGCCCGTGGTAGTTCAATAGCACCCGGATCTCCTGACTGGGCCAGGCGCTCAATAAGCGGCCCACCGGGATAGCCCAGACCCAGGGTACGGGCCACCTTGTCGAAAGCTTCACCTGCCGCGTCATCCCGGGTTTTCCCCAACACCTGGTAGTTGCCATGTTTTTCCATATAAACCAGGTCTGTATGCCCGCCGGAGACCACCAGACAAACCAGGGGGAATTCCAGGTCGGGAGTTACCGCGAAATTGGCGTAAATGTGGCCCTCAATGTGGTTAATACCCAGAAGAGGCAGATCCAAACCATAAGCCAGCGCCTTGGCTGCTGCCACTCCTACCAACAAGGCCCCCACCAATCCGGGCCCATATGTCACTGCAACAGCATCAAGATCCGCAAATTTTAGGCCGGACTCCTCCATGGCCTCCTCAATCACAGGGGTGATTAGCTCCAGATGTTTGCGGGAGGCTATTTCGGGCACTACACCACCGAACTTCTGATGAACATCTACCTGTGAGGATATTATATTAGAACGTATTTCTGCACCATCGACCACAACAGCTGCTGCAGTCTCGTCGCATGATGTCTCTATACCCAAAATATTAACACCCATTATGTGGCCACCTACCAATCCGACAATACCTGAGAATGTCTATGTTTCCATCACCTCTGTTTCTCTGTATTATAACACAAAAAAACGCCAATATTACGTGGTACCGGGGCAGCCTAGGACCGCTGTTAGGGCCAGGGTAGAAACAGCAGAACCGAAACAACCCGAAAAAGAATAAACGGATTCCCGCGGGGGAAACTAGCCATAAATAGCAATTGGGGGAATTATTCATGAATAATATGCTTAACAATTGGGATCACTGGAAGAGGATGCTGGGCCAGGCTGTGGAGTACGCTCAGGAGCTAGGCATCCCAAAAAATCAAATCAATTCTATGGCCCAACAACTTGGAGATATCCTGGCCGAAAAGGTGCCCCCCGGCAACCCGGAACAGCAGGCGATGAAAGAACTTTGGGAAGTAGCCGAAAATGATGAAAAGCAGGTCCTTGCCTGTCTCATGACCAAACTGGTAAGCAAATAGCAGGGGGTGGGCTAAGCCCACCCCTTTTTTATCTCTGCTGCTATTAAATTTAGCATCCGATCATTGGAAAAATATCCACTGTGACTTTTTATGGGGTCAAAATCTATAGTTAGTTCAACATGTTCATCCAGGTTGTCGATAAACTTGGGGACCATATGTGGAAAAGCAATATCCAGGATACCTGCAATGTTGGTAAAACGTCCCACCGCCGGCCGAATGCGAAAGTCTGTCCATTCCGCCACCCCGTGTTTGAACCAGAACAAAGGGCTGCCCAGCATGATTAGGTGAGAAACCTTTTTTGCTACTTCCTCATTTTGCTTCAGGGCACAGTAACACACTATTGCTCCCAAGCTGTAGCCGATCAGGTGAACCTGTTTACTACTGTTGTCAATCGCCTCATACAAACGATCATTAACGGCATGATGGGTTTTGTTGAGGTACAAATAGGATATTATGTCGCCAAAATTGTCTACCACATAATCAGCTAGTTTTTTAACCGGCTTGAGCCCTTCTATAAAAGAAAAACGTGACAAACTAATCTCCTGCAATGCCTGTTGACGTAAGGCAGTAATTTGCAAACCCAAATCACAAAGCCCAGCCCCTGCTCTTGGGCCCGGCACCAAGTCATAATAATACACACCGCCAAACTGTTCTTCCAGCAGTCCTAACCCTGCCCTGGAAAGGGCCGCATTCAGCAACCCGGCCCATTTTTGCCAATAAAATCTATCATCACTATGTCCCATACCATGCACAAACAAAACTATCCCAAATCTTATACCCCCTGGAAACCACTAATTTATACATAATATTCCGCACATGGATATTTGACAAGGTTTGTTAGGCAGCCCTTCTTTAAACAAGCCCCTGCCCGGATTGTCAGGTCTGCCAACAAAAGGCCACCGCCATCCTGATCATATTTAAAACCCCTCCTTTAAAGGCGGGGTTTTGGCTAGTTCTTTAGTGAAATTGTACCTCTATCACATGCCACCAGTTCTGTCCTGATATCACCACAATTTTTACAAACAATGGTAAGCTCATCGCAGAGATCCCTTTGTGACACATAAGAATCAAAACCGTTCGGATCCTGGTTGCCACAATCACAGATAAACCTGATCATTTTTTATCACCTCTGCTCTTTAATTAAAAATTCGACAGCAGCGGTAATGATCCTTTTTTATTCAATATCCAATGTTTGCCCTGTGTGTGGCAAATATTTTTACTAATGCTATGCCGGCAACAAAACCACCTACATGGGCCCAAAAGGCTACTCCCTGTCCCACCTGGCCAAAACTAGCCGCACCGCTAACCAACTGCAGCACAAACCATAAACCTAGAAACAATATGGCCGGTAGGTAGATAATCTGGATGAAAACAAAGACAAAAACCAATGTCAGCACCCTGGCACGGGGAAAAAGAACCAGGTAAGCACCCAGCACACCGGCAATGGCACCACTGGCACCGACCAGTGGAATGTTGGAATGGGGGAAAAAGAATATATGGGCAAATGTGGCCAGATAGCCGGTTAAAAGATAAAATACCAGGTACCTGAAATGCCCCATACTGTCTTCCACATTATCCCCGAAAATCCAGAGGTAAAGCATATTGCCCAGTAGATGCAGCCAGCCCCCATGAAAAAACATGGTGGCTGTCATTTTAGCAAATTGCTCCACTGTGAAGCCTGCACCGACAGCCTGGGCAGGGATTACAGCGTGGGTAAATATATACTCATTCAGGGACTGGCCCAGCGATAACTCAAAGCCAAAAACAGCCACGTTAATTGCAATTAGGATATAATTCACAATCGGGAAGGTACTGGAAGGTATATCATCTCTTAGGGGTATCACCCTGTGTTCCTCCTATATCATACAAAGGCCCACCATTTACACATTTTTTCATAAGAGGGGCCCCTGTCAAATGGCGCCTTTTATATTCTTCCCGGTTTTGTTAGGCTTTAGGAAGGTCTATATTACCAGTGCTGCACGGCAATTATTTTCCCAGAGCAGTAAGCACATCCGTCAGCACACGTCCCGCCGTGTCGTTGACCACCACCTCAGCTTTATTGTCCCAGGCGGTGGACTCTTTGTTTACAATAGCCAGTTGGGGAGCCATATCCGGCAGTTCCGCCACCGGGTAGACGGTAAGGCTGCTACCAACCACAAGCAATAGACTGCAACGATGCATAGCCAACACCGCCCCGCCAAAATCTCCTCCCAGATCATCCCCAAAAAGCACCACATCCAACCGGAGCACACCACTGCATGCTTCACAAAGAGGTGGGTTTATCCCTTCATTGAATTGATTAACGAGAAAATCAATCGGGTACCTTTTTTTACAATACATGCAGCTACAGGTCCTCAGGTGGCCATGCACCTCCCAGAGTTGTTTTGAACCGGCTTTACGATGTAATCCGTCAATGTTCTGTGTGATCACACCGGTAAGCAAACCTTTCTCTTCCAACTTAGCCAGGGCATAGTGGGCAGGGTTGGGCTCCTTTTCAGTAAAACCAGTCCAACTCATTAGATTGGTTTTGTAAAAAGCAGCCGGGTCCTGTTTCAAGGCAAAAACAGAAGCCGTCTCCATTGGGTTGGTCTTTGTCCACAGGCCCCCGGGGCTCCTGAAGTCAGGAATACCACTTTCAGTGCTAATGCCGGCCCCCGTAAGAGCCAAAGTGCATGACGAATCTTTGATTAGATTGGCCAGGCGATTAATCTTTTCAGTGTAATCCATATATCACATGCTCCTATATCTTTATATGTTATGCAACCCGTCCTTGACGACAGTTGTCTAACTATATCATAATTGTGGACACCGATAAAAACAAGCCTTGGCTGGTTAATACACCCACCACCGGCTCCCCTGGATGCCTCCTCATATACATGATACAGAGGGACATGCAATATTCACCAGCCCCACCTACAGGGCAGCTATTTACGCGGTTCCAGCGCTGTCAAGGGGTCTGCCTGACCCAGTGTTCTACTGAAGAGAAGACTGCCGGCCCCCAACAAAAAATTGACCACAGCAAACACAAGATAAATCAAGCTAAAGGTGGTGGTATCCTTTAACAATAGATACCCGCCGTATAATAGCAACCCACACCAGAAATAACTCTTCACTTTCTTTCTGGAGCCAAAAACAGTGTCGACAAAGGTATCCAGGCGCCTATGACTTTCGGTCTTTGCTTTCCCCACTCCATGATCTGCCTCACCAAAAACCCCAATGCCGGCCTGTCTAGCCAGATCAATCAAACCATACCTGTTGACCAGCATAATTTTAATGCCTGCGCGAGTCGCCTGCCTGGTAACCTGGGCTACACCAACTGCAAAATCACCACTGGTTATAAACAGGCCATTTTTCAACCCGGCATCATTCAGGGCATTAAAAAAGGAGCTCACCGCCAGTGGGGTCACCAGCTGTTCTCCCTCCTGATACAGGCATTTAACCCCCACTGGTGCACCCTTAAAAAGACCCTTGATATCAATCTGCTCATCCCATCTAGCCTTTTTATCATCCCCCCGCCTCAGGTTCAACCCGGCAAAACCAGGCAAATTGCCAAGCAAATCCTTGATCGGGACTGCAAACCCCTGTTGTGGATGCAGCTTTATCTCATCCATAAATCGCTGCCCGGCCAGCCAGAGGCCCCGCTGCATTTCTTTCCTTTTTTGCCGCCTTACCAAAATTCTTTTTAGGGCTGCGGCCTGCACAGTCAGCAGCAGCAGTGAAATGGCCAGAGAAGCGGCAGGCCTACCAGTGAGGTTAAGCAGCACTAAAAAACCAGCCAGCCATATCAGTAACAGACCACCAATGTAGTCAAGGCTTTTCCCAATTATAGTCCTGCCATCTTCTTTAGGCTTCTGGGTGAAATAACGCAACATCGCAACCCGTTCGCGCCTTTCCTTCCAACGGGCCAAACTAAACCTGAAATGGCGTCCCCCGGTTGCCAAAAGTTTTCCTGCCGTAAATCTGTTTTTCATCGTCAATCCTCCGGTTCTAGGCTTTATGATCATTTTAACCACATTTCCGGTAAACATTACCCTTACTGCTGCTGTTAGTTTCCTCCAAGAGGGGCCTTTTTTGACAGTAGTAATTAACTCCTCCTTTACTAAGGCCAGTTTATATAGTTTAATGATAATGTTGTAATTACTTTTCAGGAGGCCAAAAGAATGCTTTATGAAAGCACCAGAGGTAACCACAGGAGGGTACCGGCAGCAGAAGCAATTAAGCTGGGGATAGCACCTGACGGCGGGCTTTTCGTCCCCTCTGAAAAGGTGATCATTGATAGCAAAAAACTGCAGGAGATGATCACGCTGGACTACCGGCAACGGGCACATTTAATATTGAAGGAATTTTTAGATGATTACACCGTAGATGAAATTAATAACTGCTTGCAACAAGCCTATAACACTGAAAATTTTACTTCACCGGCAATCGCCCCGCTGCACAAGCTAACCGATAGCCTTTATATACTTGAACTGTGGCACGGCCCTACTTGTGCCTTCAAAGACATGGCCCTGCAAATCCTACCTCACTTTTTAACTAAAGCGGTGGATAAAACCGGGGAAAAATCCACCATTGTGATTCTGGTGGCTACCTCCGGAGATACAGGCAAGGCTGCCCTGGAAGGCTTTAAAAATGTACCCGGATCCAAGATCATTGTTTTTTATCCTGATCAGGGAGTCAGTGAAATCCAGAAACTACAAATGCTGACCCAGGAGGGTAATAATGTCGCTGTCGTGGCGGTACGAGGAAATTTTGATGACGCCCAAACCGGTGTGAAAAAAATTTTTGCGGATCGGGCCTTCAACCTGGAATTGCAAAATGCCGGCTACAGGCTTTCCTCAGCCAATTCCATCAACTGGGGCAGGCTAGTTCCCCAGATAGTCTACTATTTTTCCGCTTATCTGGACCTGGCCGCAAAAGACATGATTAAGCCGGGAGAAAAAATCAATTTTGTTGTTCCTACAGGTAATTTCGGCAACATCCTGGCTGCCTATTACGCCAGAGAAATGGGACTGCCTGTACACAGGCTAATCTGCGCAGCCAATACCAATAATGTGCTCACGGACTTTATCCATAGTGGTATATACAATCGTAACAGGCATTTTGTCAAAACCATTTCTCCTTCCATGGACATACTGATTTCCAGCAACCTGGAACGCCTGCTTTACCATGTTGCGGATCGTGATCACAATAAAGTAATCCATTGGATGACTGATCTGCAGGAAACAGGCAGGTACCAGATTGATGAACATAGTAAAAACAAAATCCAGGAGATATTTTGGTCCGATTATGCCAATGAAGATGAAACACTCCATACTATCAGCAAAGTACACCGCCGTTTCGGCTATATTATAGACACCCACACCGCTGTGGGTATGAAGGTTTACGAAAAATATACAGAGGCTACCACTGACGGCACAAAAACAATTGTTGCTTCTACTGCCAGCCCATTTAAATTTAACGAAAGCGTAGTCAAAGCCATTCTTGGTGAACAGGCAGTACGAGATCAGGATGAGCTGCAGCTGCTGCATGTACTGTCAAAAACCAGCGGCACGGATATTCCTGCCGGCCTAAAAAACCTGGATCACAAGCCTATCCGGCATAAAACAATTACCGGCAGTGAGGGTATGGCGGAAGTAGTCAAAGACATACTGGAGATATAGAAAAAGCAAGCCTGATTTTTTTCCTAGAAATGTTTGACTTCTATAAGATATCATGCTAAAATCAAAAAGTTCTAACGGTTAGGTTTATATATTTCCCTCTCTCAGCCTATTATGTTGGTTAGGGATGTACATCCTAATCAAATGGGCTAATATTAATTAAGAGGGGGTTTCCCAATGTTTGAGGACCGTTACCTGACCTGCCGTGACTGTGGCGAAGAATTTGTTTTTTCCGCCTCTGAGCAGGAATTTTACGCTGAAAAAGGCTTTACCAATGACCCTGGGCGTTGCCCGAGCTGCCGTGCAGCACGGAAACGGAACAACAACGGCTACCGCCAGAAGCGCCAGATGTATCCTGTGGTATGCGCCGAATGCGGCAAAGATACTGAGGTTCCTTTCCAGCCCACTGGAGAAAGACCGGTATACTGCAGTGAATGTTTCCGCCAGAGACAAAGTTACTAAAGGGCAAAAGAGGCAGTGTCAAAGACCTGCCTCTTTTTTATCCTTTATCTTATATAGTTCCCTGGTGCCGCAGCCTTTCAATAACCAATCTGTCAGTGGGAAAGGCCAGCACCGGTGGCCTGGTTAAATCGAAATAACCTACCTCATCCAGGTCGGCCCGGGCCTGTAATGTACCCCCCACAATATCAGCCATAAACCAGATCCCTACTGTGTGGGTTTCCGGGTTATGAAAATTTGACAACACAGTATAAACCCCTTTAATAATAACATCCAGGTTGGTCTCCTCTTTAAATTCCCTCATAGCTGCCTCATAAACATCCTCATCATATTCAACATAGCCGCAGGGTATGCACCACAGGCCCTTATAGCTGCTGTTTCTTTTGCCCAGTAGGATTTGGCCATCTTCGTTTAGTACGATCACTGCTACACCGACCACCGGGTTTTCATAAAAAATATAGCTGCAGACGCTACAGGTCAGTCTTTTTCTTTCCTCATAATTCTTATATAGCAGATTGCCACCACATTTTGGGCAATAAAAAAACCGCTGCTTCACTTCAAACACTCCTTTTACTATCACCACAATTATTATAATGCCTATTTTACCATTAAGGAAGTTTGCAGCAGGATTTTGGCAAAAAAACACATTGATCCGCATTACTGCGGATTTACCGTACCTTTATTAAGATCTACATATAGGGCATTTTCCTCTTCATCATAGTCAGCCTGATATTTACCCTTGGATGTTATGTAAAAATGGTTAAAAAAACCCCTACCGAAAACCTTTGTTTTCTTGATGTTTTGACCATCCTCCGAAGCTTTTATCCTGATTATATTTTTTTCTTTATTAAAGGCCAATTCAACCTTTTCTGTGTTCAGTTTTTCACGGGCATGCTTGTTTAATACAATCGAATTCTTAGAAATCGTGACCAATGGCAGTTTGGGCACCCTTTCACCACGAGGCTTGTAAACTTCAAAAGCTATTTTTGACACCCCCAGATTTTAGCATTATTAATAGATTATAAAAAAGAATCACACCTTTGTCAAACAGGATTAGTGATATCCCAACTGGACAAACCTTATATTAAGATATTTGCTAGACCAGGGCTTTTTAAAAGCCCTATCACATTTCAAAGCAAATGGCGACCTTTTGCCCGAAAATGGGCTCTTATTCAGCCACCTTTATTGTGTTTTTGGCATCACTGGCCATTAAACTAGAAAATCTTCGGACAGTTATAAATATATCACAAACAGCTCCCTGACACCTACAGTGTGGCCTGATCTAGGCGGGGGTTAATAGTTAGACAGATATTTCTACTGATAAAGGATTTTTTTACTAGCACAAAGAATATTAAAATTATTGAGGAGGAAGGAAATATGGACTTTACAAAACTTAGTATTAAAGAGAGAGCCGACCTGTGTGAAAATATTTATAATAATGATCGGGGAAACGGCCCCCCTAAATGTGCCGACCATTTCCTCGATAACCAGGATTGTGGCAACATATGCTGTGGTCACTGCCCGCGCTACACCACCTGCACCAGGGAAAAATGCCGAAAAGTGTGGATAAACCCCCGGCTAGTCATGGATAACCCGGTTGGCAGATTGATCTATGTGGATTTGACCACCGGGGAGCTTGTTACCGGGTCAATACCCTGCATTATCAGTGAGATGTATGATGATAACGAATAATAGGCCCTGATCTCTTAATCAAAATAACGCCTGGCCCCCCAGTATTCTTCTCCATAAGGGGAACTATCCAGGGCCTGGATGGTCACCGGGAAATTGCTGTTTGGCGAATGAATGATCATGCCATCCCCGGCATACATGGCCACATGGTGGATTGGTCCAACACCTCCTTTCCCAGCATAGAAAACCAAATCCCCCAGTTCCAGGTTGTCTATAGCTACAGCGGTACCTGCCAAGGCCTGCTCATCTGCATCCCGTGCTATAGATATACCCTGGGATTGATACAAACGCATGACAAACCCGGAACAGTCGAAGCCATAAGCAGAGGTCCCGGCCCAGATGTAAGGCAAGTCAATAAACCTTTTTGCTTCCTCTATAATACCGGCCCTAGAAAAGTGCAAATCAGTAACCATATTTGTGCAGCCCCTGTATAAATAGCCCCTGTTCCCCCCGGGCAGCCGTATGGTTATTACCCGATCGTCCTTTTTCAGCATGGGCAACCTGGTCATATATGATGCTTCTGCCAGCTGGTCTGTCAGACCGGGGTTTTTAAATATCCCCGCTGTTCTGTCCATGACTACCACATGGGGCCTGGTTTCCAGATCATGGTTATATGTGTCATTGCTGACAATATGGTCTTTGGGCACCCAGCCCGGATAACCACGAGCATCAATAGATGTCTTCTGACGGATGGCAGCAACCTTTACCCATTCTCCCTGACGGTCAAGAATTATCACCGGTTCACCCAATAGGGCCGTTGTCACCGCTTTATCCACCAGCCATAAACGCCTATGAACATCCATACCGCCCGCCCAGGCGGCGGGATCATTGTTTTTCTGCAATATTAACCTGTCATAATCCCTACCTTGTACAGGTACCTGCCAGAGCACTGTTATCCCAACCCGTATTGCGCCCAGGGTGGGACCCCTGGTAGCATTTGTGCTGTCCTTTTCTTTGGGGCTACAGTAGGAAAAAGCAAACATCACCCCGACCACCCTTCAAACTGAAAAAAACCAACATAAACACCCACCACCCAAAATATTTTCCCCGCTAAATAATGTTTATAAGGGAAATATTTAATTATTCCTCCAGAAAAATATTGAAATGATGTTATAATTAGCATATGCCATTGGCAAATTTTTCTTTGAGGGGTGTAAAAAATGAGTGTTTCCAGCAATGAAGCATTGCAGCTTCTTCAGGAGGGTAACAAAAGGTTTTCTGCAGGTGAATTTGCGACTAAGGACCTGGGACAAACCAGGCGGGATGAATTGATTATCAAGGGTCAAAACCCCTTCGCCATCATCATTACCTGCTCCGATTCCCGGGTACCACCGGAATTAATATTCGATAGTGGGCTCGGGGATCTTTTTGTGATCCGCACAGCAGGTAATGTCCTGGATCCGGTGGGTATGGGGAGCGCTGAATATGCGGTTGAACACCTGGGCACACCGCTACTGGTAGTTTTGGGCCATGACAAATGTGGCGCCGTACAGGCCACCATGGACGGGGGAGAAGCGCCGGGCAGTGTGGCGGCAATTGTGGCCAAAATTGCGCCCTCTGCTGAAAAAGCCAGGGCAGCAGGGATCACGGGTGACAATCTGTATGAGGAATGCTGTTTGGAAAACATTAAAGCCACTGTGGCTGAGGTCATGGGCAGCGAAATAATACAGCATTTTGTAGAAGATGGCAAATTAGCTGTCATAGGGGCCAAATATTATATGAGTTCCGGAGAGGTAGAATTTTTTTAGTGGGGTATGTTTTTAATAAGATTGAACCAAAAACCCCCTGTACAGGGGGTTTTTTTATATAGAACCACCAGGCTTTTTAAATATTCGGCAATGTTATTCAACGCCGGGGTTACTGGTATCATCTACCCCAACCGCTTTGCCTCCGTTGTCGGTTTCCACTATTTTTTTCATTTCCCTTAATTCGGCCTCCAGCAAGCGGATTATTCTGGTTTTTCTATACCCGCTGATAAATCCCAAACAAAACATAACCAGAAAACCGCCTATTGCCGAGGCCAAAACAACAATAACGGTGGAAACCTCCTCAATCTGCCAAAACAGAAAATAGATCGTCATTTTTTCTGTATTCTGCACAGCAAAAATAGCTACCGCCAGGGCAAAAATCATTGCTGTAAACAGATAAAACTGAACCTTACCCATCACATACCCCTCCCAACATTATTTGCACCTATATTTCTGAGGTGCAGTGAGGACAACGTGTGGCTTGAATTGGAATCCCCTTAAAACAATAAGGACATTCCTTGGTTTCAGCCGGCACCGGAACATTCTGTCGTTTAAAACGATTAATCTGCTTGATAATAAGGAAAATAACCAAAGCCACAATAAGAAAATCGATAACCGTATTTAAAAAAAGACCGTAATTAATTGTTGCCGCTCCGGCTGCCTTGGCCTCAGCTAATGTTCCGTATTTCACCTGATCCAAATTTATAAACAGGTTGGTGAAGTCTACCCGGCCCAACAAGAGACCAATCGGCGGCATAATTACATCATTAACCAACGAGGTAACAATTTTGCCAAAGGCTGCTCCAATAATAATGCCTACGGCCAAATCCACCATGCTGCCGCGCATGGCAAACTCCTTGAATTCCCTTAACATGTAATGCCCCTCCCATAAATCTTGCTTCATATTTAAAAAGCTGATGGATCTAATTATACACAATAGCAAAGTCTAATTAAATTTGTATTTCTGCAGTATTATATAAATATAAATTGAAATTATCAGGAAAAGAGAGCGCAATAAAAATACCCACCATATATGGTGGGAAGTTGTTAACAAGGTGGTATTAGATGAATCTGGCTATGGGTCCATCCTTACGGATCAGGTTTTTTATTTGAGAATAAGGTATTGGAAATTCAGGGATTCCGACAAAATGCGGAGTAAATTCTAATTCCTGAAAATATATGACCAAATTGTTTTTAGTAAGGTAGTAGTCCTCATAGTCATCAATGCCCGCAAATTCCTTGATCAGGGGTATATCCCGTTCTTCTATTTGCTCCCGGATGATTTCATTAATGACACTTTTGTAATTACTGTTTCTTTTAAACAAGTCATAAAGACGGTATAACCGGCCTGTTTCCAGATTTACTGTCAGGGATCGCTGTTCCTCTATACCGTTGGCGGCATGTATTCTAATGGTAAAAACATTAAATTTCAAACTGAGGATACCCCGTTCATTGAGCATCACCTCATAATCGCCATTGATATCACCGTAAACATCACAGCCTTCCCGGGGAATCATGGCCAACACACGTTCTTCTATCAACCGGTTTATTTTGTCTTCCACTGCATCATTTCCCAAACCGGACACCTGGGGAAAGACCACATCCGTACATTCATTTTCTATCTGTACCTCCGATATTTTTGTGCTAAGGTCTTTATGGAACATTTCTCACCCTCCCTCACCCCATGTTATTCATTTTTAGAAACTGTGTTCAAAAAAACAAAATCATCTATAGTGGGACAAACAAAATAAGGAGCGCATAGCGCTCCTTTAGTTACGAGGTGCAGAACCCCACTACATACTATAGTTTTTATCCATTTTCCCATGCTTGAAGGTTTTTTCCCGGCCGGCATATTCCGCCACGGTCTGTCCATTACCGAGTAAAATATATTTATAGATTACTAACCCATCCAGACCCACCGGCCCACGGGCATGCACCTTATTGGTACTAATCCCCACTTCCGCACCCAAACCATAACGGAAACCATCGCTGAACCGCGTGGAACAGTTCCAGAACACATTCCCTGAATCAACCAGGGAAACAAATTTTGCCGCTTTATCCCGGTTGGTTGTAATAATGCTGTCCGTATGGCCCGAGCCGTAACAGTTGATATGATCAATGGCCTGATCAAGGCTGTCCACCACCCGTACTGCTAGCTGATAATCAAGGTATTCTGCCTTCCAGTCCTCTTCACTGGCTGCAGACACGGGAATAATCTGTTGGGTTCGGGGACAACCGACCATTTGCACCTGTTTGGCGTCCAGGACTTCTTTTAGTACAGGTAAATAACTTTCCGCAGCCCCGGCGTGCACCAGCAGGGTTTCTACCGCATTGCACACAGCAACATACTGGGTCTTGGAATCGACCACAATCTTCACAGCCATGCCCGAATCAAATTCCTCATCTACATAGCAGTGGCATATCCCATCCGCATGCCCCATCACTGGTATCCGTGAGTTATCCATGATGTAGCGCACAAACTCATTTGATCCTCTGGGGATAATCAGGTCAATGTATTCATCCAATTTCAACATTTCGCTAACCTGGGCCCTGGTTTCCATCAGCTTAATCCAGTTGGCAGGCGCCCCTGCTTTTTCCGTAGCCCTGATGATTACGTCAGCCAGAATGCGGTTGGTTTCCATGGCTTCGGAACCGCCTTTCAGCAGCACACCGTTGCCACTTTTTAGACATAGGGTAGATATCTGCACCAGGGCATCGGGCCGGGATTCAAATATTACCCCAATGACCCCAATGGGGCAGGTTACCCGGTATAATTCCAGATCCTCATCCAGCTCCGTAGCCGCTAGTGTTTTGCCTACCGGGTCTCCCAGCCCAATCAGGCTGTTGATCCCTTCTACCACATCCGCTATTTTATCTGCATCAAATTTAAGCCTCTTCAAAAGCGGCTCCGCCAGGTTTTCCTTCTCACTGCGGGCCAGATCCACCTGGTTAGCCTCAATTATTTCCCCCTGGCGTTCAACCAGAGCCACAGCAATTTCCTGCAAGGCTTTGTTTTTTTGCTCCGCGCTCATGGCCGCCAGTGTAATAGAAGCATCTTTCACCTGGCGTGCAAATTCATTTATACCCATATCATCCCCGTCCTTCTGTTATTTTCTTACCGGCCCCACATAGATAACCACCGGTTGCAGATAGCCTCATTCATATATATATTTATTTATATTCTAAGCTGCCGGCAGCTAAATTTCAACAGTATGGTCGGACCCGGCCCCCTTCTGGAATACCACGATCCCGCTGGCGGGGCAGGGTGCTAAATCCTGAAACTAGAAATTCCTCCCTCAAAACAGGATTAATCCGACAAAAAGAGAATTCTAGCATGAGATGTTTATTGAAATAAAAATCACCAACAGCTTGAGAGGTAAAACATGAACAAGTCATTGCTTTATGTATTTGAAACCCGCCCCCAGTTCATCATCCTTTCCGTTGCCTGTGTTCTGGCCGCTACCGGTGCTGCATACTGGAAGGCAGGAACGGGTAATATCAACCCCATTTACCTGGCGTTGGCCCTGGTTGGAGCGGCATCAGCCCACGCTTCGGTTAATATCCTTAACGACTACAGCGATTATAAAAGCGGACTGGACAACATGACCTGCCGTACACCCTTTAGCGGCGGCAGTGGTTTTTTACCTAAAAAACTCTTATCCCCAAAGGCAGTCCTTTTTTTCGGCCTGGCCACCTTAGCCGTTACCGTGCTAATTGGCTTGTATCTGGTATATGCCAGGGGTTGGCAGCTGCTCCTAGTAGGCATCCCTGGTGTATTGCTGATTGTTTTGTATACAGACTACATCACCCGTTCACCTTTGCTCTGTCTACTGGCCCCCGGGCTGGGATTCGGGCCCTGCATTGTACTGGGCACGTATTTTGTGCTGCAAGGCTATTATGATTACACGGCCCTGGTCTTGTCTCTAATACCTCTGTTCTTTGTCAGCAACCTTTTGTTACTTAACCAATTTCCCGATGCAAAAGCTGATCGGGCAGTAGGGCGACGGCATTTACTCACCCTGCTTACACCAAGAAAAAACGCCTATATATATGCCGTTATTATTGCCGGGGCCTATTTAACACTGGCCGTCGGAATCTACCTCAAGTTACTACCGCCTTTCACCTTGGCCGGCCTGCTCAGCTTGCCGCTAGCCATTACCACTGTTGGCGGTGTCATTAGGAACAGTGAAAACATCCCCTCCCTGGTGCCCTTCCTGGGTAGAAATGTGATTGTTATTTTGTCCACAATGTTATTAATAGCCCTGGGCCTGTTTTTATCCTAAATGTTATGCCGGTATTTCCACAACACACAATGTACTGGCATCAGGAAAACCGGGAAGCTATAATCCCGGTTTTTTGATTATAAAATTGGACTGTAAAAGAAAAAGGGGTGGTTATTCTCCTTGAGCAACCACCCCGGGGTTTATGGTAGGCACCTTTTACCCGCACAAATGATTTAGCAATTCTGGGCTAATCAAATCCCAAAACCACCTTAGCTATGATTTTCCCCATCAATATCAGCGTGATACTCCTGGAGTGACTTTATCTCCCGGTAGCTGTTTTCCTTATAGGCTGCAATCCCTCTGGCGCTGGCCACGGCTGCCGCCGGGGTAGTAATGTAGGGTACCTTGTTTCTAATTGCCGTTTTGCGGATATAGGAATCGTCATACTGGCTGCGTTTCCCCGACGGGGTGTTGATCACCAGGTTAATCTCATTGTTGGTAATACCGTCAACAATATTGGGACGGCCCTCATACACCTTTTTGATTTCTGTAGAAGCAACACCTTGTTCTTTGAGAAACTGATGCGTTCCCACAGTAGCCTTTATTTTAAAACCCAACCGGGAAAATTCCCTGGCCGCCTGCAACATAGCCGGTTTATCCTGATCAGGAACACTTAGCAAAACGGTGCCGGATGTGGGCAGGGGGACCTGGGTGGCCTCCTGGGCCTTGTAATAGGCCAGGCCAAAACAGCCGGCTATCCCCAACACTTCACCGGTGGATCGCATCTCCGGACCCAATATCGGATCCACCTCCGGGAACATATTAAAGGGGAAAACCGCCTCCTTTACCCCATAGTGAGGGATTTTTTTGGTAACCAAATTTTTAACGGGGAAACTATTACCGGTTTCAGTCGCCAGCATGACTTCTGTGGCAATCCGGGCCATGGAAACACTGCAAACCTTTGAAACCAGTGGGACAGTCCGTGAAGCACGGGGATTGGCTTCCAGAACATAAACCCTGTTATCGGCAATAGCATACTGCATATTCATCAGCCCCACTACATTTAGCTCCCGG
The DNA here is from genome assembly GCA_012518875.1 of Peptococcaceae bacterium. Lineage (GTDB taxonomy): Bacteria > Bacillota > Desulfotomaculia > Desulfotomaculales > Pelotomaculaceae > Syntrophopropionicum. Next base: position 25,298 of record JAAYRI010000038.1, read on the forward strand.
GCAATTTTTCTCGTGTACTGCACAATTGTTTCTATATGCCGGTCGGAAATACTAATGGGGGGAATCACACAAGCCGAATCCCCGGAGTGGATACCTGCTAACTCGATGTGCTCCATCACCGCCGGTACAAAGGCGTCGGAGCCGTCGGCAATGGCGTCTGCTTCCACCTCAATAGCGTCTTTGAGAAACCGGTCGATTAGGATTGGCCTTTCCGGTGTTACCCCCACCGCAGCAGCCACATAACGACGCAGGCTTTCCTCATCGTATACTACCTCCATACCCCGGCCGCCCAGCACATAGGAAGGGCGAACCATTAAGGGATAGCCAATGCGGCCGGCAATAGCCAGAGCCTCCTCGATATTCACCGCCATACCGGATTCCGGCATGGGGATATCAAGCTGATCCATGATCTGGCGGAAACGATCCC
>JAAYRI010000007.1 GCA_012518875.1 Peptococcaceae bacterium
AATTGGTGCCACTTCCTTGACTTATGGCGGTAGACATAGTATTCTAATGTGTAGTGTAATACCACACCGTTCCTCGATAGCTCAACGGTAGAGCAACCGGCTGTTAACCGGTAGGCTGTAGGTTCGAATCCTACTCGAGGAGCCATTTTATTTGATAAAACCGTGCGTTGGCGCGGTTTTATGTTTTTGAATGTCTTGCAGCGGGAAGAATAAAAGTGTTGATAATTATAATTGTTTTCCGTTATAATATAGTAAAGGTCAGTCAACGTCAAAGGGATTGATAGATTTGAACAACATTTCAGATTTAATTGAACATTATCTAAAAGGGCTTCTAGCTGAAAGCAAATGTGACTGTGTTGAGGTGCAGCGCAGTGATCTAGCTGTACGTTTTAGTTGTGTACCTTCCCAAATAAACTATGTGTTAACAACAAGGTTTTCCGTCGGACATGGTTATTTTGTGGAAAGCAGAAGAGGCAGCGGCGGCTATATTCGGATCATCAGAATTCCTCTTGGCAGCCGATCTGAGGCAATTCTTGAACTATGCGATGTAATTGGTGATGCTATTTCACAAATGGATGCAGATGGTATGATTAAGCGGCTACTGGAGGAGGAATTCATATCATTACGAGAAGCCAGGATTATGCATGCTGCTGTGGACGGGAGTGTTTTAAGGTTAGGTATACCTGCCCGGGATAAGTTGAGGGCACTCCTGTTAAAGACAATGATAAAAACGATCTTGCGTAGCGGTTGACAGATAACCACAAATGGGGGGTATCTCTATCATTGGGTATGAAAGGAGATAGTATATGTTCTGTGAAAAATGCAAACAACGGCCGGCAACAGTACACATTACTGAAATTATAAATGGACAGAAACAGGAAACACACCTTTGTGAAATATGTGCCAAGGAAGTCAAAATTCAGGGATTTGGATTTTTCCCCCAGATGAACCTAAATAAATTTATGGCGGGCCTTTTGGATGGGGATTTTAATAGCGGTGGCTATAGCCAAACCAATACCACTGGCAAGGTTTGTGAAAAATGCGGGGTTTCTGAGGGGCAATTTGCCAGTAAAGGGCTTTTGGGATGCAGTGAATGCTACCCATGTTTTGAGGAGAAAATGCTCCCATTATTGCGCCGAATTCATGGTAATACCCGCCATGTTGGTAAGATTCCGGAGCGCAAAGGGGGCCGAGCAAGATTGGTTAAAGAAATCGAAGTCAATAAAAGACAGCTCAAGGAGGCTGTTAGCCGTGAAGAATTTGAAATAGCAGCTCAGTTGCGCGACAAAATTCGTTTACTGGAAAAAAATCTTGAAGAGGGTGGTGAAGGTTAGGTGCCTATTGATGGTAAAGTCAGCAGTGCAAATAGCCGCTGGATGAATTCTGATGGGCCAGATGCGGGTATTGTAGTAAGTAGCAGGATCAGAATTGCCAGAAATCTGGCTGGTGTACCTTTTCCTCATCTGCTGGAGCAGGAGCAATCTATGGAGGTTATTGATAGGATCAGGAAAGCCTTAGAAAACAAAGAGGCTGCGGATAATATTGGTAAAATGAGCTTAATCCTAATGAATGATCTGTCGCCTTTTGAACGACAGATATTGGTGGATAAACATTTAATTAGCCAGGAGCTTTTAAACAATTTCCAATCCAAGGCGGCAGCAATTCGGGACGATGAGGCTGTTATAATAATGATTAATGAGGAGGATCATCTGCGTATCCAGTGCCTTTTTTCCGGCCTATGTTTAAAGGAGGCCTGGAAGGTGGCCGACAATATTGACGATGGGTTGGAGAAGACTCTTGACTATGCCTTTTCGGAAAAACTAGGTTATCTAACCTCATGCCCAACAAATACCGGGACGGGTTTAAGGGCATCTGTTATGCTTCATCTCACAGGGCTAAAAATAATAAACCAGCTTAGTGGGGTCTTTGATGCTATCAGCAAGCTGGGTTTGACAGTAAGGGGCTTCTACGGTGAAGGGACGGAAGCCCTGGGGGATCTCTTCCAAATATCAAACCAGATTACCTTGGGCCAGTCCGAAGAGGAAATAATAAGCAATCTCATTTCTATTACCAGGCAAATTTTGGCCCAGGAACAGGAAGCCCGTCAGGTGTTATATAGAGAAAGACGTGAAATAGTTGAGGATCGTGTTTACAGGGCCTATGGTATATTAAAATGTGCTCGGATTCTAACCTTGGATGAGGCAATGCGGCTGTTATCTGATTTGCGACTGGGGACAGGGTTAAAAATAATTTCTGGGGTACAGGACAGACTCATTAATGAGTTGATGGTCAAGATTAAACCTGCCTTTTTAATAAAGATAACTGGACAGGATATGTCAAAAAGAAGGTTGGATATTGCCAGGGCAGATCTGATTAGAAAAGAATTTGAAAACAAAAGCAGTGCGAGGGATAGCGAAAAATAGTAGAAATTGATGCAAAAATGTGTTAGTAAATAAAATGCAACGAATGATATGTGAGCGCTGTAAGTGTTTTTTTGCGGAATGGGGATGCGTGGCAAATTGATGTCTCCGATTGGAATGGTGGGATAAATCCCCCACCCGCTGTGAGATGCCCGGATACTCACCACTACCTACGACTTACCACTCACGACCAATATCGGAGGTGTGAAAAATATGTTTGCTAGATTTACCGAACGTTCACAAAGGGTTTTGTTATTCGCCCGAGAAGAGGCCAAAAACGTTAATTACCCTAATATCGGTACGGAACATTTGCTTCTGGGGTTAATCAGGGAAGGAGAAAGCATTGCGGCTAAGGTCCTTCAAACATTAGGGTTAGATGTTGAAAAAGTGAAAGAGGCTGTGTCACAAATGGTTGAGGCCAGTGATAGTCCTTCCCCGCCTGAACCTTCTCTTACAGCAAGGGCTAAAAAGGTCCTGGAGTTATCTATGGATGAAGCACGTCGTATGGGAAATAGCTATGTTGGTCCAGAACATCTTCTGTTGGGTTTGATCAGGGAAGGAGAGGGTGTTGCAGCGAGTATACTAAGTGCTGCTGGGGCTGACTATCGCAAGCTGAGGGCTATGGTTGCCCATCTGCAGGGAGGACAAAACCCGCCTGAAGGCCAGGGGAAAGGCCAGGCCAAAGCTGTTTCCACTCAAACTCTAGACCAGTTTGGGCGGGATCTGACTATTATGGCCAAAGAAGATAAGTTAGACCCTGTGGTAGGTAGGGACAAGGAAATTGAAAGGGTAATCCAGGTTCTGTCCAGACGTACCAAGAATAACCCGGTTCTCATTGGTGAACCCGGCGTTGGTAAAACGGCTGTTGCAGAAGGTTTGGCCCAGCGTATTACTGCTAGTAACGTACCCGAAATTCTTGTTGACAAAAAAGTAGTGACGCTGGATATGGGTTCCCTGGTAGCCGGTACCAAGTACCGGGGGGAATTTGAGGAACGTTTGAGGAAAATTATAGATGAAATCCGTCAAGCAGGGAATATCATTATGTTTATTGATGAGCTCCATACACTGGTGGGGGCAGGTGCAGCGGAAGGGGCTATAGATGCCGCCAACATTTTAAAACCGGCCCTGGCCCGGGGTGAACTTCAGTGTATTGGCGCCACGACACTAGATGAATACCGTAAACATATTGAAAAGGATGCTGCCTTGGAGCGTCGCTTCCAGCCCATTGTAGTATCTGAGCCCACGGTGGAAGAAACCATCCAAATTTTACGAGGCTTAAGGGATAGATATGAGGCCCATCACCGGGTTAGGTTTACGGATGCTGCTCTTGATGCTGCTGCACGGTTATCTAGCCGGTATATTTCCGATCGGTTTTTACCGGATAAGGCCATTGATCTAATGGATGAGGCAGGTTCCCGTGTGAGGCTGCAGGCATTTGTGGCACCACCTGAATTAAAGGAGCTGGAAAAAAGACTAGAGGTTGTATCCAAGGAAAAAGAGGCTGCGGTAGATGGCCAAGAGTTTGAAAAGGCAGCCGAGCTGCGGGATCAGGAGCAAAAACTGCGGACGGAGCTGGATGAAAGGAAAGAAGCCTGGAAGCAAAGAACGAGTGGGGAGGAACTGGTGGTTGATGAGGACGCCATAGCCCATATCGTTTCCACTTGGACCGGGGTTCCTGTTAAAAAGCTGACAGAGGGAGAATCTGAAAGGCTATTAAAAATGGAAGAGGTTTTGCATCAGCGTGTCGTAGGGCAGGATGAGGCGATACAGGCTATAGCCAGGGCTGTGCGTAGAGCCAGGGCGGGCCTGAAGGATCCGAAGCGGCCTGTTGGTTCTTTCATCTTTTTGGGTCCAACCGGGGTAGGCAAGACAGAGCTGGCCAGGGCCCTGGCGGAGGTTCTTTTTGGCAGTGAGGACAATATGGTTCGGATAGACATGTCGGAGTACATGGAGAAATTTGCTGTCTCCCGGCTGGTAGGGGCACCTCCCGGCTATGTGGGATATGATGAAGGGGGACAACTAACAGAGGCTGTGCGGCGTAAACCATATACGGTAGTACTGCTGGATGAAATTGAAAAAGCCCATCCGGATGTTTTCAATATCTTGCTGCAGGTGATGGAAGATGGTAGACTGACAGATGCCAGCGGCCGTACAGTAGACTTTAGAAATACTGTGTTGATTATGACTTCGAACGTTGGTCTGCACACAATTAAAAGGGAAACAGTTCTGGGTTTTAAAACGGGAGATCGGGGAGAATCCGGCTACGAAGAAATGAAGAAGAGAGTAACAGATGAATTGCGCCGGACCTTTCGCCCTGAATTTCTCAACCGGCTTGATGAAACCATAGTATTCCATTCCCTTACAGAAGATCACATTAGAGAAATCGTTGATCTAATGCTGAAGGTAGTGGCGGATAGATTGAAGGAAAATGAGGTTGAAATTGAGGTTACTGATGCTGCTAAGGCCTTGTTGGTCAAAGAAGGTTTTGATGAGGCTTATGGTGCCAGACCACTGAGACGGGCTATATTACGCTTTGTGGAGGATCAGCTGTCAGAGGAATTACTGAAAGGCACATTTAAGCGTGGTGATCGGGTGCAGCTTGATATTGATGAAACAGGCAATAACACGAAGGTTGTAAAATTATAATAGTTGCAATGCTATTAAAAAGGCGTCTCTACAGGCGCCCTTTTTGATATGGAGGGATGGTTTTTAAGGAGATTTAGCTTAGGCTTGTAGTCAAGTTTTCTAAATGTTATAATTTAGAAATAACCAAAACCAGGGGGTTTTTTTCAATGCGTAAAAAGGCTAAATATTTGTGCCAGGAATGCGGTTTACAATCAGCCCGCTGGTTGGGGCGTTGCCCCAGTTGTGGTACCTGGAACAGTCTAATTGAAGAGGTCATCAACCCGCGTAAGAATGTTAGCAATTCCAGTATTATCGGGGTTGAGAAGCCATGTCCGATTACCGAGGTGCCTTTGCAGGGGGAGGATCGTTTCCCCACGGGGCTTGGTGAAGTGGATCGTGTTTTTGGTGGGGGGCTGGTGCCGGGATCACTGGTTTTGCTCAGTGGGGATCCTGGGATTGGCAAATCAACCCTGCTGCTGCAAATATCCCAATTGCTTAGTAGTAGAATGCAGGTGCTATATGTGTCGGGGGAAGAGTCAACACGTCAGGTACGGTTGCGGGCTGAACGGTTGGGTGCGTTATCACCGGGTTTGCTGTTGTTATCAGAGACAAATGTGGACATAATGGAACATCATCTGCGGGAGCTGGTACCACAGGTGGCAGTAGTGGACTCTATACAAACCATGTATAAGAGTGATTTAGGTTCCGCTCCGGGTAGTGTGGGGCAGGTTCGTGAATGTGCAGCCCAACTTATGCGCCTGGCTAAGGCTAAAGGTATCTCTATATTCCTGGTTGGGCATGTAACCAAAGAGGGTATGATAGCCGGGCCCCGGGTACTGGAGCATATGGTTGACGCTGTTCTTTATTTGGAGGGGGACAGGCGCCAATTTTTTCGTATACTACGCTGTGTAAAAAACAGGTTTGGTTCAACAAATGAGATCGGTATTTTTGAAATGAGTGGTAGTGGCCTGATTGAGGTAGCAAATCCCTCTGCCCTATTTTTGACGAGTCATTCCCAGGGGGCAGTGCCCGGATCAGCAGTTGCCGCTGCGTTGGAAGGGAGCAGGCCACTTTTGGTGGAGATTCAGGCTTTAGTGTCACCGGCGGGATACGGGACACCGCGACGTATGACTGCGGGAGTTGATTACAACCGGGTGGCCTTGATCACTGCTGTTTTGGAAAAAAGGGTGGGCCTTAATCTAGGCAGTCATGATATTTACGTTAATGCTGTTGGCGGGGTAAAAATAGATGAACCAGCGGTTGATCTGGCCATTGCCTGCTCCTTAGCCTCAAGTTTTCGGGATAAGCCGGTTGATAGCGAGGTGGCTTTGGCGGGGGAAATAGGACTTACAGGTGAACTGCGACCAGTTACCGGAGTGGGAAAAAGGGTGAAGGAAGCCTCCAAGCTTGGCTTTAAACGTTTCTTATTGTCTAGCCAATGTGCTATAGAACACACAGTGGGTACCAGGATATTAACCGCTGAAACACTTGCGACTGCATTGGATCAGGCTATAAAGGCATGAGGTGGTTAATTTGAAGGAAGAAAAAACAGCAGAAAAATTGCTCAAGGTGTTGCGTGCTGTGGCCCCGGGTACCCCACTACGGAATGGCCTTGAGAACATATTAAGGGCTAAAACCGGCGGTTTGATAGTAATAGGGGAGTCCTCCGAGGTGATGAAAATTATAGAAGGCGGCTTTGCTATCAATGCTGAATTTACACCTGCCGGACTGTACGAACTAGCTAAAATGGACGGGGCGATCATACTGAGTAAGGATGCTAAAAGAATCCTGGCTGCCAACACCCAGTTGGTCCCGGATCAAAGTATCCCATCAAGTGAAACTGGTATTCGTCATCGCAGTGCAGAAAGAACAGCCAAGCAGGCCGATGCGTTGGTTATCTCCATATCACAGCGGCGTGGTGTAATAACAACCTATAAAGGAACCCTGAAATATGTCTTAAAGGATATCGGGGTGCTGTTATCAAAAGCGAACCAGGCTCTGCAGACTCTAGAAAAATATCGTTCTGTGTTGGACAAAGTGTTGTTAGGCCTCAGTGCCCTAGAGTTTGCGGATGCTGTTACTTTGTATGATGTAGCCAAATCCATACAAAGGGTGGAAATGGTGCTCAGGGTTGTCAGGGAAATAGAGATGTATATTAGTGAGCTTGGTGTTGAGGGTCGTCTAATTACAATGCAGCTGGAGGAACTGGTGGGCAACACGGAAGATGAGGGCTTACTGGTAATTCAGGATTATGCGATGAATATAGGGGAGAAAACACCTTCTACTATCCTTAATGTGATCAAGGGATTACCGTCAGAGGATATTTTGGACCTGGCCCTCATTGCCAGGGCTCTCGGTTATCCGGGCAGTGCCGGTATTATTGATCAGCATGTGATGCCCAGGGGCTATCGGCTTTTAGAAAAGATACCCAGGTTGCCACTATCAGTTATCGATAACCTGGTTAAGGAATTTGGTACACTGAGCAGAATCCTGGTGGCCACAATAGAAGAGCTTGATGGAGTGGAGGGCATTGGTGAAGTTCGCGCCCGTTCTATTAGGGAGGGACTTAGCAGATACCGAGAAAAGGTTTTACAGGAATGGCCCAGGTAAACAGGTCCATCAGCTTCTTTTATTGTTTGTTTTAGGACTTAGAGTAAAATTATCGTAGGCAAAATGAAAAAAAATATGGGAAGAATTTAAAAAAACTCTTCCCATAATCACGTCTTTCCTGTAGTTTGTTAGTTGAAAAGACCATCAAACGAGGTGACGTGA
>JAAYRI010000039.1 GCA_012518875.1 Peptococcaceae bacterium
GACAGCACTTGCGATTGTTCCGATTGCAGATACAAGCATTAAAGGCAGGTGTTACCAATAGTTATCAAAGCCATTTTTTTTGATTTGGACGGGACACTAATCCACATGAACATGAAAGAGTTTTTGGACCAGTATGTCAAAGCCCTGGTCAGGAGCATGAAAAGGGTTATGCCACAGGATCAGGTACAGCAGGCCATCCAACGGGCTATAACAGCCCTCATGACCAAAACCAACTCCACCAAAACCAACCAGGAAACCTTCATGGAGCATTTTTTACAGGGCACAAAGCATTCCCAACAAGATTTATTATTTGCCTTTAACAACTTTTATAATAATGAATATAAAGGGTTAAGGGCATACACTAAACCACACCCGGTAGCAAAAGAGGTTGTTCATCAGTTAGCTGGGTGGGGTTACCGTTTGATACTGGCCACAAATCCTCTTTACCCACGTCACGCTATTTTAGAGCGCATGAAGTGGGCCGGTGTGGATAACGCCCCCTGGGAACTAATCACGACCTATGAGGATTATCACTATTGCAAGCCAAATCCAGGCTTTTTTGCCGAGCTCCTGGCCAAAATAGGCCTCGATGGGGCCCAGGCCCTGATGGTAGGCAACAACACAAACGAAGACCTCAGCGCATCGGCCCTGGGCATTAGAACCTATCTGGCCACCGACAACCTAATCGACAGGGGAAACTCAGCATATAAGCCGGATTTCAAAGGAAAGCTGTCAGATCTGCCCGCCTGCCTCACGCAGATCTAGCAGCGCCTGCCCGGGCATAACTACAACTCTGTTTCAAGCATTATTAGTAGGGGGTTGTTTTTCTGCTCGTCACCTAAAACTGAACCAGGGCCATGGCCGGGGTATATTTTGGTTTCCGGTGGGAACACCAGCAGTCTGTTTTTAATGGACTCCATCAGTTGGTCAAATTCGTCCGGGCCATCCACATACCCTACGGAACCAGCAAAGATGGTGTCCCCCGTAAAGAGAATATCAGGTGCTGCTTTTAAGCAAATGCTGCCTTTGGTGTGGCCTGGTGTATGGATAACCTCTAATGTCAATTTGCCCACCTCTATTTTGTCGCCATCTTGTAGTGGGCGGTCGGTTGGAATTTCATTGGACCGAAAGGTGTCACTGTTTGATAATTCCTGAATGGCCTCATCCATTAGCTCAACATCATCAGCATGAAGCATCAGCGGTGCGTTGGTGCCCCTTTTAACCTCCTCTAAACCACCCACATGATCAATATGGCCGTGAGTGAGGACAATGGCTTCAATATCCAGGCCCAACTCTTTAACCTTTTCAAGGATCTTATCACCGGCAGCGGCTGGATCCAAAATAATACCTTTTTTGGTTTCTTTGCAGCCAATAATATAACAGTTTGTCATTTTTAATAATAATGTCCTTATAATCACCCTCAGTAGGTACCTCCATTTGCTAGTTTTTTATTGTCCCCCCGCAAAGGGTTTATTCTTATCTTAGAAATGGGTTGAATCTTTTTTCCTCACCAATAGTTGAACTGGGGCCGTGACCGGGGAAAACCTTAGTCTCATCGGGGAACACAAGCAGCCGCGTTTTTATTGAGGAAATAAGTTGGGCGTGATTCCCGCCGGGGAAATCAGAACGTCCGATAGAGCCAGCAAATAGTGTATCTCCCGTAATTAGGATCTCCGGTGAAACCTTGATGCTGATACCACCCCTGGTATGGCCCGGTGTGTGGAGCACATCCAGTGTGACCTGGCCTATTTTAATCTTGTCGTTATCCTCCAATAGACGATCCGCCGCTTTTGTAGCTAATTTCGAACCCACATAAACAGACAGGTTTTGGCAGGCGTCCGTCAACTGATCGGCATCCTCGGCATGGATCATCACCTGGCCACCGGTTGCATCTCGTACTTCCGCCAGGGCCCCAATATGATCAATATGACCATGGGTAAGGATAATAGCAACGATTTTTAGGTCCAGATCTTCTACCTTTTTTAATATCCGCCGCGCATCTGCTCCCGGATCGACAATAGCGCCCTCCCTGGTTTTCTCACAGCCGATGATGTAGCAGTTTGAGTCCATCATACCTACTGATAATCCTCGAAAAATCATTGGTTCACCAAACCTCCGTTTGTTAAAAATATTTTTCGCTGTCAAGCAACAGGGTGACTGGCCCTTCGTTGATGATTTCTACCTCCATATGTTCTTGAAAACATCCGGTGGATACCTCTAAACCTTGTTTTTTTAGTTCTTCAATAAAGATATTATAAAGAGCACGTGCCTTTTCCGGTGATGCAGCAGTAGAAAAGCTAGGCCGTCTTCCCTTACGGCAGTCACCATAAAGTGTAAACTGGGATACTGCCAGCACCTTCCCACCCTTTTCCAAAATTGAAAGGTTCATCTTCCCTGCTTCATCTGCAAACAAGCGCAGGTGAGCAATTTTTTCGGCCAGGTAGGTAGCATCATCAATGGTATCGTCCCGGCCTACACCGAGTAGTACCACCAGCCCGCAATCTATTTCACCTATTGTTTTTCCCTCAATCCTTACCTCACCACGACTGACCCTCTGCACCACCGACCGCAAACACTATACACCTCCTCATCTAGATGGTCGGGTTCTCAGACGAGGCACCGAAACTAACCCGCCTCACGTCATAGACGTCTTTAACCCGCCTTATTTTGTTCATTATATGTTCCAGCTGTTCCAACCCTCTCATTTCCAGCACCATCTCAATTACTGCTCCCCCATCCTTTTTACCTCTGGCGGTCACCCAGTTGGCACTGATTTTCATTTCTAGTAGAACAGACATCACATCGCTTAAAAATCCGGCCCGATCCATACCGGTTGCTTCCAGTTTAACCTGAAACGGTTCTGTAAACTCCTTATCCCAGGCTACCTCAACCAGTCGCCCACTTTCATGATCCTGAAAGGCACTTACATTCTTGCAGTCACTGCGATGGATAGACACACCCCGACCGCGGGTAACATAACCAATGATCGGGTCCCCCGGTATCGGATTGCAGCAATGTGACAACCTGATCAGCAGGTTGTCAATGCCCTTGACCCGGATACCCTGGGTGGGCTTACCCCAGCCGGCAGTGGGCCTGTTTTCATTGATTAAAGCCTGGACCTCTTCCTCCAAGGTACCCTTTTTCTCAGTTTTAGCTTCTTCTGCCTTTATTTTGCCCAGAATACCATTAACGGTTATTTGGCCCACACCAATCGCTACATAAAGATCATCCAGGCTAACAATATTATACCTCCTACCTATTTCTAGTAACCTGTCGCCTTTAATTAGTTCATGATCAAGGCCCTGTTTTTTTCCTTCCCGCTCCAGGCTCTCCTTACCCTTAATAATATTTTCTTCCCTTTGTTCCTTCTTGAACCATTGCCTGATTTTGGTTCTGGCATGGGATGTTTTTACTATATTCAGCCAGTCCCGCTTGGGTTCACTGGTTTTGGCTGTGAGAATAGTCAGTATGTCACCGTTTTTCAGCCTGTACTCCAGGGGTACAATGCGGCCGTTGACTTTGGCCCCCATGCAACGATGGCCAACATCAGTATGAATACGATAGGCAAAGTCCAGGGGCACCGAACCGGCAGGTAATTCCAACACATCACCCTTTGGGGAAAAAACAAAAACAGAATCAGCAAATAGATCTATTTTCAGGGTTTCCATAAATTCCTTGGCATCCCGCAGATCCTTTTGCCACTCCAGCAGCTGCCGTAACCAGGCCAGTTTTGATTCAAAATCCCGATCGGCCTTGGCGCCTTCCTTATAACGCCAGTGAGCGGCAATCCCGTATTCAGCGGTGCGGTGCATTTCTTTGGTCCTGATTTGGATTTCAAAAGGTTCACCCTGAGGACCAATAACGGAGGTGTGAATGGACTGATACATATTAGACTTGGGCATAGCAATAAAATCCTTAAACCGCCCTGGTATGGGGGTCCATAGGGTGTGCACAATACCCAATGTGGCATAGCAGTCACGCACCGTGTTCACCAGGCAGCGTACCGCGGTAACATCATAAATTTCATTGACATCCTTCTGCTGCTCTTCCATTTTGGTTTGGATGCTATAGAGGTGCTTGGGGCGGCCTTCGATGCCGGCTTCTATGCCCATTGCCGTGAGCTTTTCTGCTAATGTTGCGATTACAGACCGGATATATTCTTCCCGTTTGCCCCGGGTTTTGGCCACCTTTTCCACCAGGGCAAAATATTTTTCCGGTTCCTTAAACCGAAAAGCCAGATCTTCCAGTTCCCATTTAACACGATAAATTCCCAGCCGATGGGCCAGTGGTGCAAATACCTCCAGGGTTTCGTTAGCAATTTCCAGTTGTTTGGGTGTTTTGTGATACTTGAGCGTCCGCAGGTTGTGCAGGCGATCGGCCAGCTTAATCATGATTACCCGGATGTCTTTGGCCATAGCCAGGAACATTTTGCGCAGGTTTTCTACCTGTTGCTCTTCCTTGGACTTGTAGGCAATCCTGCTTAGCTTGGTCACCCCATCTACCAGCAAGGCTACCTCATCGCCAAATTTTTCCGTGATATCTGCTAATGATATCCCCGTGTCCTCAACAATATCATGGAGCAGGCCGGCAATAATGGTTTCCTGATCCAACTCTAGTGCGGCTAGTATTTTGGCCACTTCCAAGGGATGGACAATATAAGGTTCACCGGAAATACGCTTTTGTCCCCGGTGTGCCTTCTCGGCAAAATCATATGCATTTCTAATCGCTGCAAAATCCGCTTGAGGATTGCTGCTCTTTATCAGTTGGAATAGCTCCCCCAGGGAAGCATCCAGGTTGTACTCCGGCTGCTTTTCCCCGTTCCTATGATCAACCGGAGCCAATTCTAAAGGGGTATCTGTAGCGGAAATTCCAACCCGGTTTTCCATATTGATCATTTTCCCTAATAATTATATTGTACTAAAGATATTGTATCATAATCCTGTAGTTTTACCCGACCCCCAAGTCCTGTTAACTCTACCAAGAACACAGTCCCTACTACCTCAGCGCCAAGCTCCTCAATCAATTTAATAGTTTTGGCAACAGTACCCCCGGTAGCAATCAATTCGTCTACTACCAGCACCTTCATTTGCGGCTTGATCACGCTGGGATCAAGCTCAACGGGTTTATCGCCGAAATCTAGATCATAGTGCCAGGTGAAAACATCCCCCGGCTGGTCTGGCAAAGTAAGGGTCAAAAGCCCCGTCCCCAGGATGTACGCCAGGGGTGCCCCAATCATCAAACCACGTGACTTGGGACAAACAATGAGATCTGCCTGCTTGTGTTTGCATTGGGCGGCCAGTTCCTGCACTGCCCGCCGGTAGGCATCGCTGTCCAGCAGCAGGGTGGAAACATCTTTATAATTGATGCCCTCCCGGGGGAAATCTGGGATTTCCCTGATAATGTTCTTGATGTCCAACTTGTGATAACCCCCTTTATAATGAGACGTCCAGGCTAATCAAGCTGTAAACGGGTTCACTTAAAAGATTCTTCATAAACTGAATTGAATTCCTTTTTGCCTCAGTGAGCATCCTAAATGTTTGCGCCTGCAACAGGTCCTTCTTTTGTTTTGGGGCCGGCAAAAAATGAATATTCAAAATCTTTCCCTCATTATTGCATGTAATCAATTTTAATTCCACAAATATTCTTATGGCAGTACGCAGGGTATCAACACCGGTATAGGAAAACCCGGCTTCCGCTAGTATATTGGTTAATGTGTCCACATTAAAAACGAAACTTTTCCCTTGTCGCCGCAGTTGTTGATAGAGCTCTACCAGATATTCCCGGCCCGGCAGCAGGGATTCTAGCCCTTCCAGGTTATCTTGTAAATCATCCGGCCCGTAGAGAAAATACAAGCTGCCTCCGGGATGGACACAGTTATATGTACAATGGAGCGAATCCGGGCCATAGGGCAGGTGATATAGCAATACCTTGGCCGCACCTAGCCCGGCAGCGTTGACCATGGCCGGTGTGGTAAATAATATGTCGATTTGCCCACCCTGGAACATTGACAATATTTTGTCCTGAACAGCAGCACCAGCCCGGTGATGGCAATGGGCTACCCGCCCCTGCAAGTCAGGATTTGCTTGCTGCAAGTGATAGGCCGGCCCAATATTTTGGTAACCACAGGATGTAATTACCAGGGCCCTTTCACCCGGTGTAACTAACTGTGACAGCTTGAGCAAGCGATTGTCGGAACAGCGATAGTCCACCAGCCGGACCTCACCGGCCGGTCTTTCCACCAATTCAACCTGTTTTTTATTTTCCCCCTGGTCCAGTCCCCGTAAAGTGGTAAAAATAAACTCGGGTACAAATAAGTCATCCCTGTCCCCGTCCTGTTCCAGTGTGGATATAAAGCAATTTTCAGCCGTTGCAAAAACAGCCGGGGCTCCCAAATCCTTCACATTCAGTTGCAAGGAACGACGGCCCCTGTATTCATTAATATCCGGGACAAAGGCCAAATCCACAGTCTCACCTGTAGCCAGAACTTCGGCATAAGCCCCCAGGTTGAAACCAATGCCGTCAAAAACGGTATTTTCGCCTCCCAGACGCATTTTTAGATGGGCTTCCCCTTTACCCACACCCCGGCTGGCCAACAGCTTTGTTCCCCGACAACTTAAAAGTGGACCGGGGTTAGCGTGACCAAAGGGCTGCAGCATTTCAATCTCCTGGACCAACTCCTCAGTCAACTGGTCAATTTGAACCAACCCATCAATTTCCAACAGCGGCTGCGACCTGACACCCCGGGTTATTTCCCGGGCATGCTCCTCAAAGGCATCGGTAAAGTCCTCTATTTTGGCGCTGCTAACGGTAAATCCTGCT
The DNA here is from genome assembly GCA_012518875.1 of Peptococcaceae bacterium. Lineage (GTDB taxonomy): Bacteria > Bacillota > Desulfotomaculia > Desulfotomaculales > Pelotomaculaceae > Syntrophopropionicum. The sequence continues at coordinate 6,820 of JAAYRI010000039.1, forward strand.
GCCAGGGCATGTCCACCATAATCCAACAGGTGTTCTCTACAGTGAACCAGCGCCTTATGTATATTAAACCCCGGGACACTTCTAGCGGAGCCCCGTCCCTCTTCTCCTTCCACAGAAATCAAAAGCACCGGCTTGTGCAGCTGATCCACCAAACGGGAGGCCACAATACCGATTACCCCGGCATGCCAGCCTGGTGAGCTGAGGACAATAACACTTGCTTCCTTCTTTTCCGGTCTGTGCTCCAACATTTGCCAGGCTTCCGCCAACACGTCGGCCTCCACCTTCTGCCTCTCCTGGTTGGCCTGATTTAATCTGGTGGCCAGCACATCCGCCTCCTGACAGTCTTCTGTAAGTAGGAGTTCCAGAGCCAGCTCAGGAGTACCGATCCGGCCGGCCGCATTCAGCCGCGGGGCCAGAAAAAATGCCACCTGCCGTGTGTCAATGTCCTTATTTTCCAAACCGCTGATCCGCTTCAAGGCCTGAATACCCGGCCGGCAGCTATTTGACAGTGCCGGTAAACCATATTTGACCAAAATTCTGTTCTCACCCCGGATCGGCACCACATCTGCTATGGTCCCCAAACAAACCAGGTCCAGATAGTCCTTCCAGGCTTGCTCCTCCTGATTGGCGGCTGCCAACAGCGCTTGTCCCAGCTTCAGAGCCACACCCACCCCGGCCAAACCAGGGAAAGGATACTGGTTTTCGCCGCATTTGGGATTCAGTACCGCATAAGCAGGGGGCACTTCTGCCGGCGGCTCATGATGGTCTGTGATGATCAGGTCGATACCATTTTCCAGTGCCCAGTTGGCTTCCGCCACATTGCTAATGCCGCAATCCACGGTGATCACCAGGCTGGTACCCCGGGCCTTCTCTTCTCTTAATAAATCAGGATCCAGCCCATAACCCTCCACCAGCCGGTTGGGAACAAAACTAGCCGCTTCACATCCCAAACGGCGAAAAACCCTGATTAGAAGGGCTGTAGCTGTGAGACCATCTGCGTCGTAGTCTCCGTAAACCAGAATCCTTTCCCCCCCCTGGAGGGCTTTCAGGATCCTGGCCACAGCCTTGTTCATATCCGCAAAAAGCAGCGGGCTGTGTAACCCATCCAGCCCACTGCCCAGAAAGCGGCGCCCCTGTTCAATGGTATGGATACCCCGGTTGATCAGCATTTGGGCCACAATCGGTGATATCCCCAGTTTACGCGCCAAAACACAACTGAGGGTCGGGTTAGGTGGTCTTATTTTCCATAATTTTTGTGAATGTATAGGAATACTTTTCATAGATAATAAAATTATAATAGACACCACAATGTTTGGCAACTTTGCAACAAACAAAATGCGTGTGATCCTGACACTAAATGAAAATAAAGTAAAGCCGGTTAATTAACCGACTTTACTTAGTTTGAGGAAATCCCAGCCCAGGCTGGTCATACTACACATTTTGCTTTTACCCTCAGTGGTTACATCAACCAAACCCAGGGCATAAAGCTGCATGACCACATGGTCCAGCACTGCTCTTTTAACTTTAGCGGTAAGGGAGAGCTCCTCCTTGTTCATCGCCCCGTAATCGTCCAGGGCCCTGAGTACCCTTTCCGCCTCCTCGGGGAGACGGTGTTGCACTCCGGCAAAATACTCCACTAATGTGCCAGTCATTTTTTCTCAACCTCCTTAATGGCAAGCCCTACTGATAGTATGGTCATTTATTTAGTTAAAAATAAGTGAATTGCAAAAAAAATGCGGTGAAAGTTTTTCCAGCCGCATTAATCCCAGTTTTTCTTAGAGTAAAATTATCGTAGGCAAAATGAAAAAAATATGGGAAGAATTTAAAAAAACTCTTCCCATAATCACGTCTTTCCTGTAGTTTGTTAGTTGAAAAGACCATCAAACGAGGTGACGTGA
>JAAYRI010000040.1 GCA_012518875.1 Peptococcaceae bacterium
GCACAAATCACCTGGTTGTTAACGCCGGGCAAAACTGATATACTTAGAGAGTTTGGAAGGAGGCTTTCTGTTATATGTCCGGCAACAGATTTAGAAATATCGCCATCATCGCCCATGTGGATCATGGCAAAACAACCCTTGTGGATGCCCTACTCAAACAGAGTGGCATCTTCAGAAAAAACCAGCAGGTGGCAGAAAGGGTGATGGATTCTAACGAGCTGGAAAAGGAAAGAGGTATCACCATCCTGGCTAAGAATACCTCTATACATTATCAAGGTATAAAAATTAACATCGTTGATACCCCTGGTCATGCTGACTTTGGCGGTGAAGTAGAGCGGGCCCTAAAAATGGTAGACGGGGTACTTCTTTTGGTGGATGCCTTCGAAGGCGCCATGCCCCAGACCCGGTTCGTTCTGCGCAAGGCGATGGAATTAAATCTTAAAGCAGTAGTGGTAATTAACAAGGTGGACCGGGAAGGTGCCCGTGTACTGGAGGTAGCGGATGAAATCCTTGATCTTTTCATCGACCTGGGTGCAAGTGAGGAGCAACTAGAGTTCCCCATTATTTATACCTCTGCCCGGGAGGGCACGGCAACAACAAAACCTCACGCAAAAGGTAAGGATATGCGGCCGCTTTTTGAAGCTATTTTAAAATATATTCCGGCACCCCCAGGGGACATTGATGGCCCCCTACAACTGCTGGTTAACAATACCGAATACGACAGTTTTGTGGGGAGAATGGGCACTGGGTGTATAAAAAGGGGCCGGCTGATTGCTGGACAACCGGTTATCATTATTGGACACAGGGGCGAACTGCACCAGGGACGTATCGGCTCTCTGTATGTTTTTGAGGGGCTGGGAAAAACAACTGTTGAAGAAGCCCGCTGTGGTGATATTGTCGCCTTTTCCGGCCTGAATGAAATTAGGATTGGAGAAACAGTAGCCTGCATGGACAAGCCGGAACAACTGGCCCCAATTGCTGTGGATGAACCAACCCTAAAAATGAACTTCATGGTTAACGATAGCCCCTTCGCCGGCCGGGAAGGCACCTACCTTACCTCCCGTCACCTGCGGTCCAGACTGTTTAAGGAAATGGAGAAAAATGTCAGCCTACAGGTGGAAGAAACCGATAGCCCCGATGTCTTCCGGGTTTGTGGTAGAGGTGAACTGCACCTGTCAATCCTTATTGAAACCATGCGCCGGGAAGGCTTTGAACTACAGGTTTCCAAACCAGAGGTAATTTATCAGCGGGACGCTGCCGGCAGCATAATGGAACCAATGGAACTTTTACTGGTAGATATCCCCGAAGATAAGATGGGCATAGTGATGGAGAATGTTGGAGCAAGAAAAGGTGAAATGCTAAACATGTCCACCCTCGGGCAAGACAGGCTGCGACTGGAGTTTAAGGTACCCGCCAGGGGGCTGATTGGTTTTCGTTCCAAACTACTGTCTGAGACCAGGGGCAACGGGGTTATGAATCATTTCTTTTTGGGCTATGAGCCATACAAGGGGGATATCAAGGAACGTTATCAGGGTGTACTGATTGCCTTCGAATCAGGGGAAGCCAACAACTATGGGCTGCATTCTGTGCAGGATCGTGGTGTATTATTTATTACGCCAGGCACAAGGGTCTACGGGGGCATGATCGTGGGGGAACATACCCGGGAACAAGACATCGAGGTGAACGTCTGTAAGAAAAAACACCTGACCAATATGCGCTCCAGCACTGCTGAAACGGCCCTACGTCTTGAGGAACCCAGACAGTTTAGCCTGGAAGAAGCCCTGGAATATATCGGCACAGACGAACTGCTGGAAATAACACCACAAAACCTGCGCATGCGTAAAAGAGTGCTTAGCAAATCAGCACGAGGGCGCGCTCACAAGAATTCCCAGACTGCATAAAGGGCCTTCAACAGGAGGCCTTTCTATCTAGGAAAGGTCTCCTCCATGACCAAATCTATTTGCTCATTTTCCCCGATGGCCACCCAAAAATTCACAGAGGGGCCGCAAACTCGATATTTAACGCCAGTCTCTGCGAGAAGTCCTATGATTCTCTGCATTTTTGCCTCATCTTTTGATGTCCATTCCATTTTTAGAGAACCATACTGCAAAGAAGCATCTATCCTTATGCCCTTCGCTTCTTTACGTAATAGTAACCATAACTCCTCAAATGTAGCTGATCGAATTCCATATCCCTCCAGTGTGTTAGTCAGAAACCTACCGGCAAACTGCCGATTAATATCATTATAGTTCTTAACACCTAAGAAGTAAACAAGGTTTTCCATTTATCCAGGAATCAATTCCTCGGTATTAGGAATAATGATAGTATATATTGGTGGTGGGAAAAATGAGTAATATACTAAGCATTCGCCTCCGGATGGCTCGGGAAGCGAAACATCTAACCCAGGTCCAGGTAAAAAAACTAACCAATATAAACAACAAAACATTGTCCGGATATGAAAAAGGTGTCAGCGAGCCGGATGTTGATACTTTAATCACCCTGGCCAATCTATATGAAACCAGCGTTGATTATCTTGTTGGCAATATTGATGAACCAACCCCACATTTTTTGAAAAAAGAAAAGCCCAACTATAAGAAATATATCTTGTCCGCACCAACGTTGGAGGATGCAGCCTGCAGAATTGCGGAACTAAAAAACAAATATTACATCGACAGAGAGACCTATCTGACACTTTCGGAAATGGCCTATGATAAACATAACACACTACAAGCAAAAGGTACTACTGAAAAAAATGATCGTTTGAAAAAATGAAACAGGATGTTACACTGAGGACGGGTGGAGCAATAAGGAAAACAAAATATGCATGGCTTCGAAACAGGTAAACAAGATAAGCTAGAAATAACACTTGGTGACACACTGGCAATACTATCGGTTTTGGGAGGCTTCCGGAGGTTATGAGATGAGTTTTCTGATCGGTTTGTTAGCGGGGACCTTTGGTGGCCTCGTAGGTCTGGGCGGCGGGGTAATCATGATCCCCTTAATGGCCGGCCTGTTAAAGATAGGACAACACAAGGCTCATGGCACCAGCCTGATTGCCCTTGTATTCACCGGGACAATGGGTGCCGCAACCTATGCTTTACAAGGCAACATTGATGTTTTGGCATCTTTGTTGTTGGCTTCCACAGCAGTTTTTACAGCCCGGTTTGGGGCAAATTTTGCCCACTCCCTACCGGAATGGAAATTGGAAAAAGCCTTTGGCATATTTCTGCTCCTAATCACTATACTACTGCTGCTGAAACCCTTCTTGCCCCAGCCCCAGGCTGTGGACACTGCTTTAGGACTGTCCTGGGGGAAAATACTGGTTTTATTGCTAACGGGGGTATTTACCGGCTTTTTGTCCGGCATGATGGGAGTTGGAGGAGGGACAATCATGGTCCCGGCAATGGTTTTACTGGCTGGGTTTACACAATATACCGCCCAGGGCAGCTCCCTTTTGGCCATGATACCAGCCGGTGGGGTAGGAGCATATACACATTGGCGTCTGGGTAATGTACATAAAGGCACCCTTATCGGACTTGTGCCCGGTATCCTCACCGGTACCTTTACCGGAGGCAACCTGGCTCATTTTGTTGCTGAAGATCACCTGCGTATGATATTTGCAGCAGTACTGGTATGGACCAGTATACGCTATTTAAAGACACCACTGCCCGACAAGCAAAAGGAAAGGGAAACAAAAACAAAAAACAGAGGTGAACCACATGCTGGCAAGGGAGATTATGAATAAAAATGTGATTACTATTCCAGAAGGTGCTTCCATTGAAGAGGCAGCCCTAATTCTAACGGAAAACAACATCTCTGGCGCCCCGGTAGTAAACCCGAAAGGGAAGCTGGTAGGTATGGTAACTGAGGAGGATCTGCTGCACCAGGAAACAAATCCCAGGGCACCGGCCTTCCTGAATATCCTTGGTGCTTTTATTTATGTTAATGGGTTGGAAAGATACCGGGATGACTTTAAAAAGCTAGCCGCCACCAGTACCACTGAGATTATGACCAGGGATTTAATCACCGCCCCTGGGAATATCACTATTGAGGAGGTAGCGGCACTGATGATCGAACACAATATTAAACGGGTGCCGGTAGTTGATCATGGTGACATCATTGGTATCATCAGCCGGGCAGACATCATCAAAACCCTGGCTAAAAAAGCCCCGCCTCAGCAAAATAGATAGCCCCCTATCCTGCTGTGTTTTCCCCACATTTCATATAATTATTAACCAGGTGCAGATCAAACAAACCCCTTCTGCACCTTTTTCAATATAAATTTATAAACTATTCATTAATATGGCCATCCCCATCCTCTCTATTAATGGCAGCTAAATGCAATATAGCCAAATTTTGTACACCTAAAAGGCAAAACATGACATAACTGAATGGATAGAATAAATTGGCTTTCCAAATATTCGCTACCCGGGTGGCATTTGCTTAAAAAAAACATATTTTACAGAAGTAAGTAATACAGGGGGCGATAATTTGATCACAGAATTGACAATCCTACCCGGTTTTAACAAGGTGGGTGTTAGAGAGGGTTTTTCCAAAATTACCTTATCAGCAGGGGAAACAGTGTCAATAGTAGGCCCTACCGGCAGCGGCAAGACCGCCTTTATTACAGACATAGAACTTTTAGCCCAGGAGGATACAGCCACTAAGCGCAAGGTGTTGGTAAACGGACTTGTTCCTGATGATGGGGTTAGATGTAATCCCTGCCGCAAACCTATTGCCATGATCACCCAGAACACAAAATGCTTCGCTGACCTTTCATCAGAAGAATTTCTACGGATACATGCCCGGGCCCGAGGCATAAAAGACAATAGTGTTGTAGATGAAACCATTGAATTGGCCAATAAGTTTACTGGAGAAAAAATAAAAAACAATTCACGGGTTACTGTTCTCTCCGGCGGGCAAACCCGTTCTCTACTAGTTGCTGATGCCATTTTAATCGGTGCTTCACCGGTAATTCTACTTGATGAAATAGAAAATGCGGGCATTTTTAAGCAAGAGGTTCTTAGAATTATCCAAAACACAGGGAAAATAATTGTTTTTGTCACCCATGACCCGGTAATAGCACTTTTAACTAAAAAGAGGATCATCATGCAGAATGGGGCCGTTAAAAAGGTAATTATTCGCAGCGATCTGGAGGTAACAGCGGCCTACAATTTATTGGAGTATGACAAAAAAGTAAGCATTATAAGGGAAAGACTGAGGACAGGAAAAATGATTACCGAAGAATTGGTATCTGCAAGCCTTGCTTAACAAAAAAACAGGTGGTGTATAAAAGTGAAACTCCTTGTAATAGCTGGCCCCCCATCTTCAGGAAAGACTTCTTTGGTCAAACAAATCGTTAAAAAAATGAAACATGAAATGAAAATAGCTTTCTTCAAAATAGACGTGGTAAAAGCCTTCGAGGATGTGGAGTTAAATAAAGAATTTGGCATATTGGCCAGAAAATTTATTTCCGGTGACCTCTGCCCCGACCATGCCAGTGTAATGGTACTTGGTGATGCTGTGGAATGGGCAGAAACAAACGGGGCAGAACTGTTTATTGTAGAAAGCGCCGGTCTCTGCCTGCGTTGCTCCCCTTATCTAAACCAGGGACTGGGAATCATCGTCCTCAGTTCTATTGCCGGTATTCATGCACCGGAAAAAATGGGCTGCATGGTCACCCTGGCAGATATCGCAGTGGTAACAAAAATTGACCTGGTAAGCCAGGCTGAAAGAGAGGTTTTGGTGCAAAAAATAAAGGAAACCCACCCAGATTTAATCCTTATGGAAACCAATGCGCTCCAGGGAACATCACTACACCGACTATATGAAATAATAAGAAAATCCGGTGATATTGACGCTGAAACCCTGGTTTTAAAAGGAAACCCACCCCTCGGCACCTGTACAATCTGTGTCGGCAAAAAGGAAATTGGTTGGAAACATCACTTTGGGGTGATTCAAAAACTCGATGGGCAAACCGCGGAATACCTTTACAGAGGTGAATAGATTTGTCTAAGAAACTGACATGGCTTCCACCGGGTAAAAACTGTGGCCAGTGTGGCGAGAAGAGCTGCATAAGTTTTCTACGCATGGTCGATTCTGGAAACAAGGGTCTTTCTGATTGTCCCTTCTACACAGAAAACATTGGCAAGCCTTATGGTAGCGGGACAAACGAAACTGCCTATACTGGCCTTGACATGCTGGGACACCCCTATGATTTTGTTCTTCATCCGCTACCGGGTGAGGTATCCGCCCGTAAAATAGTGCTCCCCTTTCGTGCGGACATGGTGGAGGTAATGGATATAAAAAAGGGTGATATTGTACTTGGTAGACCAATGGGAGCAGGATGCCCCATACCCCATGTTTTGCGGGTGATCAAGGCAGAATGGCAGACAGGGTTGCTGTACACCTGGGTAGTGGGCCCAAAATATTCCCGTGATAGGGAGGTAAAAGATGTAGTAGCCTACCACATGATTGGGTTTGAAGGTCTGGCCAAAAACATCCGCAAGGAGCCCTCCTTCGGCTGCCGGGCATCATTTTTACCAGGTTTCTGTATGATGGCCCTAAACCATACAGGGCTAGTAAACATGCTCCTGGAAAAGAACTGTGGGCTCCATATACGGATTGAAGACATTCATCTCCTGGCCGGCAAGTAATGGGCCGAGGAAGAAAATTTCCAGCCCTGTAAAACAGCTGTCATGGAGACAGCTCTCTTTTTTACTATTCTGTTTTCGTAAAACCTTTTCCCATCACATCTACTGTCTCCGTAATAAAGATAAATGCGTCCCTGTCAATTTCCAGCACAATTTCTTTGATTTTTGCTATTTGATAATGGCTGACGATACAATTGATAAGTCTTTTCGGCTCACCTGTGTAGGCACCATATCCTTCCAGGTAGGTGACTCCGCGATAGGTTTCTTTCATAATCCGGTCTGCCATTTCACTGCTGCGGCTGGAAATGATGGTAACAGATTTATTGCGGTTAAAACCATCGATTACGGAGTCAGTAACCCTGGCTGTCACCCACATACTAATGGCGGTATACATGGCAATTTTTAAATCAAAGAAAAAGAGTGAAAGGAACAGCACTACTATGTTGCAATAAAAACTAGTAGCCCCGATGGAAATGTTTTTCTTCTTTTTCATGATGATGGCTGCTATATCCGTCCCACCGGTAGATGCACCGAACTTGATTATTATGCCCACTCCAATGCCGCTTACTACACCGGAGAAAATGGACGCCAGAAAAAGGTCCAGGGGTGGCTTGGGAATGTATAGCGCCGTTAGAGGCAAGACCAAAATCACAACCCCTGTCCCTAATGCGCTGTACAAAACCATTTTCCATCGCAACTCCCTAAAACCCCAGATAAATATGGGGATATTGAGTATAAATATACCCAGGTTAACTGGAAAACCAATAAGATAATTGCCCATTATGGCTAGGCCTGAAATCCCACCGGCCAGTAGCCCATAGGGCAACACGAAAACATTATAGGAAATAGCAATCAGGGCAGCGCCGGCGGCAATACCAGACATCTTTTTCAAAAATTTAAAAGCCACCCTCAATTTGGCAGCATAATTTTTCCTGGTTTTTTCTTTTTTCTTCATAATCTCAGGCATAAACGGTGCTCACCCTAAAATCAAACTGCTCCCCAAAAAGGGAGCTTTTTTATTAGGCCATTAGTTACAGTCCCACCACAATCTTACTACCCTGGCAACAAATTTTCAATTAAAACATTGACAGTAGCGGTGACATGGTGTACCATTTACCTAATACAGTGATACTAAAATTTAGGGGGATTGATGTTCATGAGCACCTGGTTGAATCTACTAGTCAAGGAGTTCCGCTTGACTAGAAACTCTGCTCTCCTGTTGTTTGCCATTATGTTCATCGGTGGTTTCTGGCTGATCTATCTTTCTTACAGTTACAATATGGGGTTTGTTATCGGCCCGGCTGGTTTACTCCTGGTAGTTTTGCTCTTTTACCCCGCCATATATATGCTGAAAAGCCTGGCCTGGGAATGGAAGGTGACCCCCTTGCTCTGGCTGCATTGCCCCCAGCCGGCCTGGATGCTACTGACAGCTAAGCTGGCGGTGGCCATACTGCAGATGACAGCAATTATTATTGTGGCCGCAGGGCTGCTGCTACTGGGAATTATTATTAACCCCCAACCAGAGCAGCTGTTGGGAAACATCAGTCCATCTTCATTACTGCCATTTGTGCTGGAAACCGGTACCTACGCGGCTATTTTCACCATTGCCGCAGGTATTTATATTGGGGCCTGGGCCACCGTTATTTCTGTTACCAACGCCCTGGCTGGAAATTTTCTGGGTCGACTGCGCTGGCTGGCAGGTATTGTTGTTTTCGCCGTGGCCTTGTTGGGGTTTGGACAGCTGCAGCAAACCAGTGCCTTCAGGTTCATCACTAATTGGGGTGAGATAAACATCAGCATCCAGCATCTTCCCCTGGTACAACAAACCCCAATAAACATGGGACAGGTTTATGCAGGAGAGATAATATTTTATGTTCTGCTGACAGTTGCCCTATATGCTCTTTCGGCCTGGTTGATAGACCATAAAATAGAGGTATAGTGGGATGAGAGGAAAATTTGACAACACCAAACCCATTTACCTGCAAATCTTACAGCGCCTCTGTCGACAACTGGTCAGGGGTGAAATCAAAACAGGTCAGAAACTGCCGTCCATAAGGGAGATGGCCCTGCATATGGGGGTAAACCCCAATACCATCCAAAGGGTTTATAATGAGCTGGAACAAATGGAGATTGCTGAAACCAGGCGCGGCCTGGGTTCCTATGTCACAGAAAATGAAGAGCGGTTGAGCCGACTGCGGGAAGATTTAAAAAGGGAACAGATTTGTCGCTTTGTTAAAGACATGCGGGAGTCAGGCTTTAATCCTGGGGAGATCATCGAAGGAGTAGATAACGAACTGAAAATACAAGCAAGTAAGGAAGCGAAGGGGGTATAACATAACCATGTCTGAACACATTGTGGACTTTTGCAACGTGAGCAAAAAATATCTTAACCAATATGCTATAAACGATATCAGCTTTGGGTTAGCACCTGGCAAAATAACCGCCCTGGTAGGCCCCAACGGCAGCGGCAAATCAACGATTCTAAAACTCGCTGCCGGGTTGATTCGGCCCAGCAGCGGTTCGGTGACAGTAAACGGCAGGACTGCATGCCGCCGTATTGCGGCTGAGGTAGCCTTCCTCTCGGAAAAGGATGTTCTGTACCCCTTCTTTACTGTGGATGAAACCATTAAATTCAATGCAGGCCTCTTTGCAGATTTTGATCTACAAAAGGCTGGGGAAATTTTGCATTTCATGGGGCTAGAGAAAAACAAAAAGGTCCGCCACCTGTCAAAAGGGAATCTGGGGCGGTTAAAAATTACCTTGGCCTTATCACGCCGGGCACCACTGATCCTGATGGATGAACCCCTGGCCGGGTTAGACCCCCTGGCCCGGGATGTTATAATCAAATCCATGATTTCGCACATAGATCTGGGGTCGCAAACAGTTTTGCTTTCGACCCACGAGGTGTCTGAGGTAGAGCCGGTGTTGGACATGGTCATATGTATCTATTATGGCAGAATCAAAGGCATCGAGGATGTAGAAAAAGTCCGTGAAGAATACGGGCTGAGCCTGTTGGATTGGATGAAAAAAATTTCTGTAAACTAAAAAAATATTGTGCCCCTCAAAACGCCTTTGACATGGATGATTCCAAGCGGTTATCCATGTCAAAGGGTTAGGAGAGGAGTATAGGGAGGTTAAGGTTTTTTTAATTTATAATATCAATTACCGGGTTGTCGTCGATTGCTGACCCCAAAATAACACTACTAATTCTGCCCCCTAGCAACAGCCGGGCCAATTTGTACACTGCTGCCCTGTTAACCAGAAGGTCCACCTTATTTATGAAAGCAACAATTCTGGCTGTGGAAGGACAGGTGCGCAAAACCCCCCGGGGATGCCTAACTAGCCCGGCAATAGTCTCAGCATCTATTACCGCCCCGGGCTTTAGCCCGGTCATCTGGGTAACTATTTGCAAACGATGTACGGTATCATCATTAAGGGTTCCGCCAATAGCGTCAGCCCCGATGACCAGAATTAACACTGTTGTAAACTGAGGGATGACTGGTTCATGATCAAGATAGCCTTTGAAGGAACGCCCCTTTGAACCGTCAGCTTCTATTAATACATAATCAGTCATACTGTAATTTTCGCTTATTAGCTGATCTAATTTTTCAGCACCGAAACCTTTGATTTTATTATTGGGCACCAACCGCAACCCCAAAATTGGTCTGATTCCAGCCCCAACGGCAGCTTGCAGTATCTCTATTACTGGTGCCTGATTTGATAGCAACACTACAGGATGCTTGTCCTTTGTCGGTCGAAATATTTTGGTTGTTGTAGTTATTATTACCCGCCGGCTATCAGGGATTTCTTCGTTTAAACGAAACATCAGTGTCGTTTTGCCGCCACCACCAACAAATGATACGACTTCCCGATCCGACAGGCCCAGGGCCTCCATTATTTTCACGTTATTTATCCTTATTGCCTTTGTTGGAAAGGTAAGTACATATAGCCTCCAGGGCGCCGCCACCCACAGCAAGGGCCTTGTCTGATATAGTATAGCAATATTCCTTTTTGCCCCGGGGATCAATATCACCAATTTTCATGCCTCTAGATACCCGGGTGCCGGCCCTAATCATGCCCCTGACAACACCCGCAATTTCCGCCAGCAAAGATGTGCCCCCAACAGTAAGGAGTTTTTCTCCCTTTTGTACCAAGTCTCCAATATTGCGCAACGGCTCTACTACCCCATCAGCCGGTGCTCTTAAAAGCCTTTCTGTCCCGTAGCCCATTACAACACCAGGCACACCTGTGTCGGGGATAGCTTGCCCTTCATACAGAACTCGACCCAGATAATGCCCCCTCTTTGTTTCCACTACGGCGTGAACATCAACACCAGCCGTTAATCCGGGCCCCAAACCGATAACCAGGGGGGCATCATTTATGCTGGTACCGATATTTTTTTTAGCCATCACCCCATCTATTAAAACCAATGGTTTTAGTTGGTTTACCACTACAGCTTGGGGATCTATGAGTAATGGTACCTTGCCGTTCTCTAATAATTGTTGGGCTTTTTCTCTATCTTCCGCCAGGACAGCCTCTATCCTCTCTACCCTCGTTGAACCGGTATAGACTGCTTCCGCAAAGGAAGCCGTCCGTCTTACTACCAGGGGCTGGGGCAACTCCGTCATTAATACCCGAAAACCACTTCTAAAAAGACGCCAGGCGCATCCTGTGGCCAGATCCCCAGCACCCTTAATTACCACCAACTGCCCTACATAGCTCAAAAGGTTCACCTCCGTAGAATATTTCAGCATAGCTGCTTACTGGTTCAACGAAAACCTCTATCGCTCCGCCACATACCATGCCGTCTGTAACTGCTATATCTGCATCCATTGATACCTTATAAATCATCGGCAAATAGTCATTAATGACGTTTATGGCCCGCATTTTGATTTCATGCTCTGCATAGCCGCCGCCAATGGTACCGCAGGTACGGCCATCCCTATATACAAGCATCCTGGCCCCAGCCTTACGCGGCGTTGATCCGACGGATTTAACTACAGTGGCCATCGCCGCCGGGATGTTTTCACTGGCTGCCTTCACTGCCTTTCTCAAAATTTCCTGGTCTACAGCTTTTGGCATTTCACCAGTGTTCAGTCTCTTTTCTTTGGGCAGACTACCATATTTAAGGGAATGGCCCTTGCCCCCCCGCCGGGCCTTTACCAGCTCGGCAGCAATACTGATGGCAATTTCCTCAGGGGTTTGAGCCCCGATATCCAGACCAACAGGCATGTATATGGAGTCAACCAAATGACGATCAAAACCCTGGTGCATGAGCCCATCTTTAATCATCCCCACCTTGCGACTACTCCCCACCATACCGATGTAGGCCACAGGATATTTGAGTACCTTTTGCAGACATTCCAGATCGTGCCGGTGGCCGCGGGTAACAATAATGACACTACTTCGCAGGCTAAAATCGAGATGCTCCTCAATGTATTCAAAGCTGGAGGAGACACCTCTGTCCGCAGCGGGAACATGCTCGAAGGAAACAAATTCTGGCCGGTCATCAAACACAGTCACATGGTAACCCAACAGGTGGCCGGCCGCCGCCAGAGGTTGGGCAATATGCCCCCCTCCCAGGATGATCAATTCACATGGTGGGAAATAGGGTTCAACCATCACTTCTACCCTTTCATCCGGCCTGACTGGATTGTGAAGGCTGACAACCTTAAATTCCCCGCTGGCTAAAACCTTCCCTGCCTGTTCTGCTGCCTGGGTGTCCAACCACATCAACCCCAGGCTGCCTGCTTCTTCATCTATAGTAAAGGCTTTTTTCCTCCCAGCCAGGTTGCATGACAATCCTTTCTGACCTACAACCGTCACAATAACAATTTCCTGATTTAGTTTGAATATACCCATGCCAAATGCTCCCTCCCCCTATTTTGCCCCATTGCCCCCAACATTCGGTAAAGCATGCACCTTTTGTGTTTTTTGGGATAGCCTTGGGGCACGGGCCGCCACCTAGAGCTTGCAAACCCGTGCCGGGCATTATTTAAACAGTTTTACTGGCCTGTTCTTTTAGGGCTTTAAACATTTTTTCTTCAGTTACTGGGATTTCGTAAAACCGGACGCCGGTTGCATTATAAATGGCGTTAGTGATAGCAGGTGCTGTGGGCACAAGAGCGCATTCACCCACACCCTTACCGCCAAATGGACCTGTTGGTTCATATGTTTCTACGAGGAATATCTCCATTTCAGGCCTATCTTCCACAGTAGGCTGCATGTACTTGTGGAAACTGTCATGCAATTGTCTACCTTTTTCATCATATTTTATTTCCTCACCAAGAGCGTATCCAACACCTTGCAAAATGGCGCCCTCAACTTGCCCCTCAACGATAACTGGGTGAATAACCTTGCCCGCATCATGGGCAGCAGCCATTCTCAGCACCTTTATCTGGCCCAGCTCCGTATCAACCTCTACCTCAGCAAAATGGGCGTGCCAGGGTGGGGCATTGTCAGGTACTATCCGTCCAACACCGATAAACTGTTTGTTGCGCAGGTGCGCTTCGTGAGCCAATTCCTTTAATGTTATTCGTTTTTTCTCTTTCCCCCCAATTGTACATACCGGGCTACCTTTACAGTCATCCCCGGTAGTTTGGCCCACAGGGTATATGGCTGAATCTTCCAGAACCAGTCTCTCCGGTGCTACCTTAAAGAGGTCTGCAGCATATTCCAAAACCTGCTTCCTGGCATCCTTAGCTGCGGCAACAACCGCGGTACCGGCTGCATAGAGGGTACGGCTGGCATGGCTGCCCACATCATAGGGGGTTGAGGCTGTATCTGCGAAAGTCATGCTCATCTGATCAATGCCCACACCCATGACCTCAGCCACTAGCTGGGGCAAGGTGGTGCTGGTACCTGTCCCCATGTCGGGCACACCGCTGGCCAGGTGCACGGTGCCATCCTGCTGGACGGTCACGTAAGCGTTATCATAGTCGCCACAGAAGGGCCAGGCGTTACTGACGTGGGTACCAACTGCCATACCAATGCCCCTTAGTTTTTTAGCACCTGGTTTATTTAATTTGTCACGGTTTTCCCAACCAATACTTTTTGCACCTTTTTCAATGCATTCAGCCAGGCCGGTCGAACCACATTTGTAGGGAAGTACCCAGGGATCCCCCACCTGCATAATGTTTTTCAGGCGCAGCTCCAGTGGATCCATGCCCAGCTTTTCCGCCATGATATCTACAGTAGACTCCAGTGCTAAAATGGCCTGCGGGTTACCAAAAGCACGCATAGCCCCCGCCGGGGTGGTATTGGTATAAACACTATGCCCATAATAAAATTGGTTGGGCACACGATAGACAGCTAAACCCATGCAGCCAAGCACACCGGGGGTTTCCACACTAAAGCTGCAGTATGCACCACCGTTTAGTGTCGCTTTTAAATACATGGAGTGAAAGGTGCCATCTTTTTTTGCTCCCAACTTGACAGATACATAACCAGCATGGCGGGTATCTGAAGCAATAAAGTCTTCCTTCCTACTGTAAACTACCTTAACCGGCTTTTTAGTCAGCAGGGATAGAGCCACCGCAATAGGTTCCGCCTTCGCGCTGAGGCCGATGCGTACACCAAAACCGCCCCCAATGTAAGGTGGGTTCAGGACCCTAACCTTGCTCTCAGGGACCTGGAAAATTTTTGCCAGAATAATCTTCGTGGGGTGTGGCGTCTGGGTTGTACTCCAAACCGTTATTTTCCCATCATATCCAACCTGGGCCACAGCGGCCTGAGTCTCCATTTGCGTCTGCTTTACAACCGGGAGATAATATTCCTTATCGACAATTACATCTGATTCTTTAAAACCCTTTTCCACATCGCCAAAGGGGATCTGGATCACCTCACCTGGGATATTCTTAAGTTTACACTCGTGAATAACAGGTGCCTCGGCAGTCATCGCCTCCTTTGGGTCATAAACAGTGGGCAGAGGTTCGTATTCAACCTTGATCAGCCTTAGGGCTGCTTCAGCAATTTTTTCAGTGGTAGCAGCCACAGCCGCCACCTCATCGCCTACATAACGCACCACATTATCGAAAATGTACTGATCCAACACTGGTTTTTCCGGAGGCACTGTAAAAGTCATCGTCGCAGAGGTGTTAAACAACTCCCTTGATGTGTTCTTATAGGTAGCCACCGCCTTCACCCCGGGTAGCTTTTCCGCCTCTGTTGTATCAATACTCGCTATCCGAGCATGAGGGTGTGGGCTGCGCAACACCTTACCGTAAAGCATACCCGGCAATTTTATGTCGCTGGTAAACCCGGCGGTACCAGTAGCCTTTTCCGCCGCATCCAACTTCCTGACACTTTTCCCAATAACCTTGTATTCTTTCATGCTGCCCCTCCTTTACTGATCCTCTCTCATCTTTTCAGCAGCCGCCCGCACTGCTTCTTCAATTTTCACATAGCCTGTGCAACGGCAGATGTTACCGGAAATGGCCTTTTTGATCTCCTTGTCGGTAGGGTTGGTGTTTTTGTCAAGCAAGGCTTTGGCAGACATAATCATGCCTGGTGTACAAAAGCCACACTGGATAGCACCCATGTCCATGAATGTCTCCTGCACGGGGTGAAACTTATCTGGGCCGCCAACGCCCTCAATGGTCTCCACGACTGCACAACTAGCTTTCATGGCTGGAACCAGGCAAGAATTTACGGCTTCACCGTTAATGATTACAGTGCAGGCGCCGCATTCCCCCTTACCGCAGCCTTTTTTTGTTCCAGTCAGCTCTAGTCTGTCCCTTAACACATCAATAAGCATTTCATCGGGGGACACGGCTATTTCAATCGGCTCCCCGTTAAGTGTAAATTTAAGAATTTTTGAGCCCATAATTTACCTCCTCCTGTATTAATTAGATGAGCCGCCTGCATCAGCAACAGCCTGTTCCAAAGCCCTCCTGACCAACACTGGAAGTACAGAGGTGCGGTATTCCTTAGAACCTCTGAGTGCACTATTTCTAGGGTTGGCATGTTCCAACGCTGCCAGGGCTGCTTTTTCAATTACATCCCGGGTGATTTTTGCATCTTTCAAAACTTCTTCCGCACCCAACGCCCGCATAGGACCCGGGCCCACAGGCGCCATACAAATACGAGCCCACTTGAAGTGAGCACCCTCCAGTGTCACCATCACAGCCACATTTAGCATGGGCAAGGCTAGAGCATTGCGTTGTTGCAGACGCACAAAGGCGGTTCCTTGATTTCCCTGGGCCGCCGGCAAGCTGATCCTTGAAACCAGCTGGCTGGTACTATCAATGGTCGATTTTCCCACCCCGGCATACATTTTTTCTACAGGGATATACTCTCTACCATCTGGTGTGTTTATTTCCGCAGTTGCCCCTAGCGCTACCAAAGCCACTGCAGCATCTGCGGCAGGCTGGGCATTGCAAACGTTGCCCACAACAGTCCCCGCATTCCTAATTTGATAAGAACCGACATAACCAGCAGCCTGAGCCAGAGCTGCGGCATTTTGTTGAATAAGTTCTGAACCTGCTACCTGGTTATGGGTCACCGCTGCCCCAATATAGATCAGATCATCTTCCATAGTTATTTCCCTCAATTCGGGGATGCGGCTGATATCAACCAGGTAGTTTGTTTCAATCTTACCTTCCGGAATGTCCAGCATCAGGTCAGTGCCCCCGGCAATAATTCGCGCCTGCCCCTTGTGATCTTGCAAAAAGGAAACAGCCTCATTTACGGTTACTGGAAATAGGTAATCCTGCAACATAGTTGACCTCCTCCAAACAGATTTAGTTCTTGCCGTTTAAATAAGCATGTATTGACTTTGCCGCTGTGCGTCCGGCACCCATAGCCAGGATTACCGTAGCGGCGCCTGTAACCACATCACCCCCTGCATATACACCGGGTTTGGATGTAGCGCCAGTCTCAGCATCAGCGACGATGTTGCCCCTTTTATTGCAGGCCAAATCTTTGGTGGTCCGGGGAACCAGTGGGTTTGGACCCTGACCAATAGCCACTACAACAGTATCTACATCCATGACAAACTCAGAGCCCGGTATGGGTACCGGTCTACGTCTGCCGGAATCATCCGGTTCACCCAGTTCATACTCCAGACATTCCATTGCTGTCACCCAATAATCATCATCGTAAATAATTCTGGTCGGGCTGGTTAAGAAGGCAAATTTCACACCCTCCTCCTCAGCATGCTCCACCTCCTCATGGCGGGCGGGCAGCTCGTTTTTCGAACGACGGTAAACAATCCAGGATTCCTCAGCACCTAACCGTAATGCAGTGCGGGCGGCATCCATGGCTACGTTGCCCCCACCCAGCACCGCCACCTTACGTCCTACCCTAATGGGGGTATCGGCCTCAGGGAAGCGGTAAGCTTTCATCAGGTTGGTCCTGGTGAGAAACTCATTGGCAGAGTATACGCCACAAGCATTCTCGCCCGGTATATTCATAAAGTAAGGCAGCCCTGCTCCGGTGCCGATGAACATTGCGTCATACCCACCCCCATTAAGCAATTCATCCACCACAGCAAACTTGCCCACCACTGCATTTACCTCGATGTTGACACCCAAATTTTTTAGGTTACTAATCTCGGCCTGCACTACCTTTTTTGGCAACCTAAACTCAGGTATACCGTACATCAAAACCCCACCGGGCACGTGGAGCGCCTCAAAAACATTAACCTTATGTCCCAATTTTGCTAAATCAGCAGCGCAGGTTAAACCCGATGGCCCAGATCCCACAACAGCCACTTTTTTCCCTGTGGGTGGTTCCACCTTTTGAGGTAATACACCGTTAGCCAGCTCCCAATCCGCGCAAAACCTTTCAATACGGCCGATGGCTACCGGTTCGTGCTTTTTGCCAAGGGTACAATATTTTTCACACTGGCTCTCCTGGGGACAAACCCTGCCGCATACCGCCGGTAAAGCATTTTTTTCCTTCAGCTTTTTTATGGCCCCAGCAAAATCCCGTTTTGCAACCAGCGCTATAAACGCCGGGATGTCTACCTCCACAGGGCAACCCCGGCGGCAGGGAGCGTTCTTGCACTGCAGGCAACGGTTGGCTTCGGCCACAACAGCCTCTTCCGAATATCCCAGAGCCACCTCATCAAAATTTCTGGCCCGCTGGATCGGGTCCTGGGTAGGCATGGGGTTTTTTTTCGGTGCAATAGTTTTTTTGGGCTTTTTCCCTTGTGTCACTTTTCGCCACCTCCACAATCGCAGGTGCATCTGTGCTCTTGTTTTTCTACAAAACGGTTTAAGGCCTGCTGCTCCAGCGGCTTATAAATCACTGCTCGCCTGGCCATTTCTGCAAAATCTACCTGGTGACCGTCAAACTCGGGGCCATCCACACAGGCAAACCTCATTTCACCACCGACGTTAACCCGGCAACAGCCACACATTCCTGTACCGTCCACCATAATGGAATTAAGACTAACAATCGTTTTCAAATCATAATCCTTCGTTAGATTGCATACTGCCCGCATCATTGGCAAGGGCCCAATAGCCACACATAAACCAACGTCCTTTTTCTCTTCAATTACCTCTCTAAGCAAATCTGTAACAAAACCCTTTCGCACGTAGGACCCATCATCAGTGGTCACATGCAGCTCACTACAGGCAGATCTCATTTTTTCTTCCCAGAAAAGGAGATCCTTCGTTCGCGCGCCCATGATCCCAATCACTTCATTGCCCGCCTCTTTCAAGGCCCGGGCAATGGGGAAAACAGGGGCCACACCAACACCACCGCCCACACAGATCACACGGCCAAAATTTTCAATATGTGACGGCATTCCCAATGGGCCAACAAAGTCCTGTAAATAGTCCCCCTCATTTAAGGCACCTAGCTCCTTGGTTGTCTTACCAACCTCCTGGAAGACACAGGTGATAGTACCTCTCCCCCGATCATAGTCAGCAATGGTCAATGGTATTCTTTCCCCTACCTCGTCAACACGCAGGATGATAAATTGTCCGGCCATAGCTTTTCTGGCCACCAGTGGGGCCTCAATTTCAAACAGGTTTAATGTTGGCGCCAATACTGCTTTTTTGACTACCCTGTACATAACGGCTTTTATTCCTCCCTTCAAAAAGAACTTCTATACTAGACAACATGCAAATAGCATGCCGGGAGGAGGCAAAATTCTGAACATTCGACAAACTGCAGGTTTTGCCTGGTTTATAGGGCTCTAGGGATAATTCAATTTTCAAACCCATCCAACAAATAGCCGCCAAAAAAGCGTCAGGCTGCCGAAATTCCGGCAGCCTACGCTTTTTCTTATATTTTTTTTAGTCACAAAAACCTATTTTAAACTTGTCTATTTATTCCTTCTCATGTAGTAAATATCTCAAAACCCTTGGACTTACATGCAAAAGCCTGGCCGCTTCCGACCTGTTATTACCCGTTTTCTCAAGTGTTTTTTCAATTATATTCTTGATTATGGTGTCCCCTTCACCTTTTAGCAGTTCTGAAATCTCTCTGATATCTATATCTTCATTGTTGGGGACAATTTGCTGCATCTTTTTGGACAGGCCCCTTATGGCTTCCTTTAGGTCCAGGTGGGCAAAATTCACAGACCCACATGTTTGCTCCCCACCACAGTGGGAGATAATATTTTTGGGCAAGCAGCTTACATCCATGACACTGCTCTCCCTGATTACCATCGCCCTGGCTACAGCGTTAGCCAGCTCTCTGACATTACCTGGCCAATCATAGTTTTGCAACAACTCCTTCGCTTCGGGGCTGAACCCAACTTTTACCGGAAAACAATCTAGGGGACGGTTTTTTTCAATAAAATAATCAACCAAAGGCAATATATCCATCCGGCGTTCACGGAGGGGTGGTATATTAACACGCACCACGTCCAGGCGGTATAGCAGGTCCTCCCTAAAAAGGTTATCCCTAACAGCTTCCTCAAGATTTTTGTTGGTAGCAGCTATGATCCGCACATCAGCTTTAATTGATTTTTCTGCCCCGACCCTGAAAAACTCACCACTTTCCAGAACCCGGAGTAACTTTACCTGTATGGCCGGTGTAGCCTCTCCCACCTCATCCAAAAAGAGTGTCCCTCTATCCGCCAGCTCGAATATGCCCTGTCTTTGCCCTTGGGCCCCTGTAAAAGCCCCTTTTTCATGGCCAAAAAGCTCACTTTCCAGTAAGGTCTCCGGCAAGGCACCACAGTTAATACTGATAAACGGGAAATCAGCGCGTAAACTGTTGGCATGGATAAACCTGGCCAAGACCTCTTTCCCGGTGCCCGTTTCACCTTCAATAAGAACAGAAATTTTCCTCGTCGCCACCTTTTTACAAAATGACAGCAGGTTTTTAAATGGGCTATCTCCTGAGGTTACTATTCCGTGCCTTAGAGCTAGTTTTTCAATCTCGCCACCAGCAAATTTGCTCCTATTTAATATCAAATGCACAGCCTGATCAATTATGCTATCAAGCTCATCCAATTCATCAAAGGGTTTGTCAATGTAGTCCAGGGCACCTAGTTTCATCGCTTCCACTGCAGTTTTTACGGTACTATAACCCGTCATAATAATTATCTCACAAGTCGGATTGATTTCTTTTATTTCCTTTAGAAGGGTAATTCCGTCCGTATCGGGCAGCTTTAAATCAAGTAGGGCCAAGTCATATTTTCTTTCGTGGAACAGGGATCGGGCTTCATCCCCTGAGTTGGCCACGTCTACAGGCAGCCCCCTCTCCTCGCTCAGGTAAAATTCAAAAAAGGTGCCAACCTCAACCTCATCATCAACAACCAAAACTACTGGTTTTTTCATATCTCTTTTCCCTTCCTTGTTGTGCATTTATTTTTGCACTCTACCGGCAGTATCAGGGAAAATGTACTGCCAACACCCGGTTCACTGCTTACCTCTATCCTCCCGTTATGGATCTGGGCTATACCCAGGCTTACCGAAAGCCCTAGACCGGTGCCCCTGGTTTTTTCTTTGGTGGTGTAAAAGGGGTTAAAAATCTGGCTTAGAAGCCCTTGCTCTATCCCCACACCATTATCACTGACATTTATCGTTACCGCGGGGCCCATTGTCTCCGGATCCTCAATTACTCCTGTGCAGACATCTATCCTTCCCCCATTTACACCTTCCAGGGCGTCACGGGCATTGAGCAAAAAATTGACGGCTACCTGCTCTAGTTGCAGTTTATTGCCCATGATCATTGGCAGATTATGTTCTATTCTTTTAACAATGGCTATTTTGTTTTTTTCAATCTGATAGGAAACAAGATAGAGACTACTTTCAACAACCTCGTTCAATGAAACCGGCTCGAAGATATAGCTATCCTGCCGGGCGAAGGTCAACAGATTTTGAATTATTCTTTTGCTCCTGCGGCCACAGTTTTTGATATCCAGCAATAGTTTAAAATGCCTATCACCACCAGCAGTCTTTCTTAAAATCAAACTGGCATCACCAATGATGGCGGTCAGCGGACTGTTTAACTCATGGGCTACTCCTGCAGCCATTTCGCCAATGGCGGCTAGCTTGGCCGACTGGAAGAGTTGGGACTCCATTTTTCTTTTAATCGTTACATCCTGCACATAAACTACCATAGCAGATGGTTCACCGCCATCTCCATATACAGGATAAGCGGAAATATTGTAGATTGCCTTGGTATATGGGTGAGTTATCTCCCTGGTAGTTGATTTACCTGTTTTGAATGCTTCCACAGCAGGGCAAAATTGTCGGCCATCACCACAGATAGCCAACAATTGGTAGCACTTTCTTTCCATATCGCAGTAGCCCTTGGTCGGGCTTTCCTGTTTATTATATCTTAGAACATTAAAGGTACGATCTATCAGAAAAAGCTTATCAGGAACTGCCTTGAAGGTTTCCTCCCACTCTCTTTTACTCCGGGAAACTTCCCCAAACAAGCGGGTGTTGTTGATACATACCGCTAGTTGATCAGCCAATTGCTGTACGAAAATAAAGTCGTTCTCTGAATAGGCGTATGTCTCCTTGCTGCCAAAATTCAATGACCCAATAGCTTCATTATTTACCAGCAGTGGAGCCATGATTGCTGATTTAATTTTAACCATGCGTAGGTAATCATCTTCCTGATATTTGTCGGCATCATTCCAGATGTCCTGCCGCAAAAAACACCGTTTCTCATGGATTGCCTTCCAGGGTGCCGAGTTGTTGCTGTGCAACACCCAGCCTTCCCCCAGTATTTCCTGTTCCTTCGGAATGCTGGCTTTAATGATTAGCTGCCCCTTTTCCAGTAAACAAAAACTCAGCAGGTCGTATGACAGCACACTGCGTAACGGGACGGCCACCTCATTAATGATCTCCTCATAGCTCATTTCCACATTTATGCTTTTGGCTATCTGCTGGATAATGGCCATGCGATTATTCTGTCTGGTAAGCTCCGCGATAACATAGCGACATTCCCCATCTGCCAACTCCTCCTGGAGTGCAGGTGCTGCCTCCTTGTATAACGTCACTATCATCACCCCCGGTTGAATGCTTCCTTTGTGTGAATTTTCCTACAATGGGACACCTTAATTATACCATTATTCTCTCCTATGACCCTAGTTTTTTCTTCTTTCCTTATCATAATCAAACATAGATTGAATAAAAGATAGGTCAAACCATTAACAAACGCACTACCCGGCGTCGGTTTTTAGTTAAACAATTTTTTTCTTAAACTTAATAATGCTCCCAGCAATCAGGACAACAGAAAAAATGAGCAACGCCGCTACCTGAGAGACAGGTAGGGAAATCCGATTCCTTTGAGCACAATACCTCTGATAATAACCAGGTGGTAGGTCAAAGGAATAATGTTGCTAAGATACTGGATGGCCAGGGGCATGGCTTCCCGGGGAAACAGGAAGCCCGACAGCATAATGCTGGGCAAAAGAACAAAAAAGGACATCGGGAAGGCCTGCATCTGATTTTTGGCGATATTGGAGATCAGGATGCCGATACCCAGGGAGGCGTTGACATACTACCACGACTAAAGTCATGGGATTCTAGCATCATCGAAAATAGCCTGCTATGCAGGTCTCACAGAAGGATTTATACCTTCGCACCTTCTTGAATCCCGGTGGGGCAGTTTTGATGCCGTATTCAAAAGCTGTGCTTTGAGCCTGTGCACCATATATAAGTTAAAAAACCTTCTTTCCCCTATTCCTAGATGCAAATTTAAAAATGAATTTCCATATAATCATCCTTATACGCTGAAAACTGTAGTAAAATAATTTAGTGACCATTGACCGCCGGGGTTTTTTGGATGCAACTATGTGAAGAATTTTGACAGCTTGTGAAAGGGATGAGTGTATGAACAAAAAAGTTTTAGGCCTACTGGGCACCGGACATGCCTTCGCTGATTTAAACCAGGGGGCACTGCCGATAATCCTGACCTTTTTGCAGCCGGTTTTAGCCCTTAGCCAGTTGCAGGTGGGTATGGTAATGTTATCATTTAACCTTAGTTCCTCGGTGATCCAACCAGCTTTCGGTGTTTTTAGTGATAGGTTTAATGCTGCCTGGCTAATACCCCTGGGCTGCTTGCTGGCCGGGTTAGGCATGTCGCTGACTGGTTTTGCCACCGGTTACCACATTTTAATGGCAGCCACGCTGCTAAGTGGACTGGGCGTTGCCGCCTATCACCCAGAGGGCTCAAAATACTCCCGTTTTGCCAGCGGCCGGCAAAAAGCAACCGGCATGTCCTTATATGCAGTAGGCGGCAATTTTGGCTTTGCTGCCGGCCCCGTCCTGGCCGCCCTATTCCTGGGGTTAGCAGGGCTCAAAGGTACAACCGGTTTTCTAGTGTTAAATGGGATCATGGCCCTGTTGCTTTTGTTGTACCTGCCCAGTATCACGGCTACTGATACAGCCGGCCGGCTGCTGGGGCCGATAAATAGCGATGATCAGTCCCCCAGCAAGAAGGGCCTATCTATTTCCACCAGCGTGGTGATTTCAATCTTGCTACTGGTATTTGTGATCATCATGCGCTCCTGGGTTCATTTTGGCCTGGTAACCTTTTTACCCCAGTATTATGTCCTCCACCTCCAGCATAGCAACACCTATGCCGCATCTATGGTTACCCTTTATCTGTTTTCGGGGGCCCTGGGAACCCTCGTTGGTGGACCCCTCGCCGATCGCTGGGGTCTAAAAAATGTGGTCATAACCTCTATGGCTATAATGATACCACTGCTGTACCTGTTTCCCTACACCCAGGGTATATGGTCTATGGTTGTGGTTGCTGCTGCAGGGTTCACACTGATTTCAACATTTGCCGTTACAGTTGTTTTAGGACAGGAATTGCTGCCCAATAACATTGGGTTGGCCGCCGGACTGACTCTAGGGCTGGGCATTGGTATGGGTGGGGTAGGAGCCACCTTGCTGGGATGGGTAGCAGACACCTGGGGGTTTCCCTCTATTTTCCTAGTAATGCTGTTTTTCCCTGTTGCAGGTCTGCTACTATCCCTTTTCCTGCCGGGCAAAACAAAACTAGCGGCAGTAAAGTCCTCCTAATGCATCACCTAATATATTCTTTTCTTTACCGCAGCTAAAGCCGTATCTCTGAGCTGCCCAGCCTTGCTAGCTAGTTCTTTTCTTTTTTGATTAACCCCGGCCACAAAGTCAGCATCATTAATCATCTTGACATTGATATCCACATTTAATAACACAGCTTGCAAGGCTGCCTCACAGAGATATGCCGCTACTCCGGCGTCGCTGATAGCCATCTTGTTGCCTATCCCGGATATCTTTTCCGTTATCACCAGGGCTTCTAGCAAGGTTTCGGCAATTTCCAGAGGCAGCTCAGTGGCTACCTTTGCTGCTTTCTGCACAGCCTGGTCACGCCTGGCTTTTTCCTCAGCACTATCCCTGGGCAGTCTGTAGGCTTCCATCAATTTGCTAAAAGCGGCTATATCCGCCGCCATTAATTTCTCCAATTCCGCCATAACCAGATAGGCCCTGCCTGTAACATCCCGGGCTTCGGCTTCTACCTCTGCATATTTGGGTCTGCCCATTGTTAGATGGCCCACCATAGCAGCCATAGCCACACCCAGCGCCCCGGCCAGGGCAGAAATACTGCCCCCCCCTGGAGTAGGCGCATCAGAAGCTGATGCGGCTAGTATTTTTCTAAATGAATAATCAAATATGTCACTCATACTGTTAGCCCGCCTTAATATATGTGTTTATAGTTTTAAAGATCTCTTTTTTCAGGCCCGTTCCCCGCCCAATTTCTGAACATGCAGCTCGATATTATATAAACCCTGTGCCACAGTCCAACCCCTGACCCGGGGAAAGGGGACATCATCCTTGAGGCGTTTAAATTTTATGTATGGCTTTTCATTATTCCTTAAATCCTCAACCATCTTTAAACCACCCTCATAAGCAATATGCCTCATCTTGACGCCCTCATCAGCAAAGGTGATGGAGTATTTTGTTCCCGCATTTAGCCTTTCTATATTCAGTTCCAAAACCTCCGCCTTCACCCAGGGCAGTTTGGCAATAGTCCTTTCCACATATGCGGCATATAGTTTTTTCGATTTTTTATAGCCGATAATGCCCAGAGCAATAATAACAGTAACTATTATTACTCCAACAACAATTAAAAAAATTTTCATATTCCCTCCTAATAGTATACACATGTCTATTTGCTATTAGTTTTTGACCACCCTGATTATATATTTCTCCTCAATAATAAATAAACCCTCCATGCAAAGCTGCATAATTGGCTAATAAAAACAAAAAGATCTTTGTTTCACCAGTGCAGGAATGATCGGCACCTGTGCTATAATTGTTGAAATATTAGTTTAGGGTGTGTTATATGCGCAAGGAATTTGCCAGAACAGAAGTGCTGATTGGAGGAAAGGCATTGGCAAAGCTTTCACTCAGTAGGGTTGCCGTATTCGGCATCGGCGGTGTGGGCTCCTTTGCAGTTGAGGGACTGGCCCGGGCTGGTGTGGGGGCTTTCGCCCTGGTTGACGGTGACAATATTGACCCCACCAACATCAATAGGCAGATCCACGCCACCAGAAAGACTGTCGGCCAACCCAAGGTAGAAGCAATGGGGGAGCGGATTCTGGATATTAACCCCGGGGCCGAAGTAACCTTACATAAGACCTTTTATCTGCCGGGAAAGGCCCAGGAACTGATCAAACCGGACTATGACTATATTGTGGATGCAGTGGACACAGTAACCGCCAAGATCGACCTGGTTGTAAACGCCAAACAGTTGGGTCTACCGGTAATCAGCTCCATGGGGGCAGGCAACATCCTGGACCCGACAAAGTTCCTTATCGCGGATATATACAAAACCTCAGTTTGCCCCCTGGCCAGGGTAATGCGCAGGGAACTGCGGAAAAGGGGAATTAAGGATTTAAAGGTTGTTTACTCGCGGGAGCAACCTTTAAAACCCCTAACCACAGTAGACCCTGTCTGTAAAACCGGTACATCCCCGGATGAGCCCGGCACCTCCCACCGCCGTGCCCCCGGAAGCATTTCATTTGTGACCTCGGTAGCCGGCCTGTTGCTGGCAGCCGAAGTGGTCAGGGATCTGATCGCCTTGGACATAGAACGAACTTAATATATAAGATAATTGTGCCGCTCCGCTTTAAATTGATCCAGCCCCGGAGTATACCTGGCCACAATCTCTTGGGGGGTCAGCCCCTGTTCCAGATACTGGCCGATTTTGTTACTGCCCATAATTTTATCAAACATGATGATGGTCTGACTGCTTTTGGGCACGGTAAAATTATTTAGCATGTGGGCGTAGGTTAGGGTATAGATGCCTGTTCGGGCTGGGTTAAAGGAATGATAGTCCTCGATTTGCAAGCGGACGCCCCCTGCCTCCCCCCTGACCTCCGGTATAAATGTTACCCCCGGAAGCCCAGCCTGATTTAAAAGATCGGCATACCTCTGGGCGTCAACACCTTTACCACCAATCCATTTGAACTTATCAGCCTGGAAGATGCCTGTTCCTTCACCCAGGCCGGTGGCCATATAGCCGAAAACCGAATCCAGGTCAGGTATGTTCGGTGACGTTTGCACCCAGGACAACCCTGTATCCTGATAGATCATCTCCCTGGTATAGCCCTCCATAGGAACCACCTTCAAGTCAGCACCAATTTTACGATTAAAGAACTGGGCCAGCTCCCCTGCCGTCATACCATGGGCAGTGGGCAGATTGTCCACACCGACAAAGGTGATATAGGGGTCTTCCAAAACCGGGCCGTCCACAATCGTACCCCCCACCGGGTTGGGACGATCAAGCACCACCACCGGCTTGCCACATTTCTGGGCCGCCACCAGGCAGTAATTCAGGGTAGACATAAAGGTATAAGTCCGGGCCCCAATATCCTGAATATCAAAAACAAGCACATCAATATTGCTCAGCATCTGGGGGGTGGGCATCCTGGTACTGCCATAAAGGCTGTAAACAGGAACACCTAGTTCCGGATGGGTGTAAGATTCTACATACTGACCGGCACCGGCGGTACCATCTATACCGTGCTCGGGACCATAGAGGGCGGTAAGCTGGACAGCGCTGTCCCCAGCCAGCAAATCAATGGTACTTTTGCCGCTGCTGGTCACGCCGCTCTGGTTGGTCACCAGCCCTACCTTTTTCCCCGCCACCAGGTAGCGATACTTGGTAAGGAGCAGTTCGTTGCCCAGTTTAAACTCCCCGGTGTCTCGAGCTGTTGGCTCCGGGACCGGCGTGGTTTTCCCCTCGCCTTCCGGATCTGGTTCAATTGCCGCACCAGCGCCGGGCTCCACCGGTTGTTCCAGGACTGGCTGGGGTCCTGTTGCACTTATCTGGTTGTTTTCGCCACAGCCAGTTAAAAATATTACTGCACAAATAACCAGTAATAACGTCATTGTTTTTTTCAATTCGCCACCTCCTTCCTTTTCTTTTATAAAATTCATCATTTGTGACCAAACCCCTGCCTCAGTGTGGGGCCATTTTATGGGAAACCTCTTATCCCCATGAAACATTGCCTACGGCTTGATAATCGGCCTGCCCCATGCAGGGTTTTAAACATTTAAACGAGAAATGATCAAGCCTGGCAACATACCTGAAAGGAGATCTGATGGGATTGAGCAAGGTACTGATAATGCCCTGTTTGGACATAAAAGACGGAAGGGTAGTAAAAGGGGTCCATTTTGTCAATCTAAAGGATGCGGGTGATCCGGTGGAATGCGCCCGGATTTACTGCCGGAATGGGGCCGACGAGCTGGCCTTTTTGGATATCACTGCTACCATCGAAAAAAGAAAGACCACCTTAGATGTGGTGAAACAGGTGGCCCAGGTGGCCACTGTACCCTTTACCGTAGGCGGTGGCATTGATTCTATAGCAAGCGCCGGTGCAGTACTAGAAGCAGGGGCCGACAGGGTTTCCATCAGCAGCGCAGCCTTCCGCCACCCTGGCTTAATAGATCAGGTGGCAACAGAATTTGGTTCCACCAAGCTGGTGGTAGCTATTGATGTGGACCACAACCCGGCCCTCCCTTCCGGCTACGAGGTACACGTGGACGGCGGCAACACCCCCACAGGCAAAGATGCGGTGGAATGGGCCCAAGAGGCAGAAGCAAGAGGAGCGGGCTACCTGTTGCCTACCAGCAAAACCAGGGATGGGGCCAAAACCGGCTATGACATTCCCCTAATCCATAGTATCAAAAAAGCGGTAAAAACACCGATAATCGCTTCCGGCGGCGCAGGTACAATGGCCCACTTTTTAGAGGCAGCCCAGGCAGGTAAGGCAGACATACTACTGGCCGCATCTGTTTTCCATTTTGGTGAAATAAACATCATGGCGCTTAAAAAATATCTCCAAGAAAACGGTGTTAAAACCAACTAAATTTCGGCAATGATATAGTCCTCAAACCGGGGTATCTCCATTACCAGAAACAAAGTAAAGAAAACAACAACCATCAGACCCATATCTATCCCCCCGATAAAATTATTCCTGTTTCCAGTATATCGGGGGGAGATTAATTAAATGTTTATTATTTATTAACAAATCATAAAACTATTGTTTCTCCGGCCCGCTGTAATCCTGAATAATGGCGGCAATATGGCCATGGTCATTTTTTTGCGCCAGGGTCAGTGCTGTATCACCCTGATCTGTTTTTGCAGTGACATCTGCGCCCCTCTCCAGCAGGAGCTCCACCACGTCTTTGCGTCCAGTTTCCACCGCTGCCATCAAGGCCGTCCAGCCCCCTTTGCTCCTGTCATTCACCCTGGCCCCATGATCCAGCAACAGCCTGGCCCCTTTGTAATGGCCATAGAAAGCAGCCCATATCAGGGGGGTTTCCTGACTTTCATTACAGGCGTTCACATCCCCACCGCCCTTGATCATTTCCTCCAACCACCCGATATCGCCAATCCGGGCGGCATAAATTAGGTCCGCATTTTGAAAAGAACCAGCCCTGTGTAGGATCCTTATCAGCTGGCGGTTCCCCTTCTGTTTGGCCAGATCCAGGGCTGTCCACCCCTTGTCGTTTTTAACGTCAATTTTAGCTCCCTTTTCCAGCAGATATAGGGTCATCTCCTTGCTGTCAGTGTAAATGGCAGCCATTAGCGGGGTTAACCCCTGTTCATCACCGGCGTTCACATCGGCACCACCCTCAACCAGCATCCGGGCAATGTCCCCATTGGCAACATTCTGCAGGGCAGCCATTAATACAGTAACGCCGCCTTTGCCCCGCAGGTTTACATCTGCCCCCAGATCCAACAACTCTTTGACCACATGCAGGTGCCCAAAAAATGCCGCATGGATCAAGGGAGTCATGCCATTTTCATCCTGTGCATTTATGTCCATGCCTTTTTCCCGCACCAGATACCTGATTTTTTCCGCAGGATCCCCCTTGCCGGCAGCTCTGATCAGTTTATTTACAGCCAATTATCCTCTCCTCTCCTTTCCAACAAAAATCAGGGTCATACATACCTTAATTCCCGAAATAACTAATGATACCTCTTAATTATTAGCCCATTGCACCAAACAGGCAGCACTATTTCCCTGATCTGGGCCGGCCTGAAAAGGGAAAATACTTGCAGCCTGTTACAAAAGATAATAATATAGGAAAAACTACCTCTGCAAAAGGAAAGGAACATATATTGAACAAAGACCAGGTTGATATCATCGCCATCATCGCTAAGGAAACGGGCATCCAACAGCAAAAGGTAACTAGTACCGTCAAGCTGCTGGCAGATAACACCATCCCTTTTATTGCCCGTTATCGCAAAGAACAAACTGGTGAACTGGATGAAGAACAAATCCGCAGTATCGATGAACTGCACAAACACTATACCAGCCTGTCCCAGCGCAAGGCGGAAATAATCCGTTTGATAGACGAACAGGGCTGGCTGACCAGCGAGCTGCAGGCTAAAATAGCCGGCTGTACAAAACTCTCCCAGCTAGAGGATTTATATCTACCTTACAGGCCCAAGCGTAAAACCAGGGCTGGTGTGGCCAGGGATAATGAGCTGGAACCTTTGGCCGCCTACCTTTTGTCCCTGCCTGCCTCCGGCAACCCAGAACAGGAGGCTCAGGCTTATATCTCTGAGTCTGTTCCCACAACAGAAGAAGCTTTGCAGGGGGCGATGGACATTGTCGCCGAAATTGTCGCCGAGGACGCCGATGTGCGCAGTTGGATACGCAACCAGACCAGGCGCACCGGTCGACTGATCACCAGTGGACGCAACACTATGGAGGACCAGACCTATCGCGATTATTATGTTTACAGTGAACCAGTAGGTAAAATCCCACCCCACCGGGTGCTGGCCATTAACAGAGGGGAAAGGGAGGAGGTACTCAGTGTCTCCGTTGCAGTGGATGAAGTATCGATTTTAAACTGGCTGGGAAGCAGATATTTAAAAAAAGCCTCTGCAACTGCTGCTTACGTGGAAAAAGCAATCAGGGACGGCTATAAAAGACTCCTGGCACCCTCGATCCAACGGGATATCCGCAACGAGCTCACGGAAAAAGCGGCCGCCCAGGCAATCAAGGTGTTTTCCCAAAACCTGCGTAGCCTGCTGCTACAGCCGCCGGTACGTGGTAAGGTGGTCCTGGGTATAGACCCGGCTTACCGTACCGGCTGCAAATGGTGCGTCATTGATGATACGGGAAAGCTTTTAGAGACAGGCGTTTTCTACCCTACGCCTCCCCAGAAAAAAACCGGAGAATCGGCAGCAGTTCTATCCCACCTGGTAAACAAGTACGGGATTACAGCAATTGTCATCGGCAACGGCACAGCCTCCAGAGAAACAGAGCTCTTTGTAGCGGAATTTATCAAATCCTTTCACCAGCCGGACCTGACCTACACTATCGTCAACGAGGCTGGGGCCAGCGTTTATTCTGCCTCCAAACTGGCCAAAAAAGAATTCCCCACCCTGGATGTGTCGGCAAGAGGCGCAGTCTCCATTGCCCGCCGCATTCAAGATCCTCTGTCCGAATTAGTAAAAATCGAACCCCGGGCAGTGGGTGTAGGCCAGTACCAGCATGACCTGCCTCCAAAACAGCTGGATCAAAAACTGTCTGAGGTTGTGGAATCAGTGGTCAACTATGTTGGTGTTGACCTGAATACGGCATCTGCACAACTGCTGAGTTATGTTGCCGGCATCAAACCAGCAGTGGCTACCAATATTGTCCACTACCGTGATCAAAAAGGCCCTTTCAGGAGCCGCCGGGAGTTGACTGGTATACCCAGGCTGGGGCCCAAGACATTTGAACAATGTGCCGGCTTTTTGCGCATTAGCAGCGGGGAGAACCCGCTGGATGCCACAGCCATACACCCGGAGTCATACGACCTGGCCGGCCGCTTCCTGGATCTGATCGGTACCAGTTTGCATGAAATTGGCAGCCCAAGCGCCAGGTCCAAAATTGCCGGGGCCAATCTGGAAAAAATCGCGGCGCAACTAAACACCGGCGTCCCCACTCTGCGAGACGTTGCCGACAGCCTGGCCCGGCCGGACCGGGACCCCCGGGAAGACCTGCCCCGGCCGGTTTTCCGCACCGACATCCTCAGTCTGGAAGATTTGCAGCCGGGCATGGAGCTTACCGGCACTGTCCGCAACGTGGTGGATTTTGGTGCCTTTGTGGATATCGGTATAAAAAATGACGGGCTGGTGCACATCTCCCAACTGTCAGACAACCGCATAGGACATCCGCTGGATGTAGTATCAGTGGGGGATGTTATCCAGGTATGGGTGCTGGCGGTGGATACAGAAAGAGGCCGCGTCTCCCTGTCTATGAAAAAGCCTGGCCGGCTGAATGACTGCTAATAAAACAAAACAAATGTGGAGGAAAAGGCATGCTGAAATTTTATTGCTTTCCCACCTGAACCACCTGCCGCAAAGCGAAAGCGTGGCTTTCGGAAAAAGAAGCCGATTATATTTACCATAACATCGTTAAGGAACCGCCCACTACTGGGGAACTGTTTGCCCTGGCTGGACTGGGCGGTGTAAAAATGCACGAACTACTCAACAAAAGAAGCAAGACCTATAGGGATTTGAAAATCAACGCCAAAGACTTGTCTGAGAATGAAATGGCGGAGATTTTATCCGCCCACCCCAAAGCCATGTTCCGTCCCCTGCTCACCGATGGGGAAAAACTGGTGATAGGATTCAAACCAGAACAAATGGAGACCATGCTGTAGGTGGCAACCTCCGTATTTGCTTGCCCTGTGCATTGCCGCCGGCACCTGGCGGTGCCTTTTTCGCTAATTTTTCTACCCACCTATCTTGACACTTCAAGCGGCCAATTTTATACTTATAGTCAGCAAAGGTCAGCACAATCTCAGCCGGCTACCTGCCCCTGGCCCTATCTATACCGGGGCTGGGGGTTTGCTAGTGTTGACTAAAGGTTAAACTAACAAATAATCTTTTGGAGGTGTTTATCTTATGCCTGAAGCTGGTACTGCCCAGCAATTCGAAAAAAAAGAGTTTCAAACTGAGGTCAAAAGACTGCTGGATATTGTCATTAATTCCCTCTACACAGACCGGGAAATTTTTCTGCGGGAACTCATCTCCAACAGTGCCGACGCCCTGGAAAAGCTACGCTATCAATCAGTAGTCAATAAGGAGATCGCAGGTAAAGACCTGCCCCTGGAAATCTCCATCCAGCCAGACGATAAGGAGCATACCATTACCATTACTGATACCGGTATTGGTATGACCAGGGACGAATTGGTAGAAAATCTAGGCACCATCGCTCATTCTGGATCCAAAACATTCATTCAGCAGCTCAATGAATCAGAGCAAAAAGACCTCAGCCTGATTGGCCAGTTTGGTGTAGGCTTTTACTCCGCCTTTATGGTGGCCAAGAAAATAAGGCTGCTCACCCGCTCCTATCTCCCCAACGAGACTGGTTGTGAATGGGTTTCCGAAGGTCTCGGCAGCTACGATATGCGTGGGGTGGGGGATCTGCCCAGAGGAACAAAAATTATTCTGGAGCTAAAGGAAGACGCCTATGAGTTTGCCGGGGAGGCAAGGATCAAGGAAATAATCAGGGAATACTCCAGTTTTGTACCCTTCCCCATCAAAGTCAACGGAGAGCAGGTCAATACTGTCCAGGCCATTTGGACGCGCAACAAAAACGAAGTGACGGAAGAAGAATATAATGAGTTTTACAAATTCGTCGCCACCGCCCATGACGAACCACTTTACCGGCTGCATTTTACCGCTGATGCGCCCCTGGCCATCAATGCCCTTTTGTTTGTGCCCCAAAATAATTTTGAACGATTCGGTTTTGGCCGGATGGAACCAGGCACAAACCTATACAGCCGAAAAATTCTCATCCAGCCCCATTCAGAAAGCATCCTGCCCGAATGGCTGCGTTTTGTCAAAGGTATAGTGGACAGCGAAGATATCCCTCTTAACATCTCCCGTGAAACTGCCCAGGATAGCGCCCTAATCGCCAGACTGAGGAGAGTGATCACCGGGCGTTTTCTCAAGTTCCTGGACAAGGAAGCCCAGGACGACCCTGAAAAATACGCCGAATTCTGGTCCAGGTTCAGTATGTTTATCAAGGAAGGGGCCACAACAGACTTTACCCATCGCCAGGATCTGACGAAACTGCTCCGGTTTGAATCCTCAGCGGCAGAACCCGGCCAGCTAATCTCACTGGCTGATTACGTCGACCGGATGAAAGAGGGGCAAAAGGACATCTATTTCACCAATGGGCCCACCAGGGAAAGCATTGAGGCCGGACCCTATATAGAGGCTTTTCGGGCCGCTGGTTTCGAGGTCATTTACAACTACGAACCAATAGATGATTTTATTTTTAGCAATCTTGGTGAATACGAGGAGAAAAAATTTGTTTCCGCTGATCGGGCTGGTCTGGAACTGCCTGATCTGGAGGAAAAAGCGGGGGAAGAACCCCTTGATAGTGAAAAAACAGGCGCCCTCACCACCTGGTTCAAAGAAGCCCTGGGGGATCGGGTCAGTGAGGTAAAGGCTTCTAAACGGCTGGTGGAAAGCCCGGCGATTATCCTTAATTTAAACCCCATGATCACCAGCAGCATGGAGCGGGTAATGCAGGTTGCCAACCAGGACATCTCCCACATGGGCGGTAAGGCCCTGGAAATCAACACCAGACACAAGCTGATCAAAAAGCTGGATACTCTGCGGGAAAAGGACCCGGAATTTGCCCGCACTGTTGCGGAGCAGATTTTTGATCATGCTCTAATCGCCGCCGGTCTGGTGGTCAACCCTCTGGACATGGTGGAACGTGTCAACCAAATTCTGGAAAAGGCGCTATGATTTTTATTAGGAAATAATTATATAGGAGCAACCATGCAAATAACCCCTTCCCTAGGGTATAATTGTGCTTAATGACACAACCAAAGGAGAAGGGGTTATTTTATACGATGAAAAAACATTGTCCGTTTTGCGATCCTGAAAGGATAAAAGAAAAAGTAGCGGAAAACGGCACCGTCTTTGCCCTGGAGGATATGTTCCCCGTCACCCCAGGCCACATGCTGATTATCCCCCACCGCCATACTCTAGACTATTTCACAATGACCTCACAAGAAATACAGGACGCGGAGGGGCTGATCAGACACCTGCGGGATAAAATCACCAGTGAAGATCCCACGGTGCTGGGCTTCAATATTGGCATCAACTGCGGGGTAACAGCCGGCCAATCCGTCATGCATGCCCACATTCATCTCATTCCGCGCAGGGAAGGTGACACAGAAAACCCCCGGGGCGGGGTAAGAGGTGTTATACCCTGCAAAAGGGGCTATAGGCACATCTAACATCACATGCACCGGGGACGGGACATGGGCTTTACTTCACCAGCTCAAACAGTAAGACACCCCCATGTTCCAACCGGCGTACCTTATTTCGTTGTCTCAGGTGTTCCAGGTGGGAAATAATCTCCCCGGTAGCAAACCACAACTGTTGCAATGGGAACCTATCCCAGGCGCATGGTATATCCCAGGTCACCCCGCCTGCCACCTGGAAGGCGTTTTTCATGCCACTCTGTAGAACAGTCAAAACTTCACCCAGCCTATTTTCATAGTGCTGTTTTAATTCCCCAATGCGCCGGTGCACATCCCTAATTATCCCCTGGTGCCCCGGCAGTCCCACACTGATTTCCATGCTGTTCACCTTGTCCAAACTCTGCAGGTACCGGCCCAGGGGATCAGCCAAGCCGCCATAAAACATGGTTATATTGGGAGTGATATCACCCAGGATATGATCTCCGGAAATAAGTATTTTTTTATCTGGTTCGTACAGACAAATATGCCCCGGGGTGTGGCCAGGCGTTTCCACGGCCACAAAAGAATACCCGTCAACCTCCAGCACATCACCTTCCCCAATAATACTAAATTCATGTTGTTTGTCGGGCCCATATCTCTGGCTAGGATGCTGCAATAGCTCGTCCCTATACTTGTGCAGTGGGAAACCATGTGATTCTGCATAAGCGAGGTTTTTTGGCCAGTATGTGGGGGTAAGGGCCATGTTGATGCGTTTGGCGTCCAGCTCACTACAATAGATGGCACTCTTATCTGTGGCCACAGCAGAGATCAGTCCACTGTGATCCGCATGCATATGGGTAAGAAAAATATCAGTTTCATCCAGACTGACATCCAAGGACCTTAACCCGTTTAGAAGGGCAGTACGGCACTCCACCCGGTTAAAGCCAGTATCAATTAGTAAATTACGTTCCCTGCCCCTGACCAGGTAGGCATTTATTGCTTGCAGGGGATTGCCCGGGAGGGGTACCTTGATCACAAAAATGTTTGGTAAAATTTCTTCGATAATATTAACCCACTTCCTCACTAAGCTGTCATTTCATGTTGTTTATTTTGTTAAAGCCACTACCTGACCGGCAGGGAGATCCGGGTCAACAGTTCCTCTTCAGGTACATCTTGTGGACCATTATAGTAATATTCGTAGGCAACACCTGTTGGCACAAGATTGCTTTCCTGCATCCATTTGTACATCTCGTCATACACTGGTCCTATCTGGGAATAAGGACCCTGGTACATGCAGGTCACGTACCTGCCGGCAGGGACCTCACCGGCCTCAATCTCACCTTTCCCGGGTAGAGGTCTGGCCACGGGAAAACCCATCTCTACATCCATATCCTGCATATCCAAGCTGTAGTAAGCAGTGTAGGGCATGTCCTCCAACTGCTGACCCAATTTTTCCGTAGGACTCGCCAATCAGCAGGGACAAACCTTCTAGAGATGTCCTTTTTCTAATGAATAAAACAGGCTGGGCTCCCTGTTCCCGTAATTCGATATTTGGATCTGTCTTGATCACCTCACTTTCGTCCACCACGACAGTATAAGTTGGGTATTCTACTGGGATTAGCAATAACAATTTTTATTATATCATTTAGGAAACCCCTGTTTACAAAAGCCCCGTAGAAAAGCGACAAAATTTCGCTCCACCACAGGGCTACATTTTTGGTGTGAACCGGATGAGGTAACATCCTAGATTCAATTTCCACAATAAAGCAGACAGCGGGGTGCTGATAACACCCCTCATGTCTGATCAAAATTCACAAGCCATATTATGCTATGAATTGTTTATGTTACCCTAGTCCTATATCCCACTTGGCTTCGGGGGGGTTAGGATAAGAACACCCTTCAGTTCAAAATTTGCACCTTTTTTTAATGATGCTTCATAGCCAAATTTTAGCTCTTCACCACTAAGAAATGCTTCTGCTGCATCGGGACTGCCTCCAAGTAATATAGCTGCAATTTCTTTAACACTAGTTTTTGTAATATCCATGTCCTTAGCTAATGTAGCATCACTATTATCCCCAGTAGTGAAGGTTATTGTTCCAAAATCGACTCCATTAAGCATACTCTCAAAAAGAGCCTCTGCCGCTCCCCTAGCTCCTTTTACGGTTGCGTCTTCCGCAAAGGTTACGGTGATATCGTCATTATCGTCAATTATAATTGTGGCTACTTCTGGCAATATCTTTCCTGTTGTCTCCCTTAAGTCTTTAAGGAAAGCTTTTTTAGCTTCAGTTGCACTGCCGGTTCCATTACCACCATTACCGCCCCCACTGGGGGGACTTTCAGTTGTGACAGTAACCTCACCTTTTTCATCTGAGGTATATGTTTTATTCCCAGCTGTTATGCTCACGTTGGGGGCTGGGGTTACTGTGGTGGTGGTAATTGTACCTTCTATGGTTGATCCATCAACATTTGCCAGTGTTGTGACCACTGCCCCCTTACCAGTCACCTTAGTGGCTGCATTAAGGGTCAGGGTTTCCACCTTTGATTCGCTGGGTATTTCTATTTTAGCATCTTTGGCGTTAACTTCTACTGCGGTGAAGTTACCTTCCAGGGTTATGGCTGCCTCGGCAGGCACCACCTGGGAAACAACAACCTTCTCGAAGCCTTCACCGTCTAGGGTCACCTCTACCAGGGTAGCACCTGATTCCAGTGTGACTATGTTAACTGAGGTGCTGCCTGAGGCTACTACCCGCACTCCTTCACGGGAGATGGTAATGTTGGGTAAGGTGCAATCTTCCAGGTAGACACTATCCGCACCGCCGCCCTTGATTGTGGTATTACCTTTAACTGTTATGTTCTTCAGGGTCACATCCCCGTCACCAATGCCTTCGCCCAATAGCAGGTTACCGGTAATCAGGGTGTTTTGCAGTGTTACACCCGGTACGGTGATCATAGCGTTACCTTCCACAGTAGCTGTATCTGTTTCCGGCCCATAGGTCCCTGCTTCATCGTAGGTGTAGGTAGTAACAGTTTCAATTGCTATTGCGTTATCCAGGGTCACCACTGCTTCTGCTCGGGTAATTGATTTAGCAGCCTGGAAAGTCTGATCCGGATAGCCCCGCATATATTCTGCTGCTACCACTGCGTTAACAAATCCTTGACTCCATTGGGGAATGGCTTCTGCATCCTTAAATACACTCAAGGCATCCACGCTGGTGATGTCCAGTTCTAGTATGCGGGCAATTACTACCGCCACCTCCTGGCGAGTGATTTCCCCGTTGGGCTTAAATGTCCCATCCGGGTAGCCGCTTATGTAGCCGGCCGCTACTGCCCGGGCTACCTCCCCATAATACCAGTCGGCGGTATTTACATCCGAAAAGGTTACCGGAGCACTGGCCGTGTACCCGCAGGCCTTGTTTGCCAGCACTGCAAATTCGGCCCGGGTGATGCTGTTATCCGGCTTGAAGGTGCCGTCGGGGTAGCCCGCAATCAGTTCATTATCCACCCAGTTGCTGATTTGTTTCTCCGCCCAGTGGCCTTTGATGTCTGCTGGTTGGGCATAGGCTGTCCCCACCAGGGAAAGCACCAGCAGAAGTGATAAACATAGGATTAACAGATTTCTTCGCTTACTTAACAAAATACTTCCTCCTTTCTCAAATACGGGTCATATTTTTGTAGGCTATTGCTTCGAGCTTCACCTCCCCAAATAATCATAATTATTTATTTTTGGTTTCCAGCTTGTGAGGAGATGTAGCAAGGCTGAAATGACAAGGGCCGTTCCCCTTGCCAGATGTTCCGCCGGTCTTTAGGACAAATATTATCTTAATACAAATTCGAGTCCGCCCGACAAAATCCTGCCAAAATATGTTCGTTAATTAATAATAAATCATTTATGCCACACAAACAACAATAACAGGAATTTATGGATACACGGAGAATTTTGATCGAAGACAAGGCCAACTTATATTTTGCTTTGGATCTGAAAAAACTGTCTTTAGCAAACCAGCATCAAGGGAAAGGGTGAAAGAAATGAACGAAGCAATCAAGGTGATTAAAAACAGAAGATCCATCAGAAGGTTCCAGACCGAACAAATTACTGCCGCCCAACTGCAGGAAATACTGGACTGTGCTATCCTGGCACCCAACGCCATGAACCAGCAGAAATGGCATTTCACAGTAATTCAAAACAAGGCTGTCCTGGACAGGATGGTGGAAATAATCAAGGAGAACATACTTAATATGGGCAATGATTTTATGAAAGAAAAAGCCGGTGCTCCCGATTACCACACCTTTTATAAGGCACCAACGGTGGTTCTGATCTCGGCCCTTGAAGAGGCACCCTGGGTTCAGGTGGATTGCGGTCTGGCAGCGGAAAACATCACCCTGGCGGCAGAGGCGCAAAACATCGGCTCCTGCGTCATTGCCTCTTCCCGGATATTGTTTGCCTCAGAAAAGGGGAACGCCATGCGCAAAGAGCTGGGCATGCCCGAAGGGTACAACCATGTTTGCACCATCGCCCTGGGATATAAAGACGAGAGCCCCCAGACACCTCCTAGAAATAAAGAGGTGTTTAATTACATCAGGTAATTTACGCCTTTCCCCAACACCATTGGGACAGCCTGCGGGACAGCCGTTAGTTGTCCCTTTTTTATGCGCTCGGCCAAAGCGACATCCCAGCACCTACCGTCCTAGACATCATTATCAGAATTTTTTTTACTATGCAACTGCCTATTGTGCTATAATTTTTCTTGAAAGAAGGGACAATATGTCTACCCAGTTAGAAAAGCCTGCCTCTGGGGCAGGACATCGGTACAGGGTACTGGCTGCAATTATGCTGGGCGGGATTATGGGGCCCATTGACGCCAGCATTGTCAATGTTATTCTACCCACCATTACAGAATTTTTTGGCGCCCCTATTGCCACCGCCCAGTGGGTACCCCTGGTCTATCTTTTCACCATCAGTAGCCTGCTGCTGTTCTATGGGCGACTTGGTGATATCCTGGGATACAAGGGGATCTATCTAACCGGGCTGGCTTGTTTTACCGTTACCTCCGGCCTTTGTGGTCTGGCACCCTCAATCTACTGGCTGATAGCCTTTCGTGCTGTCCAGGGTATCGGCGCCGGGATGATGATGTCCGTACCTTTTGCCATCCTCACAGCAGTTTTCCAACCCCAGGAAAGGGGGAGAGCCCTGGGAATTAACGCCATCAGTATTTCTGCCGGGCTGGC
Organism: Peptococcaceae bacterium; assembly: GCA_012518875.1. GTDB lineage: Bacteria > Bacillota > Desulfotomaculia > Desulfotomaculales > Pelotomaculaceae > Syntrophopropionicum. The sequence continues at coordinate 40,007 of JAAYRI010000040.1, forward strand.
CCTGGGCCCCACCCTGGGCGGGTTGCTTGCTTCCCTGTGGACCTGGCGGCTTGTTTTTTTAATCAACATTCCCATCGGCATTGTCGGTTTAATATGGGGTATCAAGGTTATCCCCAGCTTGAAAGGACAACCGGGCCGGATTGATACCCCTGGTGCCATGTCTGCCTTTGTTTGTCTTCTATCCTTTCTTTTCTTTATTAACCAGTTGCAAAGAACAGGGATGGGGCTGGTTACCGGTATAGCCATCACAATCGCCATTGCTGCCGGGATCATTTTTTTGTACATAGAGAACAATTCACCACAACCACTGGTGAACCTGACCCTGTTCAAAAACCATACATTCACGCTGGGTACTGTCAGCTCCCTTCTAAATTTTGCCTCACAGTACATTCTGGTTTTCCTGACCCCCTTTTATCTTCAACGGGTTATTCACTATTCCCCGGAAAAAATAGGCCTGCTCATGACCTGTTTTCCCCTGGCGGTAATGGCTGTTGCCCCCTTTAGCGGTGCTATTTCGGACCGGTTGGGCACTAGAGAACTGGCTGGAACCGGGGCAGCTTTTTGTGCTGCAGCCCTGGCGGCGATGGCTTCTTTACCCGTGGACGCATCTCCACTGGCCATTGGCTGGCGCCTGGCCTTCTTTGGGCTAGGTACCGGGATATTTCAGTCCCCAAACAATAGCTCTGTTATGGGCAGCGTACCCCGGCCCCACCTAGGCATCGCATCCAGCATTTTGGGAACTGTAAGAAACATCGGTATGGCCATCGGTATTGCCCTGGCCGGGCTGGTTCTTTATTCCCTTACACCGCCGGCAATTATGACTCAAGAGCACCTGAGCGGACTGGGAGCAGTTTCCTTCCTGGGCGGCTTGAAATATGCCTATCTTTTGGGGGCACTATTTTCTGCCCTGGCGGCTGTATTTTCCTTTATGCAAGCCAGGCATGCCCATCGGTAGCGCTATTCTTGATACCAGGCCCATACATCCCGGTATGAAGTGAAACCATAGAAACCGAAAAGATCCTCACCCTGGGAGTACAACTCCAACACCTTTTCTGCCTCCCCATCATTGGCATCAATTATCCAGAGGGCGTTGTCCCGGACATACAGAATGTGGCTACAATCCTGGGACCAGATGGGTTGGTAAACTCCAGCCCCGGCCCCAGTAAGTGGTTGGGCGCCCGAGCCATCGGCATTGCCTACCCATAGTGTGCGCGTGGCCACCCAGTCAGCCAGTTCCTCCGGCTTGTTAAAACCCCATACATCATCCCCAAGATCTTTGGCCGCAACAAAAGCAAGCCGGCTGCCGTCCGGGGAAAATGAGGGATCAATGGCCACAGTATCCGCCAGTACTCCTTTTCTAGACGTTTTCCTCCCCCACCTATCAATTTATATATTTCCCTAAACGACCTTTTTGTGGTAATATAGGGTTATGAAAAATCTTGACTATTACTTAAACCTAAAATATGAAACGAAGCTGGTTGGTGCCGGTGGGGCATGGGCAGCCGCCATTCCTATCCTGCCTGATTGTGTAGCAGAAGGCAAATCGCCCCAGGAAGCTATGGCCAAACTGGAAGAAGCAAAAAAACTCTGGCTGGAAAAACGCTTGCAGTCAGGTCAACCAATACCGGAACCTTAGAATTGGCCACCATTTTGGGACGGACGGGACATTCCATAATTTTAAAAAGTCTTGTGTGCTGTAGGCGCTGGTGTTAACGCACCAGTTTTTTGCATTCAACCAACCCTTCAGGGACGAAAATGACTAGATCCGGGCCCAATTTGATTATGCAGCCCATAAAAATAGAATGGGATATAAGAATAATCACTTAGATTGGAGTAAAAATGAAGAAGGAAGCAAATATAATTTTACATTAGCAAATACCGGGAGGGACGCACATTTGACAGCAATTACAATTAAGGAGCTATATACGGGGGCAGAAAAATATCTTAACCAAAACATATTAATCAACGGCTGGGTGAGGACAGTCAGAGCATCCAAGTCCTTCGGCTTTATTGAAGTCAATGATGGATCGTTTTTTTTAAACCTTCAGGTCGTCTACGATGAAAAACTGGCCAATTTCCAGGCGCTATCCAGGCTGGGAGCCGGTTCGGCCATAACAGCAGTAGGACTGCTGGTTGAATCCCCCGGGGCAAAACAACCTTTTGAACTCAAGGCCGCATCCGTGGAAATCCAGGGACCTGCTGCACCAGACTATCCCCTGCAGAAAAAGAGACATACCTTTGAATACCTGCGCACCCAGGCCCATCTGCGCCCGCGGACGAACGCCTTTTCCGCCGTTTTTCGGATTAGATCGGTAGCCTCCTTTGCCATTCACAAATTCTTTCAGGAGAAGGGCTTTGTCTATGTGCATACTCCGATCATCACCGGCAGCGACGCTGAAGGAGCGGGAGACATGTTCAGGGTATCCACCCTGGACTTTAGCCGGCTCCCACGCAATGAAAAAGGCACCGTAGATTTCACCAGGGATTTTTTTGGCAAAGAAACAAACCTGACGGTCAGCGGCCAGTTGGAGGCAGAGGCATACTGCATGGCCTTTAGCAAGGTTTACACCTTCGGCCCCACCTTCCGGGCAGAAAACTCCAATACTCCCCGTCATGCTGCGGAATTTTGGATGATCGAACCGGAAATCGCCTTTGCCGGTCTCACAGAAAACATGGATCTGGCCGAGGCCATGCTCAAATTTATAGTTGGCTATGTGCTGGAAAACACCCCGGAAGAAATGAGCTTTTTAAACAAGTTTGTGGACAAATCACTGCTGAAACGCCTGGAAAACGCCATCAACACGGACTTTGTTCACATTACATACACTGAGGCGGTAGAAATCCTGGGAAAGTCAGGTCAAAAGTTTGAATACCCGGTAGACTGGGGAATTGATCTCCAGACGGAGCATGAACGCTACATCACCGAAAAGCACTTCGCCAGTCCGGTTTTCATCACAAACTACCCCCAGGAAATCAAGGCTTTTTACATGCGGATGAACGATGATAACCGGACGGTGGCTGCTATGGACCTGCTGGTCCCCGGTATTGGTGAACTCATTGGCGGCAGCCAGAGGGAGGAAAGACCGGACTATCTACAAAAGAGGATGGACGAATTGGGGTTAAATAAAGAAGACTACTGGTGGTACCTGGACATCAGAAGGTACGGGGGTGTTAAACACGCCGGCTTTGGCCTGGGGTTCGAAAGGCTATTGATGTATCTGACGGGTATGGCCAATATTCGCGATGTAATCTCTTTCCCCAGGACCCCTAAAAATGCAGAATTCTAATACCAGCAGTAAAAACAAAAGAAAGGCCTGCTTTGTTTGTCCCCTGTAATCAAATACAAGCCGGTCACAGGTCACAATTTTTTAGCCAATCAGCTACCTAATAGAATGATTGCCATTTTCTAGTTGCCTGCACACTTCAATCATGATAGCACACTCAATGCGTTTCTTTTGCATGGCACAGATTGATTCTACCGGTTTTAAAATGTTTCCATTGGCATAATAGGAATTGGCATGACAGCCACCGGAACAGTAAAGCTTTGCCCAGCAATTACGGCAATCTTCCTTATTTAATATGTTGGCCTGTCCAAACTGTCCCACCAGGATATTGTTTTTTACGCCTGTGTCCAGGC
>JAAYRI010000041.1 GCA_012518875.1 Peptococcaceae bacterium
GGCATCACCCGTACCTTAAAAACTACATCACCATTTACCTCTGTCACTTGCAACAAATTTGCTAGGCCCCCAGTGTGACATCATTTTTAGCTACCGCTTCCTGTAGATCTTCCAGGTTTAAATCCTCCCCGGCAGGAAACTCCCCGGCCTGATCTATTAGTTTGATCTGCAGCTCCAGGAAAGACTTGAGGCGGGCCTTAAAGATGCGGGCTTTTTGCTTAATCTGTTCATACTCGGTAGTTATTACCGCCAATTGTTTTTCCGCCCCATGCAGCTTCTCCGCCGCCTCCCGCTTGGCCTCATTGGCTAGCTGATCTGCCTCTACTCGGGTTTGCTCAAGAAGAAGCCGGGCTTCTTTTTCCGCATTTTGCTTTAGTTCATCCGTATTTTTTTGGGCCATGACCATGGCGTTTTTGATTGCTTCCTCGATCTCCTGGTAGCGGGCCACATTTTGCTCCGTTTGGGCTACCTTTTCCTTCAGTTCCTGGTTTTCACGAATCAGGTTCTCAAAATCTTTGGCCACCTGATCCAAAAAAGCGTGGACCTCATCTTGACTGTAACCACGTAAAACATGCCGAAATTCTTTCTTCTGAATGTCCAGCGGCATCAGCACTAACCTTCACCTCAAAATTTACATTAAACTATGAACGTCTACATAATCGCTAATAAAAGGTTGATTACAATCCGTTGAATTATATGTAAAACAAAAAAAGCGATAATCGGGGAGAAATCAATATTGCTAAAGGTAGGGATTATCCGTCTAAAAACACGCAAATATGGTTCCGTGATCTCATAGATAAAACGAATAATCGGCTGGTAGGGGTTATGCCTGATCCAGGATAAAACAATGCGAATCAGCAGGATCACAGCATAAACCTCAAAAGCAACATTTACCACCCTAATGACACTAAAACCTATCCCAAAACCCATAATACATTTCCTTTCATTATCTGAAAAATACTCTACCCGGCCTGATTGCCTACACAGACATCTCCCGTGAACGTCGGGCAGCCTCTGAAACGGCCTTCATCAAAACCGGTCGCAGGGCACCTTCCTCCAGGGCGAAAAGACCCGCCGCTGTTGTCCCCCCGGGGGTAGTGACCATGTTTTTTAATTTGGCGGGATGATCTGTTGTTTCCAGGACCATTTTTGCTGCTCCTAGCATGGTCTGAGCAGCCAATTCCCGGGCTGTGTTATGGGGCAAGCCCAGACGGACGGCACCATCAATGAGGCTTTCCAGAATCAGGTACATGTAGGCCGGACCACTACCGCTCAAACCGGTGACACAGTCCAGCAATGATTCCGGTACCTGCACTGCCCGACCGAGGGCATTAAAAATAGCCATTGCCGCCTTGATGCCCTCCTCCCCGGCATGACTACCAGGGCTTACTGCACTGGCCCCTTCTCCCACCAGGGCCGGTGTGTTGGGCATCACCCGGATAACCGGTATGGGCCCGCTCAGGTAGGATTCGATGCGGCTAATGGTGACACCGGCAGCAATGGAGATAAAAACCTGCCGGGGCTCAGCCACAGCCCCTATTTCCTGCCATACCGGTGGAGCCACATGAGGCTTGACGGCAACAATAACAATATCGGCCTGCCTGACAACGGCACAGTTATCGGCACTGGTGTTTACCCTCAGTTTTTCCTGGAGCTGTTCCCGGCGTTTGGCACTGACATCACTAATGTATACCAGAGCCGGTATCACCATACCGGTGCGAACGAGGCCGCCGGTTAGTGCCTCCCCCATCGCTCCGCCGCCGATAACTCCTATTTTTTTCCCTTTTAGTGGCATATGACTGACCGCCTTTAATCAAATTTAAAACCGCATATTGGCAAACATGCCCTTACCCTTGCCCAAATCCTTGCTGTCGGCAGAGATATCCATGTTGTTGGGGACAAAGAGGAAGATACCACTACCTACCTTTTGCATACTGCCGTTTAAAGCATATGTTGCCCCACTGATAAAGTCAACCACCCGCCGGGCCAGCTCTGCCTCTGCCTGCTCCAGGTTAACAATCACCGGACGCCTATTCTTGATATTGTCGGTAATCCCCTTTACCTCCTCAAAGGAACGCGGTTCCACGACAATCACCCGTATTTGGCGCTGGGAATGCATGCTGATTACTGTCCCTTTTTCTTTTTTACGCTGCCAGGGGCGCTGTTCTTCTTCCGGCTCCTGTTGGACGTTTTTTTCTTCTTCTACTTCTTCCTCTTCAAAACCCATAAAATTGAGCATCTTGTCAACAATCTTCATCACATCGGGCCCCCTCGATTGATATTATTAAGTGTCCATGATGTTTTTGCCAGCCTGGTTTCGCCTGCCAAATAGTGCCGTGCCCAGCCTAATTAAATTTGCGCCCTCTTCTAGGGCCACCTCAAAATCCCCCGTCATGCCCATAGAGAGAAGGTCCATCTTGATTTCCGGAATATTTTTTTTAATCTGCCGGGCCAACTCTTTTGTCTGCCGAAAAACATAGCGAACTTCTTCCGGATCCTTGCTCAGGGGAGCAATAGTCATTAAGCCGCATACTTGCAAACCCGGCAGGTCCATCACAGCAAGAGCAAAGTCCTCCGCCTCTACCGGGGATAGGCCATGTTTTGTGGTTTCCCCGGATACATTAACCTGGATCAGCGCCCGCACCGAAACACCAGTTTCACCAGCCACGCGGCTAATCGTCCGGGCCAGTGACCAGCGGTCCAGGGAATGAATCAAACTGACCTTGTCGATAATTTTTCTCACCTTGTTGGACTGCAGATGGCCGATAAAATGCCATTTAATATCGGCACCTAGCGCCGGTTGTTTATACAAAAATTCTTGCACCCTGTTTTCACCCAGATGATGCACACCCAGATCCAGGGCCTCCTTTATTACCTCCACAGGAATTGTTTTGGTTACTGCTACCAACTGCACATCTGCCGGGTCACGGCCGGCGCGCCGGGCAGCATCACTGACCCGTTTTTGTACCCGGGCCAGATTTTCTTTGATAGTCACAATTATTTACACACCTTTATTCTATTAACCATCCTTCACGCATCAAAATGGGATTGCTGACAAAAGGGACGCCTTCAACAATTTCATCGCCGCCCAGGGCCACCTTCCCGCCCAGGGATCCTTTGATCTCCACCGGTGTCCAGGTGGCTTTTTTCTTGATCACCAGGTAAATACCGGGTTGTTCATCTCTATAGACCACAGCCTGCTCAGGTACCAGCAATCCGCCCAGGGCCCCAGCGGTGACATCAATACTAACCTGGCGCCGGTGAATAATTTGTTCGGGAAAATTTTTCAGCAAAAACAAACCTTCAATATTTTCGCCATTGTCAACCAATTGGGCACCGGGTATAATGCTAAAGTCAAAATTATTCCAGGAAACCTGCAGTATCCCTGGTTCGTCCCAAAAACCAGCGGCAAAGTCGGCCTTTGGGATGGTAGTGTACATATAGACCGGCGACAGGTTGTCGATAATTTTGAATACAGGTTGGCCTTTGTCCACCAAGTCACCGTCGGCCAGGGGCCGATCATTTATTTTCCCTATTACCGGCGGGGCCAGCTCGTCCATGTTGGCGGGAGTAAGGATGCTTTCATAACCATCCAGGTGGCTGCATAAAATACCGGTGACATCAGTGTACATGTCTGTAGTTGTTTCCCCACCATCGGCATCAATGGTGATTATTTTTGCCCCTCCGGCTCCCATTTCCAGGCGTTCACCCTCGGGCCGGATCAAGTGAAATCTGCCGCTACAGGGGGCCTTGAACACCTTTTCCGTCTTAATCAGCACGCCATCCAGTGTTATTGTCCGGTTGATGCTGTCCTGGGGCAACATTTGCACCTGGGCAATAGTGGAGATAACAAACTGCTTGCTCAAAACAACCACCAGCACCACCAGGATCACAATCAACAAAAAATTCCGGAAAAAATTATTCGGCCGGCGTCTTTTTTCAGGTAATGGTATCTGCAAAACGTTCCCGTTTTTCATCTTATACAAATCCGCAGTTTATCCTCAAATGGCAATTAATTCGACGGTACGGGAGGTAAATCCTGCGTGGCCCGACCCTAATTTTCATTTTGCTCTTCCCCTTCGCTCCGGTGAACATTTTCCGCCAAAGGCAGCAGGACAGAAAATGTGCTCCCCTTGCCCACCATGCTTTCCACCTGCAGCCCGCCTTTATGGGCTTCAATGATGTGTTTTACAATAGAGAGGCCCAGACCAGTGCCGCCCAGTTCCCGGGAGCGGGCTTTATCCACCCGGTAAAAACGCTCAAACAAACGGGCTATATTTTCCGGCGGGATGCCGATGCCATTGTCCTGTACATCAATTTTCATATGGCCCAGCTCGATACCAGCGCTGATGCGGATGGTACCGCCTGCCGGGGTATAGTTAATCCCATTATCAATCAGGTTAAGCAGTACCTGCCTGATCATGTCCGGGTCGGCATGGACCAGGGGCAGGATGTCCGGAGCATCCAGGGCAATGGCCAGGTTTTTTCCCGCTGCTTTGGAACGCATGATGTCAGCCGTGAGTCGGAGCAGATCCTGTATGGGAAAGGCCTCCAGGTTGGGCACAAATCCTTCCTGCTCTATTTTGGACAGACGCAGCAAATCGTCAATCAACCGGGACAGCCGCTCGGTTTCCTTGTTAATAATCAAAAGAAATTTCCTGGCGTTGGCCGGATCCTCATATCCACCGTCCAGGAGGGTTTCCGCAAAACCCCGGATTGATGTCAGGGGTGTGCGTAATTCATGGGAAACATTAGCCACAAATTCACTGCGCATTTCTTCATATTTTTTCTTTTCGGTGACGTTTTTTAATATGGCTACCACCTCACCGTTATCCCCATCCACATCGGTGGGAATTACATGCACCAGGAATATACGGCGATCCGGGGCCGAGAGTTGAATTTTTTTCTTGATTGACTTGCCTGTTTCCAATGATTCGTGCAGCATTTTTTCTAAATTATGATCGCGGATCACCCTGATGATATTCTTCCCTTTGCTGGCCTCGTTAGTAATTCTAAATAGTTTCTCCACTACAGGGTTGAGCAGGATCACCCGTCCCCAGCTATCCATGACGATCACACCATCGGACATGGAACCGACCATCGCCCGCAGTCGGCCCCGTTCTGCACCCAACTGATCTGTGGTGGTGTTCAAACGCTTGGCCATGCAACTGATCGCCCGGGCCAGATCACCGATCTCATTTTGCGGAAAGGTGGGTATATACTGTTCAAAATTTTCGTTGGCCACACTTTGCGCAATGGCGGTTACCGCCGTTAAGGGGTTTATCAAGCTGCTGTATGAAATCCAGGCCAGGGCCAGGCTGCTTAAAAAAGAAACGGTGACAAAAAACCAGAGGCTGATTAAATTTAAATTATAAAGTTTGGCCAGTCCAATAAATACAGCAAACAAGAAAAAATAACTGGCCACGGGACGCCAGCCGGTATTTCTCAGGATCCTGACAAAAAACGACATTAGGCGTCCTCCTTAAAACGGTATCCTACCCCGCGTACCGTTTCGATTAGCTGGCAGTCCCCCGATCCCTGCTCCAGTTTTTGCCTCACATGCCGGATGTGCACATCAATGGTGCGGGTATCCACTGGGTTATCATAGCCCCAGACCTCTGACAGCAGATGTTCCCTGGTAAACACCTTGCCCCGGCGCCGTGCCAGGTAGGACAAAAGCTCAAACTCTTTTGAGGTCAGGTCCTTTTTTACACCATTTATATAAACAGCATATTTTTCTTCATCAATTACCAATTGGCCTACTTCCAGTACCTTGCCGGCTTGGGTTTCCTCGCCCCACTGTTCCACTTGAGCCGACCGGCGCAATTGGGCTTTGACCCGGGCCACCAGCTCTCTGGGGCTGAAGGGCTTGACAATATAATCGTCGGCGCCCATTTCTAGCCCCAGCACCCGATCGAGTTCCTCTGCCCGGGCACTGAGGATAATAATGGGAATAAACCTGGTTGATGCATCCAGTTGCAGTTCCCGGCATACCTCCAGGCCGTTCATTCCCGGCAGCATCACATCCAGTACAATCAGATCGGGCAACTGATCGCGGGCTATTTCCAGTGCACAGGTACCATCTGTGGTGGGAATTACCTGATAGCCTTCCCTTTCCAGGTTGAAGCGGACCAGTTCCAATATGTTCTTCTCATCTTCTACCACAAGTATTTTGGCCATCCCCATCTTCCTTTCCCATTTACAAAAACTATTTCAGCATCATGAAGGATGCCATCCGTCCCGTCCTGCCCTCCTCGGCACGGTAGGAGAAAAACAAATCCCTGCGGCATGAGGTGCACAAACTAGCGGTACATATATGATCGGGCTGCAGTCCCGCCTCCAGCAAGGTGAGCCTGTTGGCCTCCCACAGGTTAAGCCGCCACTTGCCTGGGGCCGCCGGCTCCGCTAACCGGCTGACGGGAAAATTGTCCTCAAAGCGGCTGATCACCGGTTCATCCACCTCGTAGCAACAGGGACCGATGGAGGGCCCGATACCGGCCAGACAGCAGCGCGGATTAGTAGCAAAATGTTGGCTCATCTTTTCTATTACCTTGCGGGCAATTTTTAGCGCCGTACCCTGCCAGCCGGCATGGGCCAGGGCTATCACCCGCTGCACCGGGTCAAGGATAAAAATAGGCACACAATCTGCATAATAGCTGGACAGGGGCACCCCGGGCCGCCCGGTAATTAGGGCATCTATATCGGGCAGGGCATCCCCATGGGAGAGGGCACCCCGGCCCAGATCCTTTTCTTCCACCAACCAGATCCGGTCACCGTGCACCTGGCGGCCGGCCACCAAAAGGTAGGGGTCAATGCCCAGGGCCCGGCATGCTTGCACCCTATTTTGCTGCACGCGGGCATCTTGATCACCCACATGAAAAGAGGTGTTCAAACTGTGATAACATCCTGTACTGACCCCGCCGATGCGGGTGGTAAAGCCATGGGTAACCAGATTGGATGACTGCAGGTGGTTAAATACCAAATATTTTAACCCCTTTTTATGCACAACCTCATACAACTATCTTATCCCTCTTCTGCCATTTGTTTATTCTGCCTTTTTAATAATGTGATCCAGGTGGGCCAGTCCTTTCAGGATTTCGCTGCGGGTTCTATGATCAATGCCGGAGACCAGCAGTTCCGGCAGCCTGGCTGTGATGGAAGCATATAGGGTTTTGATGTTTTCTTCTGTGGGGGCTATCGCGCGACCCGGCAGCAGTTCCACAGATTGTCCCAGGGAGGGAACGGTGACCCTTGGCCCGTGCTCTGTGCCCAGCAAGTCCGCCAGGGCGGCTGATGCTTCCTGTTCACCGTGAACAATAAAGACCTCCCGCGGCGGCCGGCGAAAACCCTTTACCCATTGCACCAGCCCCGCCTGATCTGCGTGGGATGAGTATCCTTCAATCACCTTTATATCTGCCTTGACGGCAATTTCATCACCAAAAATACGCACACATTGCCGGCCGTCCAGTATCTGGCGGCCCAAACTACCGTCGGCCTGGAAACCAACAAAGAGCACAGTACTCTCCGGCCGCCACAGGTTATATTTGAGGTGGTGCCTGATGCGGCCTGCTTCACACATGCCGCTGGCGGAGATGATGATCACCCGATCCGCCTTGTTCAGGGCCATGGATTCAGCCACGGTTTTGGTGAATTTAATGCCTGGAATCTGGTGCATATCCTCATCTTCCGGTATTAAATCTGCTGCTTCCTGATCAAAGAAGTCATGGTGGTCCATGAATACTTCTGTGGCGGCGGTAGCCAGGGGGCTGTCGATGTATATAGGCATCGGCGGCATCCTTTTTTCCTGTATCAATAGGTACAGGTGGTAGAGCAAATCCTGGGTACGCTCCACTGCAAAGGCGGGAATCACCAGGTTGCCCCCTTTGTTATAGGTCTGCCAAATCACCTGGTGCAGTAACTCTATTTCTTTTTCCTTTTGGTCATGGAGGCGGGCACCGTAGGTGGATTCCATAATCACATAGTCGGCATCATCAATATATGACGGATCGTTGACAATGGGCTGGTCTTTGTTGCCGATGTCGCCGGAAAAGACCAGCTTTGTCTCTGCCCCATCTTCATTGATACATATTTCAATCATTGCCGAACCGAGAATGTGGCCGGCATCAACGAAGCGCATCCGAATATCGGGCGTAAGCTGGGTTATTTCATCATAGTTAACCGCTTTAAAATAGGACTGAGCCTTGCAGGCATCTTCCACAGTATAAATGGGTTCAATTAGGCTTCGGCCGGCACGGCGGTTTTTGCGGTTTTTCCGCTCTACCTCCATCTCCTGGATATAGGCGCTGTCCGGCAGCATCACCCCGCATAGTTCAATTGTCGGCGGGGTGGCATAAATGGTACCTTTAAACCCATGTTTGACCAGCTTGGGGATTAGACCACTGTGATCTATGTGAGCATGGGTGAGCAGCACATAGTCCACACTGGCCGGCGGGACCTTGAAATCTTGGTAATTTAGTTCTCTTACATCCCGTCTACCTTGAAACAGGCCGCAATCGACCATAATCCGTGTTTTTGCTGTTTCCAAAAGAAAACAAGAGCCGGTAACAATCCCGGCCGCCCCCAAAAATTGCAAACGCATTTACTAAGACCTCCTACAGTGCGCGTTTATTTAAAACAATTTCGCCTGGTTGACACAAAATCCTTTTTTTTACCCCCTAGATTTCTGGGACA
>JAAYRI010000042.1 GCA_012518875.1 Peptococcaceae bacterium
CATCTGACAGCCGAAGGTAACAATGAAATATGACTTCAAAAAGCAACCGCCTTTATAAAAGATTACAACCATTATAAAGGTTTGGTCGGCCATATGCAAACATACCTTTGTAAACGGTTGTTGCCTGTAAAATAATTAAAATAACTTTTTGGTAGGAATTAAACTTCCTCTCGCAGAACCTTTTATATATTTTTAAATGTTAAAATGTCTGGCTACAAAGATATTCTACACAGGAGGAACAATATGCTGCAGAAAATGGCAGGGGTGGCAGTACTAGCGGGCTTAATTATAACGGTTGCCGGTTCAATTACTGTGAATGAGGACATGAGACTTACCGGTGTAGTAATTTTACTGGTTATAGCCACAGTCGCTGGTTACAGACTGCTTAAATTCTCATTGCTGACCCCAACAAGTAATATTATCGGTACCTGCATTGGCCTGAAGCGTGGGCCTACCTACTATGAGCTTTCTTTTCGGACCCATACCGGCATCTACAACGGACAGGCCAGGCTGCAGATTGGCCGCGAAATCAAGGTCGGGGATCGGGTTAAATTGGTGATAAAGGGACCTGTGATTTTAGAAATTCACAAATAGCATCAGACACATATGTATAATTCCCTGCCGCAAATAAAATACTTTATTAGAGGTACGCGGGAGGTGAAACGATATGATCGATACCGGGATTAAGGCTGAAATTCAAAATTCAATTAGAAACGCCCAGGAATGTATGGCCACAATGGATACCATTCTGGAAAAACTACCAGAACAAGGCCCAGAAGAAAAAGAGCGCTTGCAAGATTTGTGCAACAAAACAGGGACCCTGTTGAAAGAAGCCCAGGAGAGATGTGACAGACTCTTCTAGAAGGTTTCCCGGCTGATAACCGGGAAATTTTCCTCTTGCCCATGTAACCGGGTTAAAATAGGCAGAGACGGTTGCCCTTACACCTGATTAACAGATTATGTTATAATGCTTTATAATTAATTAGATTGCTGGGATAAACTGCCCATGGAGGAGGCGAAAAAATCATGAAGCAGATTAAGGATCTGGGCGCAGCCATACAATTAATTGAAATGCAGTTAAAAGATATTGGCAATATTGGCGCCAAGGTGCCCTATGGCTTGGAATATTCCTTTTGGGAGGATTTCACGGCTAAAATTATTGATCGTATTTATGGAAAAGATTCCAGACAACGGCATGGTTTCGAACAGGCTGGGCGGGGAGAGTGTTTTTCGGTTTTTGATAGCTATTCGGAATACCAGAGAAGAGAAGATTTTTTGGAAATTATGCGGTGTAAAAAAGAATACCTAGAGAACCTAATTAGGGAACTAGCAGATAAAAGCACCGAAGAAGAACCAGGGAAATCTAGCGATGAGGCAAATGAATTCGGGTTGCTTTCTAAAAACAATATCTATTCTGATGAGATATCTAAAAGCCGGGATGCTTCCCCTCTTGATCATGCAGTTTATGAGATAATTTCAAAAATAAAAGACCCCGCAATTTTAGAAGAGGCGAGGTTAAACCTAATCGCTCTAAGGGATGAGCTCTTAGAACCCAACCCTTCTTGGGCGAAACTAAAACACAACATGATCTGGCTGATTGAATTCGGCAAGGAAGAGTTTTTTTCCATACTACCTTTTATAGTACTCTATATTCGAAAAATTTCTGATTAAATATTATTTAACGAGAGTTACGCGGCAATTTGCCAGGTGGATCACCTTATGGCTAACACTTCCAATGGCGGCGCCACGTAGTTCGCTGGCACCTCTGCTGCCCATAATAATATGATCATAATTGCCCCGCTCTGCATATTCTAGTATGACAGTGGCGGGGTCTCCTTTTTCAATATATTTTTCCACATCAAGGCTTTTTTTCGAAAACTCCTGTAGTGTTCTGTCCATAATTTCTTGACCTTTTTCCTCCACAGCCATGTCAATTTCTGTAAGGTTGTCCCTTTCAGGTACCACCACAATTATAGACAGTTTTAACTTCGGGTTCATGGCCATCAGCCTGGAAGCATAGGCGGCTGCTTTGAGCGAATTATCCGAACCATCGCTTGGTAACAAAACCTTGCTTTTTAGCATTTAACCACCTCCAGTAACTCTGATCAGGTTCTTCATTTCTATTAATTTGTCTTCATATTTTCCCATAATAACAGTTTTTAATCCAGTGCTAGACAGTCTTTTGTGCTATCTGCTCGGCCAGAGCGATGATACGCCTGGCACGATCGGCAATCGGGTACTCAATCATTTCCCCATCAACCTGAAATACAGCTTGACCCCTGGCTTCTTCTTTATCAAACACCGTAACAATTTTCTTTGCCCAGGAAATTTCCGCTGCTGTTGGCGTAAACACCTTGTTTAAAGGCTCTATCTGGCCTGGATGTATGGCTAGTTTGCCTTGGAAACCCATCTGGCGCACGGCTTTAGCATCAGCTACCAAACCCTCTATATCCTTGAAATCCGGGTAAACCGTATCAATAGGCGGTTCAATACCCGCTGCACGGGAAGCTACTACCAGCTGGGATCTAGCATAAAATATTTCATTCCCGCTTTTGGAAAAGGTGGTACCGATGTCAAGAACATAGTCCACACCACCAAAAAACATGCGGCTCACCCGGGAACTTGAAGAAGCGATACTGTAGGCATTAACAATAGCATTGGCGCTTTCTATAAAGGGGATGATTTCCATGCAGCCGCTAGTTAAGCCCCGTTCTTTTTCTATTTTACCAATTAACCAATCAACATGTCTAATCTCTTCCGCTGATTCAGATTTGGCCACTACCAGTCCCCTAACGCCTGCTGTTACGGCCGCTAATAGATCGCTTAAAATGAATTCTGTTTGGACACCGTTAACCCTGATAAATACATCACCCCTGCGGGGCAGGCTCAAAGCCTCTTTTAAAGCGTTTCTAGCGTTAGTTTTTTCGCTCAGTGCTACTGCATCCTCCAGATCAAGTACCGTTCCATCGGCGTTAAGCATCAAAGCCTTACCCACCTTGCGCAAATCATTGGCCGGGGTAAACAACATAGTGCGAAAAATAGTCAATGCATTACCCTCCCATCCTCATCCTTTAATATTCCTAACCAGGATATTCTACCCAGCCGGTCCTTTTCCCTTTTCCATTGCTAACCCTTCTTTCTAAATCCTTTTGTAGACAATCTAACGGGGCGGATGCTATAATTAAAATTAGTAATATCTGGGAGGACTGTTTGATGGAGAAAAAAAACCAGAATAAACCTGAAGAGGGCAATAAGCAGGGTACAATCAAAATATCTGAAGATGTGATCACCACTATAGCCGGTCTTGCCGCCGCAGAAGTATCGGGAATAGCCGGGATGAGCGGCAGTATCACCGGTGAGCTGGTCGAAAAACTGGGTCGGAAAAATATTTCCAAGGGAATCAAGGCAGATGTAAACGGAAACCAGGTTACTATCGACATCAATACGATTGTCGAGTATGGGGTTAATATACACGAAGTGGCAGTAGCGCTCCAGAACAACATTAAAAATGTTATTGAAAATATGACCGGGTTGGATGTGGTAGGTGTGAATGTAAACATCCAGGGCCTATCTTTCGCTCCAGAATACAAGGAAGAAACGGGGCCGGCAGGTAAGTAAATGAAACTATCACTGATGGTAAATGCCTGCCGGCATGTTGGTTGGAATTACCACCAGCGGCAGGGGCATCGCCAACGTAGGCTTAATATTGGGCGTATTCTAAAAAGAATAGAGCTTAGCTGAATCACCCCGGTATATTTGCCTACGTTTCCTGTCCCCGCGGTGGGGCAGCGGGTTTCGGCAAAGCCATAGTATCTTATCTTGCTGGTTTCTGCCACAGAAAGGCCGGCATTCCAGTGTTTTAGCTTCACGGCCGGCATATTCACACCAGTGGCGGTGGAGCCGTTACAGCTATGGCAAATTGTCTTCTGTGGCCCGACCGTCACCGGTAATAGGGATAGCTTCGCCAAGAAATGTGGGTAGAGGTTTTAGTAAGGTGGTAAGAAAAAAATCTTTAACCCTGGCGGCACACTCCCTTGTTCTGTATATGGCCATGACCTTACCGTAATCCTGCAGGTCGGAGGCCACCCCACAGGTATCCAGTCCCAGTTCCCTGGCGATAAAGAGCGCCCGTGGCAAGTGATATTCTTGGGTTACTATAATTGCGCTTTTTACCTGAAAAATATCCTTGGCCCTGTAAACACTCTCGTAGGTACTAAAACCGGCATGATCCATGAATACATCTTCCGGAGACATGCCCCGATCAACAAGATATTTTTTCATCGCCTTAACCTCATCATAATCCTTATGCCCATGATCTCCGCTAACTACTATCTTGTCGGCCTTTCCCTGTTGATATATTTCATATGCCCGGTTTAAACGGTCACTTAACATCGGCGACAATGTACCATCAGGATAAACATAGGCACCTAAAACCAATATGGCGTCGCTTTCCAACGCCTTACCGGACCCTACTATATATTTTGAACCCGTCCCTTGTACATACTGATCTATTGAGACAATCAAGAGGAAAACTGTCAGGATTAAAATAGCCAGACAGATCAAAAACTTATTTAATCTCTGCCGCAAAAGGTGTGTACCCCCCAGAAACAACTAAAATAATCTGTCCGGTATCTATAATTCTGCTCCCCAATGCAAACACCTGCATTTGCATAAACAATTGTGCTTTTCCTGCAGGCAGTAAGGCTGCTTGCTGGATAACCCGGCCTATCCGGGAACAATAGTTGTCTATGGTTGTTTATCTATGAAATGTAACCAGTTAGTATATATCCATGCGCAGCAACAAGGCACGCCTGCCTGGGGTTGGCTGCCCAGTTACAAATGTACCTTGTTACCATCAATGGGACAATATATAACTATCTATTCCTACATGATCCATCATGTGGGCCGAAACCATGGCCATGGCCGGCCTGCCTACCATCCTTGTTACCCCAGCCCTGGCCAAAGCCCGCTCCTGCCCCATATCCGGATCTATGTGATCCGCAACCCGAACCTTTACCATCGCAAAGGGCCTGATTGGAGGTAATCTTAGTGATGATGGTATCTGCCTGATCCTGGGTGATCTTACCGGCAGCAACACGAGTTGCTAATGTGTCTTTCTTCATTTCCAGCATTTCCGCCTTGAATTCGTTCAATACCCCCGCATCATCTGCCATGGTTCCGTATGTTTTACCCGTTTGCACACGTTCATCAATAATAGATTGCACCTGACGTCCGGTCAACCCGGCAACCGCTTCCGCAGGTGTTGAATACTGGGATGTGGCAAAGGCTGCTGCCGATCCGGCAATCAGGGCGAATATCGTTATTCCGGCGACAAAGACTTTCTTAATAGTTTTCATGGGCACGACCTCCTTTATTATCAGCATATTTTCGTTGCTGTGGAATTTAGTATAAGCATTATTCATGACGAAAATGTGTTTTTCCATTTCTTTTTTTATGATTAAATAACTAATCCTCATTGTTATAATAATAACACACCTGGTATTAATAATACTTCATGAAAGGAATGGGCTCTATGCCAGCGATGCTGATAGCAGATGATAACCGGCAGATTGTTTCGGTTCTAAAGGAATACGCCAAAAAAGAAGGCTTTGACATTACGGTAGCCTATGACGGACAAGAGGCGTTAGATCAGGCCAAAACGATGACCTTTGATATGATCCTCCTCGATGTGATGATGCCCGGTATAGACGGTTTTGAGGTTTGCCGGGAAATTCGCAAACAAAGCAATGTACCTATAATCATGATCACCGCACGCGGTGAGGACTTTGAACGCATTATGGGGCTTGATATCGGTGCCGATGACTATATTGTCAAGCCCTTTTCGCCGGGAGAAGTGATGGCGCGTGTGCGGGCTATTCTTCGCCGCATTTCCCAGACTAATGACACAAAGGCGCAGATTTTCACCCATAAAAATCTGCTGGTCAACCTTGATGAATATATTACTGAAATTAACGGTATTCGGATCCCCCTGACAAAAAAAGAGACAGAGTTATTATGGACGATGGGAACAAACAAAAACAAGGTATTCACCCGGGACAACCTTTTGGACAGCCTCTGGGGTTTCGACTACCTCGGGGATACACGCACGGTTGATTCCCATATTAAACGGTTACGCGCCAAACTAGACAAGGTTCCTCACGACGAATGGGAAATAAAGACTATCTGGGGTGTGGGATACAAATTTGAGGTAACTCCATGAGAAACAAAATTCGTTTTCGCTTGCTACTGTATTTCTCCGGGTCGCTGCTCGCATTCTCTTTAATCATTGGTCTCATTTTTTTTACCACCTTTTCCCGCTATAATATGGATGTCTACAAAAGCGAACTGGGAAATCGTGCTGAGCGTATGGCCCAATCCCTGGCCCTATTTTGGTCAGGGGATGCCGGACAGCCTGGCCACGGCATGAAAGGCCACAGCTCGGGTTATGGTGCCTACCTGCGGTTTCTCGATGACATTGCCATGACTGACGTTTGGATCGTGGACAGTAATTTGCGACAGATTACGCGTAGTCACGGACAACCCAGCCTGACATACCAGGATTTGCCTCCCGAAGCAGAGGATGTTATTGCCCAGGCAATGGATGGTAAAACAACATTTAGTGAGAATTTTGGCTCCCTATTAGGTACACCCTCCATTAGTGTAGCCAAAGGAATTACACTGGCCAACGGTGAGGTTGCCGGGGTTGTTTTACTGCACGAGAAGCTGGAAAACATTCGGAGTACAACCCAAAAAAGCCTTGTCATTCTGCTGCTTAGTATGGGAGCAGCGGCACTTATTTCATTATTCATTGCCCAAAGATTGGCGGAGCATTTTACACAACCCCTGGGGAAAATGAAAACCGCGGCTCTCAAGATTAGCGGTGGTGATTACACAGCAACCACAGGTGTCACTCAAGAAGATGAAATAGGCGCCCTGGCCGTCGCCCTTGATGAAATGGCCGGGAAATTGCATACTGCTGCCCAGGAAAGTTCCCGGCTGGAAAACCTGCGACGGGAACTTGTAGCAAATATCTCCCACGAGTTAAGAACACCTGTTACTGTCATTCGTGGTTCCCTGGAGGCCCTTTGTGAAGGCGTGGTGTCGGCACCGGATATGGTTGAAGAATATCACCGGCAGATGTTTGC
>JAAYRI010000043.1 GCA_012518875.1 Peptococcaceae bacterium
CAGGCAACAACCGTTTACAAAGGTATGTTTGCATATGGCCGACCAAACCTTTATAATGGTTGTAATCTTTTATAAAGGCGGTTGCTTTTTGAAGTCATATTTCATTGTTACCTTCGGCTGTCAGATGAATGAGCATGATTCGGAGGTCCTGGCAGGGATGCTTGAGGCCAAAGGTTTTGTTGCCGCAAACTCGATGGAGGAGGCATCAATTATCCTTCTAAACACCTGTTGTGTGCGGGAAACGGCAGAAAATAAGGTATTCTCACTGTTAGGACGGCTACGACAGCGAAAAATGGCCCACCCCGATCTGATTATCGGTGTATGTGGCTGCATGCCTCAGCAGAAAAATATGGCTTCCCGCATAGCACGCCTTTTTTCTTATGTGGACCTTATATTTGGCACTCATAATGCGCACCAATTGCCGGAGTTGCTTGACCGGGTTGCTAAAAGCAAAAAAACTGTACAGGAGATATGGCCTGCTTCCAGGGGCATATCTGAGGGGCACCCTGCCAGGAGGAAGGACAGTGTACGTGCCTGGGTCACAATAACCTACGGATGCAATAACTTTTGTACATATTGTATTGTACCGTTTGTACGAGGGAGGGAGAGAAGCCGCAAGCAGGAAGATATCAAGGCAGAAGTTGCCGAGCTGGCAGGTGAAGGTTACAAAGAAATTGTACTGCTGGGCCAGAATGTT
Organism: Peptococcaceae bacterium; assembly: GCA_012518875.1. Classification (GTDB taxonomy): domain Bacteria; phylum Bacillota; class Desulfotomaculia; order Desulfotomaculales; family Pelotomaculaceae; genus Syntrophopropionicum. Next base: position 698 of record JAAYRI010000043.1, read on the forward strand.
AACTCCTACGGCAAGGATCTAGAAAGTGGTCATGACTTTGCTTCATTGCTACAGTGTCTGGAAGGTATAAATGGGCTGGAGCGGATCCGCTACATGACTTCCCATCCCAGGGACTTCAACGATGGGCTAATCAGCACGATTGCCGGCTTACGAAAGGTTTGTGAGCATTTTCATTTGCCTGTTCAAGCGGGCAGCAACCGTATTTTAAAAAAAATGAACAGGGGCTACACCAGAGAGGAGTACCTGGATCTAATTAGAAAAATAAGATCTGCAGTGCCCCAACAAAGTATTACCACTGACATTATGGTTGGTTTTCCGGGTGAGGACGATAGTGACTTCAATGACACCGTGGATCTGATCAAACTAGCCCGTTTTGATAGCGCTTATACCTTTATTTATAATACCAGACCGGGGACACCGGCTGCTGACATTAAGGAACAGGTTCCGGAGGCAGTAAAAAAGGATAGGATACAAACTTTAATTAAATTGCAAAACCAAATCAGCCTGGAGAAAAACCGCGAAGAGATAGGCCGATACCAGGATATCCTGGTGGAAGGGGAAAGCAAAAAAAAGCCCGGCCTTCTATATGGCCGGAATAGAGGCAACAAAATTGTTCTTTTTCCTTGCACCCGGAACCTAAGGGGAAAAATAGTCAGTGTAAAAATAACTGAATCTCGGCTGGCTCACCTCTCCGGGGAAATGGTTTAAACATTGGATGTTGGCTTAATCGAATGCAATTAAAAAGCAAGGGGTTGGAATTATGTCAATAATAGAAAAGGCCAGGGAATTAGCTGGTTCACTCTCAGGGTCAAAAGAATTAGCCACGATGCGGGAAGCAGAAAAAATGATGTTAGAAAACCAGGAAGCCCGGAATTCGATTGCTCAATTTGACGAAAAACAAAAAGCCTATCAAGCAGCGCAGGCCCAGGGTCAGGATCTAACTGAAGAACAAATGAAGGAGCTTGAGGAACTGGAACTAAAAATGCTCAACAACCCTTATGTTTATAACTTTTTTAAGGCTCAGCAAGAGTTTCAGGCTATCCTGGAGTCAATAAACAATATTATCGGCGAAGCAATAGGTGTTAAACCCCAGGGATGTGGCTGTGAGGAAGACTCCTGTGGTTGTGGACCTACCGGAGACGAACCCTGCGGGGGCTGTAGTGGGTGCGCCTAAAATAAATAAAGAGCTTATGGCACAACCCTGTTAGCTAACAGGGTTTTTTCTTTTGGTTTAGAATACCATATGTTATAATGTTCCCCAGGAGGTGTTCCGGTGAGTTTTACACCAATGATTAGGCAGTATCTAGGCATAAAAAAACAATACCCGGACGCGATTCTTTTTTTTCGCTTAGGTGACTTTTATGAAATGTTCTTTGAAGATGCGTTGTTAGCATCCAGGGAGCTGGAGATAACCTTGACCGGTAGGGACGGGGGACGAAAGGAACGGGTACCTATGTGCGGTGTGCCCCATCATGCTGCCGAGGGGTATATCGCCAAATTGATCAGCAAGGGATACCACGTAGCCATTTGTGAACAGGTAGAAGACCCGGCATTGTCCAAAGGTATTGTCAAACGGGAAGTTGTGCGGGTGATTACACCGGGTACGGTGATGGAAGGAAACCTCCTGGAAGAGAGAAGAAACAACTACCTCGTTTGTATAGGGCCCAACGACAAAGGCTATGGTCTGGCTGTGACTGATGTTACGACAGGAACCTTTATGGTCGGATCCCTTACCGGGCCAGGAGCAGGCGTCAAATTAGCTGACGAACTAAACCGACTAATGCCGGCAGAACTTGTTGTACCCCTCTCTATGGTGGACAATCTTAGGCAGGATTTAAAATCTAGGGAACAGTTTCTAATTAGCGGTTATAAAGATGAAGCCTTTGATTTGGCTGCTGCGGAGGAAGCACTGGAGGAACAGTTTGGGCCGAGCGTTTTTTCTACAACAAAAATTTCCGATCCGGCAATAGCAGCCCGCGCTGCCGGCGCCCTAATAAGTTTCTTGAAAGACACCCAAAAGAGAAGCCTGGTTCATATCAACAAGATACAGTTTTATACTCCCGGCAGATATATGACCCTGGACGCAGCAACCAGGAGAAACCTGGAATTGTGCCGATCCATAGCAGATAACACAAAAAAAGATACGCTTCTAGCGGTACTTGATTACACTGTTACCTCTATGGGTGGCCGAATGCTGCGTGGCTGGATTGAACAGCCGTTACTCATGCCAAAAGAAATAACCGACCGTCAAGATGCCATTGAAGAATTGATTAAAGATTTGTTTTACCAAGGGGAACTATTAAAGAAGCTGAAAAACATCTACGATCTGGAAAGGCTGGCAGGCAAAATATCCTTTGGAGCAGTAACAGCGCGTGATCTAATTGCCCTCAAGAAATCCCTGTTTTACCTGGAACCACTAAAAGAATTGCTGGGACAGGCACATTCCATTCTTTTATTGAAACAGGGCCAGGGCATCGATGCCATGGAGGATATAGCGGAGTTATTAAGCCGGGCCATTGTAGATGACCCACCCCAATCCCTGCGAGATGGGGGGATAATTAAAGATGGTTTTAACCCGGAAGTGGACAAATACCGTAGGGCCGGAAAAGAGGCCAGGTTAAGGTTGTCCCAGCTGGAGGAAAGGGAGCGGCTGCGTAGCGGCATAAAATCCCTTAAGGTCGGCTATAACAAGGTTTTTGGCTACTATATTGAAGTTACTAAATCAAACCTTGATCAGGTGCCGCAAGATTACACCAGACGGCAGACTCTGGCTAATGCGGAGAGATACATCACACCGGAGCTGAAAGAGTATGAGGATCTGGTGTTAGGGGCCCAGGAAAAGTTGCTGCACCTGGAATATAATATTTTTAATGACATCCGGGAACAACTTACAGCACAAATCAAGCGCATCCAGACTACAGCATCTGCAGTGGCAGAAGTTGATGCACTTTGTTCTTTGGCCCAAGCAGCATTTAATAATAATTATGTGTGTCCGGAAATAATAAATGATGGCCGCTTAATGGTAAAAGATGGACGACACCCAGTATTGGAAAAGGTTATGGGACCCGGGCAGTTTGTGCCTAACGACACCCTGATGGATCCTGAAGAGAGCAGGCTACTGCTGCTTACGGGACCGAACATGGCCGGTAAAAGTACCTATATGCGTCAGGTTGCTATTATTGTATTGATGTCCCAAATAGGTAGTTTTGTACCTGCTTCCAGGGCGGAAATAACAATTGTTGACCGTATTTTTACCAGAATTGGGGCGTCAGATGATATTGCCGGCGGGCAAAGCACCTTTATGGTGGAAATGAATGAATGCCGTGCTATTGTGACCGAAGCAACTGCAAAAAGCCTGATCATCCTGGATGAGGTAGGACGGGGCACCAGTACCTATGATGGAATCAGCATTGCCAGAGCGCTGGTGGAATATATCCATCGGAAAATAAAGGCCAAAACCCTGTTTTCAACACATTATCTTGAACTAACTGAACTGGAGAGGGAACCAGGTATCACCAATTTGAATGTGGCAGTAAAAGAAGAGGGAGATCAGGTTGTTTTTTTAAGAAAAGTCATTTCGGGCCGTGCCAATAGGAGCTACGGTATTCATGTGGCCAGGCTGGCCGGGTTGCCCGCTGAAATAATAGAGCGTTCCGCACAGATTCTGAAATATTTAGAAAGCGCTAGTCAGGTATCTTTGTCCTCTGCGGCAACCAGGGATAATGGAGAAGATGTAGGTAACAAACCAAATAATGAGGTTATAAAGCAGCTGTGCCAATTGGACATACTCAGTATGACACCATTAGAGGCCATTAATCAGCTGTATCTGCTGCAAAAGAAAATAGAAGAGGGTAGCAGGTAGTAAGGCTTTTTAGCCAACAATGGGGGGTAGATATATGTTTGTCGGCATTGACGTGGGGGGCACCTACACAGATGCTGTATTGCTTGAAAATGGGCAGGTGATGGCAACAGCCAAGGTACCGACAGAGGTAAACCTGATTAACTCATTAACCAAAGCCCTCGATACAATCGTTAAAGACGAAAACAAGAATAGGATTAAACGGATAGTATTCAGCACCACAATCATTACCAACCTGATTGCAGAACGAAGATATGAAGATGTGGACGTGTTGATCATCCCCGGGCCAGGTTTAAACCATGGTTTCTATAAAACTATGCCCTATGCTCATATTATTTCCGGTGCGATTGACTACCGTGGCCGAGAAGTAATTCCATTGAAGGAACAGGAAATAGAAACAGTTCTACGGGAAATTGCCCGCAGGGGCACAAACAGGGTCGGGGTGGTTGGTAAGTTTTCTCCCCGCAACACGAGCCATGAAAAAAAAGTGTCGGAAATTGCTAAAAACAAATACCCTCAATGGCAGATTGAGTTAGGTGCAAAAATCGGCAGTCAACTGAACTTTCCCCGGAGAATAGTAACCACTTATTTAACCTGCGCAACCCGGGAACCCTACCAATCTTTTATTGAATCAATCCGCCAGGCTCTGAATTCACGTAAAATACATGCTGAAATATTTATACTAAAGGCTGACGGTGGCACAACCCCCCTGGGACGATCAGAGGAATTTCCTGTGGAAACAATATTCTCCGGCCCGGCGGCCAGCACCCTGGGTGTACAGGCCCTCATAGGAGAGGATGAAACAGCGGTAGTCGTTGATATAGGCGGGACAACCACTGATCTGGCGCTTATTCTCAGCGGCCAACCACTACTTTCCTCCAAGGGTGCCCGGGTGATGGGACAACTAACCCAGGTGAGGACACTGGCTGTGAAATCTGTTGCTATTGGCGGTGACAGTGTTTTAGATTTAAGGGGGAAAGAAATAAATATTCATAATCAAAGAAAAGGCCCTGCTTATTGTTTGGGAGGTCCGGTACCTACACCAACCGATGCCCTTAGAGCCCTGGGTTTAGTTGAACTGGGGGATAAAGAAAAGGCAATAACAGCCATGGAGCTTTTAGGCCGCGATTTAAACATAAATGTGGAGCAGGTTGCGGAACAAGTGATCAACAAGGTTGTCGATCGTATAACAGGTGAAATAAAGAAAATGTTTTTAGAATGGGAACAGGAGCCGGCCTATCGGGTTTGGGAAATACTGCATAGACATACCTTAAAACCGACAATGGTGGCGGGTGTCGGTGGTGGAGCCGCTGGTTTTTCTCCCTTAATAGCAAAAAATCTTGGTTGCCGGCCTACCAGGCTGCACTATGCATCCGTAGCCAATGCTATTGGTGCCGCACTAGCGAAACCGACATTGCAGGTTAATCTAAGAGCAGACACCGAACAGGGGTATTACATTATTCAGGAAGAAGGAAGCCAGGAAAAAATCAGTGACCGGAAATTTAACGAGAAAAAAGCCCTAGAATTGGCCAAAAACAGCCTTCTAAAAAGGGCGTTAAGGTATGGGCTGGAACCAGCGGCTGAAGAAATTGAAATTATCAACCGGGAGGTATTCAACATGGTCAGAGGATGGGATACAACCGGCAGGCTTTATGATATCACTGTGCAAACGCCAAGGGGAATTAGTGCCAGAGTTGGGGCTGGGGAGTGATCTTATGAATAGGAGCAAAAAAACAGGGTTGATATTTTTTCCGGCCTTTGATTGGGCGATAACGCCCACCCATCCGGAGAGAGAGGAACGTCTTCTCTATACCAGAGACCAGATTTTTGAGGAAGGTATTATGGATTTACCCCAGATAAGAGAGTATAAACCTTCCCTGGCCGGCATTCATGACATTACCCGGCTGCATTTCTGTGTGCCCACTGTGGAAAAACAAACCACGGAAGCCCATCTAATCGCGGCCGGTGCGGCAATCCTTTTGTCGGACAAAATAATAAACGGGGAAATAAAGAACGGTTTTGCCCTGGTTAGACCGCCGGGACATCATGCCATGAGGGTTGTGCGTGGTAACAGGGGCTTTTGTAACATTAATAACGAAGCGATTATGATTGATCATTTACGTTCCCGCTATGGGCTCAAGAGAATCGCCATTGTAGACACAGATGTACACCATGGTGACGGCACTCAAGATATTTTCTGGCATGATCCCGATGTGCTGTTTATTTCTTTTCACCAGGATGGTCGGACCATCTATCCAGGCACTGGCTACACCTATGAACTCGGTGGGCCACGGGCCTATGCCCGTACCATCAATATTCCGCTGCAGCCCGGCGCCACTGATCAGGACTTTTTATATCTAATGGATCACCTAATACTTCCTATTATTAAGGATTTCAACCCTGAATTCATCGTTAACTCGGCCGGTCAGGATAACCATTACACAGATCCCCTGGGAAGCATGCAGATTACTGCGCGTGGTTATGCCCAGCTTACGGAAAAGCTGCGTCCCGACCTGGCAGTGTTGGAGGGTGGCTACGCTATTGAAACAGCCCTGCCATATGTGAATATGGCGATCATACTTGCTCTTGCCGGCTTGGATTATAACAGCGTTGAAGAACCGGGTTACCGGCCGGAGGATATTAAAACGGTGCCCGGGATGGCGGGGGATATTGAAAGATTGGTAGATGAGTTGCTGCAGCGCTGGGAAATGCGCGATCGGGTTTCACCTGATGCCAGTAAAATTTCCGGCCATTACTATACCAGGAATAAGCGTATTTTTTATGACACGGACTATATTGACGAAAGACAGACCGAAAGGCTGCGGCTGTGTAATAACTGTCCCGGTTATTTGGTAGTTGATTCGAATGCAAAACATGGTTACGGCAGAAGCGGTAGGGCACTCTGTATCTCCGTGCCCCATGAAGCTTGTGGTAAATGCCGCACAGAGGCGGCAGAATTATATGGGGATTCCAAAAAAGACTTGGGGTATGACTATATCTACCTACAGGACAAGCATGACGATGTATTTTACAGCTATAATATGGGCAGTCATCACGAATGGCACTCTGAGGGATAGTAGGTGGACAGAAATTGACAACAATCAGGATCCTTGATGATTTCACCAGGAATCAAATTGCCGCCGGGGAGGTGGTTGAGCGCCCCTTTTCGGTGGTTAAAGAACTAACTGAAAATTCATTGGATGCCGGTGCCGACAGGATATCGGTGGAGTTAGATCAGGGTGGGCTAGCGGCAATAACCGTTATAGATAATGGGTGCGGTATGGGGGAAAAAAACCTGGAACTGGCTTTTCAACGACACGCTACCAGTAAAATAAGGTGTGGCTCCGACTTGCACAGGGTTCTCACCCTCGGCTTTAGAGGTGAAGCGTTACCTAGCATAGCGGCTGTTTCACGTATGGATTTTACCACGAAAACCGCTAATGTTTTGAACGGAATCCAAATCGAGGTTGTGGAAGGGGTTATTACAAACAAGGTCACTACCGGCTGCCCGCAGGGTTCCATAGTTGTAGTAAGGGATCTATTTTTCAATACACCTGTGAGAAAAAAGTCTATGAAAACCCCTTCTAATGAGGGTTCTTTATGCAGTGAGATTGTAGCCCACATGGCTCTGGCCAGACCTGGTGTAAGTTTTGCATTAAAAAATAATAACAGGCGCTCTTTTTATTCACCCGGTACCGGAAACTTAATTGATGCTATAATTGCTGTTTATGGTGTTAACCAGGCCCGGGAGATGATCCCGGTTGACGGTGCTGGAAATGGTGTTGCCCTAGACGGATTCATAGGCAAACCCTCACTGAGTCGCAGCAATAGGCAGCATATTAACATAATTATCAACGGTCGTTATGTATACTGCCCTGCAGCGGCCAGGGCGGTAGAGGAAGCTTACAGGACATTATTGCCCACAGGAAGAAAGCCCGTGGCCGTGTTAAACCTGATCGTGCCACCGGAACTAATAGATGTAAATGTTCACCCTGCTAAATTGGAGGTACGACTAGTAGAGGAAAACAAGGTTATCCGACAGATTACCAGTGTCCTCAGGGAGACATTGTTATCACCAACAGTAATCCCCACCAGGTTATTTGATCGAAGGAATAACAGGCAACAAACATTGCACTCCCAGTGGAAGGCTCCTGCCGCCACAGCACCTAAACCAATACAAAAAGACAATGTTGTAGCCGGCAGCACCAAACCACACCTGGCTGTGATCTACAATAAACATGGGTCAGAAGGCCGGGCCACAGAAAAGGTGGTAGCAGAAGCAGAGACTGCAGGATATTTAAATGATCACTGTTTTCTGCCTAAATTAACCGTTATTGGTCAAATCGGGCTGACATATATCCTGGCGGCAGGGGAGGGGGGATTATATATATTAGATCAACATGCTGCCCACGAAAGGGTTTTATACGAGTATTATCAGGCGCTGGAGGAAGACAAACCCTGCCAGGGATTATTGCAACCTGTGACATTAGAACTGGATCACCGTGAGGCGGCCATTTTAACGGAACGTGTTTTTTGGTTTAACCGGGCTGGCTTTGTACTAGAATATTTTGGTGGTAGTACATTTCTACTCCGGGGCACACCACCGGGTTTAACACCGGGTCGGGAAAAAGTTTTTTTCCAGGACATGCTAAAATACCTGGGTGAGAGAGGCGCTAGCGCCGCCTATGATGAGTTTTCAAGACAAATAGCATCATCTTTAGCTTGTAGAAATGCAGTAAAAGCCGGTGATAAGCTGACGCAACCAGCAATGGAAGCCCTGGTAAAGCGTTTGTCAGGTGTAAAAAACCCCTATACCTGTCCCCACGGTAGGCCCACCTTGATTCACCTGTCTTTTCGGGATCTGGAAAAAAGATTTAGGCGTTAGGTGAAACTAATTTGGTAGAATCAATTAAAAACAAAACCGGAGTATCAATGACATTTTTAGTAGGGAAAAATAAGATTTTTTTCCACCCGGGGCTGGCCCTGCCACGTATAAAAGAAATAAATAATGGGAAAACTGACCAAATGATTAGTGCCATGTCCCTGCAAGAAGGGGATTCTGTGCTGGACTGTACCATGGATTTGGTACAGGTGCCATTGTCGCCTGTTACATAACAGGCAGCAGGGGAATAGTAACTGGGCTAAAACGAAGAATTAACACGTTAAGAATATTCACCAACCATGATCCAATTGACCATGAAACAATAGAAATGGCATATCATGCAGCCGCCACTAAGCGGGTGGAAATTAAGGAACGGCGTGGTAGCGCTGAATTTGCCAGGCTGGGTTTTAAAAACATTATGGGTGGTAGGTATTCAACAGTGGTCTATGGCATCAAAGAAAGGGAGCGCTGGAATGAAAGAATCGCCTGAAATTCAGTCTCCACTGATCGTGATTTGCGGGCCCACTGCAACTGGCAAAAGTATCACCGGTATACAAATAGCGAAAGAAGTAGACGGCGAGATTATTTCTGCTGATTCCATGCTGATATACCGGGGTATGGATATTGGCACTGCAAAGCCGACAAATGCAGAAATGTGTGCCATACCCCACCATCTCATAGATATTGTGGAACCGGATCAGGAATATAATGTAGCCTTGTATCAGAAACAGGCCCGAGAAATCATCATCAACATCATAAATAGGGGAAAATTACCGATTCTAGTTGGTGGTACGGGATTGTATATAGGGGCTGTGATAGACGACTACGATTTCAGCCGTGCTCCGGGAAACGCAGAATACAGAAACAAACTAGTGCAGGATGCTAAAAAGCACGGTGCAGGCAAATTATACGAACTTCTGCACAAGATAGATCCGGGGTCGGCTGCAAGGTTACACCCCCATGATTTGAGAAGAATTATCCGTGCCCTGGAGGTATATAAATATACAGGCACACCTATATCTAGTTTTCATAAGGTGGATCTTTCCCGCAAGTCTATTTTCAACCCACTGATGTTTGGTCTGAACCTGGAAAGAAAAAAACTATATGAAAGAATAGAAGAGCGGGTTGAACATATGATTAGGTCAGGGCTTGTAACGGAGGTGCAGGAACTCCTGAATAGGGGATTTTCACCGGAGCTCAATTCAATGCGTGGGCTGGGATATAAAGAGCTGACAGAGTATTTGCAGGGAAAGAGGTCACTGGACAGTTCCATCGACATCCTCAAAAGAAACACCAGGCGATTCGCCAAAAGGCAAATGACCTGGTTCAGGCGTGACAAAAGAATAAAATGGTTAAATATCGATCAGGCTGATGTACCTGGGGAGATTGTTACTGAAATTAGAAGTTTTTTATTAGAGGAGTATCCAAAGGTTTGTAGAAAATAATATAGATAATAAATTCCTACGGAGGGAGCCCTTGCCATGACAAAACCACAAATTAATTTACAGGATGCTTTTTTGAACCAGGTTAGGAAGGAAAGTATCCCAGTTACCATGTTTCTTATTAATGGCTTTCAATTAAAAGGAATAGTCAAGGGTTTTGATAACTTTACTGTAATCCTAGAAAGTGATGGGAAACAGTTGATGGTTTATAAACACGCCATTTCCACGGTTAGTCCACTGAGGCCCGTCAGCACAACATTTGAACCAAAGGGCTCTTAAAAGAAAAAACCAATGGCCCCTCAGTAGAGGGGTCTTGCTTTTTTAGTCGTAAAACCAGGCGTCAGGCGTATAATGGTAATGACTTAGGCCTGAGGCGAGGTGGCTGGGAACTTGTGAGAATAAACATATGGAACCGCTGGGGGAGCTCTAAAAACACCAGACATAAAACTGATCACCGGTCATGGAAAATAACCACTGCTCCATCAAACAAGTCAAAAACAGGATGTTACGATAATGAGCAGGTCAAGGATAACAATACTGGGGAAATACTCCTGGAATTAGACTCACTAGTTGGGCTTCATAGTGTAAAAAAGCTAATTGAGGAAATCCATTCATATATAAGAATTCAAAAAATAAGGCAAAAAGAAAAACTAGCTTCAGATCCGCTGGGGCTGCACATGATTTTCAAGGGTAATCCGGGCACAGGGAAAACAACAGTGGCCAGGATTTTAGGCAAACTTTTTAAAGAAGTTGAGGTATTGCCTAGAGGACACCTGGTTGAGGTTGAAAGAGCAGATCTGGTTGGGGGATATATTGGCCACACTGCCCAGAAAACCAGAGAGCAGATCAAAAAGGCCCTGGGCGGCATTCTGTTTATTGATGAAGCCTATTCCCTAGCCAGAGGTGGGGATAAGGATTTTGGTAAAGAAGCAATAGATGCATTGGTCAAAGGCATGGAAGACCATAGAGAAAGCCTGATCCTGATACTAGCCGGCTATCAGGAGGAAATGGACTGGTTTGTGCAAACAAACCCCGGACTGCGTTCCAGGTTTCCAATCCATATAACATTCCCTGACTTTAGCAGCAGGGAACTGCTGGCAATCGCTGATTTAATGCTGCAACAAAGACAGTATTATCTTTCTAACGGCGCCAGAGAAGAATTTCGTTTTGTGCTGGAAAAGGAGCATAAACATCATGTGCATAGCGGGAATGCCAGGCTGGTCCGCAACCTTATTGAGCGGGCAATTAGGCGTCAGGCAGTCAGGCTGCTCCAGAATGAAAGTGAGCTAAACAGGTCTGAGCTAATGGCCATAAAAAGAGAAGACCTGATAGGCGCCCTGGATCAGATTTAAACAATTTTAGCCATTATTAAGGGGATAAATAAAATATGAGCACTAGTTTAGAAAAATATGTGCAAGAGGTTGAAGAAAGTATCAAACCTGTTTATCGCATTATTGATGAAAGGGCTCTAAAAAACCATGCCAAGGTCCTGAATGCTTTTAGAAGGGCCAGGGTCAGTGAATTTCACCTGAGGGGTTCCACAGGATATGGTTACGGAGATAGCGGCCGGGATACCCTGGAAAAAATATATGCAGATATTTTTCGCGCCGAAAAAGCCCTGGTACGTAGCCAAATCGTATCCGGCACCCATGCAATAGCCCTTTGTCTGTACGGTTTGCTGCGTTCTGGGGATGAACTGCTATCTGTCCAGGGGGAGCCCTATGACACTCTGGCAACAATGATTGGCCTTCGGGGTAAAATAAATGGTTCCCTCCAGGATATGGGTGTTGTTTATAGACAGGTTGACCTGGCCGATGATGGTAGCCTGGATTTCTCACGCATTGGACAGGCTATCGGGCCAAAGACAAAAATGGTCACCCTGCAGCGCTCGGCAGGCTACCGCTGGGGCACGTCCCTGGGAATAGCCGGGCTCAAGAAAGCAATTAGTTTTATTAGGAGTAGAAAACCCGACACGATAATATTCGTTGATAACTGCTATGGGGAGTTTGTGGAATTGGAAGAGCCCATTGAAGCAGGGGCCGATCTGGTAGCCGGATCCCTGATTAAAAATCCGGGAGGTGGTTTGGCACCCACGGGTGGTTACGTGATCGGGCAAGAGAAGTTTGTCGATCTGGCCGCCGGCCGTTGGAGTGCCCCTGGCGTAGGAGGGGAGATTGGTCCCTGCAATGGTAACATGCAAAGACTTCTTTTCCAGGGTTTATTTCTGGCCCCCCACACTGTTGCCGAGGCTCTAAAGGGTGCTGTATTTGCGGCCCTATTTTTTGAAAAACTGGGCTATCGGGTTTTGCCGGCCTATGATGACCACAGGGGCGATACCGTTCAATCTATAATGCTGGGTTCACCAGAGAAGATGATCGCTTTCTGCCGCGGCTTGCAAAAAGGTTCTCCTATTGACTCCCATGTTGTACCGATGCCCGACGATATGCCTGGTTATAATGATCCGGTAATAATGGCAGCCGGTACCTTTGTCCAAGGAGCTACCTCAGAATTAAGCGCAGATGGCCCCATACGTCCACCCTATGCTATCTATCTGCAGGGTGGACTGTCCAAGGAATATGTTAAGCTGGCACTCCTCTCGGCTGCACGTGAATTAACAAATGTATAAATGTTTGTAACAATAAATCCTAGAGGGTTTTTGGGGAAACATAGCGAAAGTCTTTATAAAAGCCTTAAGGCGGTGTAAACCGTGAACTTTAAACAGCTGGAGGCGTTTATTTGGGTAGCAGAACTGCAGAGTTTTACTAAAGCGGCCCGCCAGCTATACATGAGTCAACCGGCTGTCAGCTTTCAAATTAAAGCCCTGGAAGAAAATCTGCAGGTTTCTTTGTTTCAAAGAGGTGACAAAAGGGTAGTACTCACGGAAGCAGGCCATCTGCTATATCCGGAAGCAAAACAGTTATTACGGCATTACAATCTAATCAAGGCCGGGCTGGATGATATTAAAGGGCTGAAAACCGGCCACCTGATTGTAGGTTCCAGTACTATACCAGGTGAATATTTGCTACCGATTATGATTGGCGGCTTTAAAGAAAAGTACCCTGGGATAAAGGTCACTTTAAAGGTGGCGGGAAGTGGCCAGGTTGCAAACTGGGTGCGGGAGAGAGAAATAGATTTTGGGATAGTTGGTGCACCGGTACAGTGGAACGAAACGGAATGTCTATCCTGGTTCAAAGACTATCTGGTTTTAATCGTGTATCCCTCTCATCCCTGGGTAAATCTAGATACCATAAAATTGGCTGACTTAAAAAACGAAACTATTGTTGTGCGAGAAAAGGACTCCGGTACACGCCGTGCGTTGGAACAAAAGCTGGCCGAACAAAATATATCGTTGGGAGAACTACCTATTGCCATGGAATTGGGCAGTACAAGGGCGGTTATTACTGCTGTTGAAGCAAAATTGGGCATTAGCATTGTTTCCAGGTATGCCGTTTCCCAGGCCTTGAGCCTGGGGAAAGTAAAGGAAATCAAAATTGATGGTATAGACATGAGTCGCAACCTTTATCAAATGAGGCATAAACAGGGCATGTTAGGCTATGCCTCTGAGGCCTTTATTTCATATATTAATGACCAAGAAAACCTATTAAAATTTAAAAGAAAGCTAATGTCCTAGTCATTTTACTCAGAAACAAGACATAAATAGCCGTCCTTCCCAGGGACGGTTATTTGTGTTATTTTGCAAACACTATACCCTTTCCCGCAGTGTAAAAATATTAATAAATTTTTCTCACCAGCCCAATAACCTTACCAATTATCTGTAAATCAGTTGTGTAGATAGGTTCCATACGGCGGTTTTCCGGCTGAAGTCTGACCCGATTGTTCTCCCTAAAAAACCGTTTAATGGTTGCTTCTTCATTTATTAGTGCCACAACGATATCACCGTTATTAACATCATTTTGGCATCTGACGACTACCATATCCTTATCCAGTATGCCCACATCAATCATACTGTCGCCCTGTACAGTAAGCATAAAAAACTCACCGCTACCAGTAAAATGGGTAGGGAGGGGGAAAAGGTCCTCCTGGTTCTCAACCGCTAGAATAGGCATACCGGCAGCAACCTTACCCAGCAATGGAATACTAACACATTCAACTTCGCTATCCCCTATATGCCCAAGAACCTCTATTGCCCTGGGTTTTGTGGCATCACGCCGCAGGTAACCCTTGGCCTCTAGTTTTTTTAAATAGCCATGGACAGTAGAACTGGAACTTAAACCAACTGCTTGGCCAATTTCACGAACCGTAGGTGGGTAGCCTTTCTTTTTAATCGCATTTTTAATAACTTCTAGTATAGCTTTCTGTTTAGGTGTTAAATGGGAATTCATTTTGCACCAGCCTTCACATTAAGAATTATTTAAATTGTATCATAAAAGAAAATAAATAGAAACATCTGTTCGGGATTCATTTATAAATTGGCAATTTTTAATTATTAGAAGGTCGAAATTCTTGCTGTGTCGAAATATACAAATATGATGGGCAAGGTATTGTATTCATCAAAGTATTGTAAAAGGTAGGATAAATAATGGAAGTAATCAGGGTTGCTATTGTTGGTGCCGGTGAAACCGGTTATAAGGCATACTGTATGTTGAGAGAGATTAATGAGGTGTTTATAGCCGGTATTGCCGATAGAGATCTTCAGGCACCACTCATGATTGCTGGTAAAAATGATGGGGTTTTTATTACCGAGGATATCAATGTTCTTCTAAAAAAAACCGACCTGGACATTATTATAGATTCAACATCCACACCAGAGATTCTGAACATTATTATGAAGGATAAAAAAAGCACAGCTGCAATAATGAAAGCCAGGGCGGCTAAAACAATTATTTCTATACTGAGGCAAAAAAAGGACGAGCTACTGGAAATTAAAAGCATTAAAAGTCAGCTTTCTGCCATTCTTGACTCTGTCCAGGAAGCCATAGAGGTTGCAGATATAAATGGTAACATAAAGTTTGTCAATCCGGCGTTTGTCAGAATCACAGGTATACCTGAAAACATTAGAATAAACCAGAATATCTTCGAGGCTTCACCGGATGGGGCATTGGCCACAGTTCTAAAAACCGGAAAATTGGTATTTGGGCATCGGACAAAGGTAGGGGGCAGCAATGCCGAGGTTGTCTCCAATGCAGCACCAATTATGGTTGATGGGGCTATGGATGGTGCGGTCGTGGTATTTCAGCATTTTACAGATGTGATGAACCTAATGGAAGAGCTTAAAAAAAGCACCAGTATTATTGAAAATCTTACCGACAAACTGGGACAGGTAACAACAAGCAAATATACATTCAACGATATTTTAGGGGATAGCATGGAAATAAAAGGATGCATCGATCTGGCGGAAAAATCCGCTCGGAGTAATTCTACTGTCCTTATCCTGGGTGAAAGCGGGACAGGAAAGGAGTTGTTTGCCCACGCCATTCACTCCTCCTCGATGCGACGAGAGAACCCTTTTATTAAGGTTAACTGTGCCGCTATACCGGAAACATTGTTAGAAAGTGAATTTTTTGGCTATGAAAAAGGGGCCTTTACAGGTGCTGTTAAATCAAAAATAGGCAAGTTCGAACTGGCCCACGGAGGTTCCATATTTCTTGATGAAATAGGGGATATGAATCTTAATCTACAGGGAAAACTGTTGCGGGTACTCCAGGAAATGGAGTTTGAGAGGGTGGGGAGCACACAAACAACAAAAGTTGATGTGAGGGTCATAGCGGCTACCAACCGCAATCTGCGCGAATTAATTCGCCAGGGTAAATTTAGAGAAGATCTCTTCTACCGGTTGAATGTCGTTGAAATAACAGTCCCTCCCCTCAGGTTGCACAAAGAAGACCTGCCTATTCTTTTGGATAATCTTATTGTAAAGTTAAACAGAAAGCTGGGTAAAAAGGTTAAAAGGGTGGACAGTGATGCCATAGAATTGTTGTTAAATTACGATTGGCCGGGTAATATTCGTGAGCTGGAGAACATAATCGAAAGGGTAATGGTAACTATGGACGAAGAGGTGATTACCAAGAAAACAATGCTCATGCATACCAGTCAGTTTAAAATAACCCACGAAAGGGATTTTGAACTGTTGCCTTTGGCACAGATGGAGGAAATGATGATTAAAAAGGCCCTGGCCAGGTATGGCAATACAGTAGAGGGAAAAAAACGTGCTTCACAGGTCCTTAACATCTCTTTGGCAACGCTTTACAACAAGCTGAAGAGATATGCACCTAAAAATATCTAAAACTTAGAAACATTACAAAAGTTAGAAATACCAGCAATGCCACGGCTTAGAGCCATTATTTATTCTAGTAACTAGAAACATAAGCCCATGTCCAGGAATTAACAGAAAAGAGGGTTAGCTCTCAATAAATCAGTGTTGACGCCGGTTACAAGGGGTTTTTATGTCAGAAAATCTCTGCGTACAGATGTTTTTACCAGGTGGTATGTTTTTTGCATATATAATTATGGTGTGATTAACACTCAGCAAAGGGGGGAATAGAAATTAAAACCATTAACACAAGTGTAATTACAGAAAATGTAGCCAGAATGTGCATGGAGTCCAACTATAACCTTGGGGAAGATGTTATCAGGGCGATCAAAAAGGGCTTTGAAACAGAAGCTTCTAACACCGGCAAAGAAATTTTGCAGATTATCCTTAAAAACGCCGAGATAGCCCGGGAAGAGCAAGCCCCAATGTGCCAGGATACCGGTTTCACCGTTGTTTTTCTGGAACTAGGACAGGATGTTCACATTGAGGGGGGAGACCTTTATGAGGCCATATCGGCCGGTGTAGCCAAAGGCTATACTGAAGGTTACCTTAGAAAGTCCATTGTCAGTCACCCATTGGATCGCAAAAACACCGGGGACAATACACCTCCCGTAATTTATACGACAATTGTACCGGGTGAAAACCTCAAAATTGTTGTATGTCCCAAGGGTGGTGGCGCTGAAAACATGAGCGCCGTTAAAATGCTTAAACCAGCAGACGGTGTTGAGGGTGTAAAGGACTTTGTGCTGGAGGTAGCTAAAAACGCCGGTCCCAATCCTTGCCCACCTGTTATTATTGGTGTAGGCATTGGTGGCACCATGGAAAAAGCGGCCTTAATAGCAAAGGAAGCTCTATTAAGGGAGGTTGGTGAAAAGAGCAAGGATCCTGCTATGGCTGCAGTTGAGGAAGAATTACTGGAAAAAATAAACAATATGGGAATGGGCCCCCAGGGTCTAGGCGGCAGGACTTATGCGCTTGCTGTGCATATAAACACTTACCCTGCCCATATAGCCAGCTTGCCTGTAGCAGTTAACATCAACTGCCACGCAGCAAGACACCAAGAAGTTATTCTTTAAACAGTATAGGGATTTGAATTAATAGGGGAGGTGAAAATATTGACCCCAATTAAGCTTACAACACCATTAGCTGATGCAGATGTAGAAAAACTTCGGATTGGACAGCAGGTTTTAATCAGTGGTGTCATTTATACCGGCCGGGATGCTGCCCATAAAAGAATGGTGGACTTAATTAAAGAAGGAAAAGAGAATGAGCTACCTTTTAATCCCAAAGGTCAAATAATATATTATGTAGGTCCAAGCCCCACAAAACCGGGTAAGGTTGTTGGTTCTTGTGGTCCAACAACTAGCTATCGTATGGATCCATATGCTCCTGAACTGCATAAGTTGGGCCTAAAGGCTTCTATCGGTAAAGGGAAAAGATCCCCGGAAGTAATAGATGCCATGAAAAAATATAAGGCAGTTTATTTTGCTGCAATTGGCGGTGCAGCGGCACTAATTGCCAAGAGCATCAAAAGCGCCAAGGTTATTGCTTACCCCGACCTGGGGGCTGAGGCCGTTCACGAATTTGTGGTCGAGGATTTCCCCATGGTAGTTGTTAACGACACCCTGGGCGGGGATCTCTATCAGGAAGGTATGAGGATTTACGCCGTTAAGTAGTAAATACGGATATTATAAAAAACAGCAGGGGTAACTATGACTGCAAAGGCTGATATTGTCTTATTGGAGAGAGGTTTAAGATTGTATTATAGAAATGCCCGACCATTAAATTTAGGTTGGGCTAAAACCTTTTTTAAATTTAGGTTTCCATGATAAAACCATTATTGATTATGTGGTTAATTTTTTGTCTCCTTTTGGTTGTGCATTGTTTTGTGATTAGGATAGAGGGTCACATGTAGGGGGTTACATTAAAAAAGAGAATTTAAATATATATAAACTAGCAGTAATGCAACAAACACATATTTTAAATGCATTATGCATATTAGCTTCAGGGTAGGTTGTTTATTATGCACGATCAGGGAGAGGAAAAATGGGAAAATAGAGGAATACAGAAAAATAACAGTGATAGAAGAAGGAAAAGGAAAGTAAGCGAAGAAGTAGTAATAGTTAGTAATATTTTCAAGTAAAGCGCCAAATATAAAAATGGAGAGGAGAGATCTAGCCCGTGAAATTGTTCGAGTATATGGGAAAGGAGCTATTTGCCGAGTATGGTATTCCAACCCCGCAAGGCAGAATGGCTAAAACCCCAGAAGAGGCTGAAAAGATCGCTGCTGAAATTGGTGGCCCATGTGTGGTAAAATCGCAGGTTCTATCAGGTAAGAGAGGTAAAGCCGGGGGTATTAAGTTCCCCAACACACCTGAAGAAGCCAGGAAGGCCGCGGAAGAGGTTCTCGGCATGACTATCCAGGGACTACCTGTAGAATGCGTCCTGGTAGAAGAAAAGTTAAAAATCGACAAGGAACTATATATGTCGATAACTATCGATGGTTCTGCCAAACAAGCCGTGATGATCGCCTCCGCTTATGGTGGCATGGAAATTGAGGCACAACCTGAAGAGTACATCATAAAAAGACACATAGATCCGGAACTAGGCATGCTTCCCTTTTTTGCGCGTGACATTGTAAACAGAATGGGCTTCGGATTAAGAAGTGAGCATGGTAAGCAAATGATCGCTATAATTCAAACACTTTACAGGATCTGCAAGGAAAAAGACGCCGAACTGGTTGAGATCAACCCACTGGTCTTCAGTGATGATAAGGTGATGGCTGCAGACTCCAAGGTTACCATCGATGATGATGCCCTATTCCGGATGAAAGGCATACCGTTTGTCGATGATAAATCTCCGGCTGAAAGGGCAGCGGCAGACCTGGGCCTTTCCTTTGTAGAATTAGAAGGGGACATTGCTGTCATGGCCAACGGCGCCGGCATTACTATGGGCACCCTTGACACCCTGCAGGTTTTCGGCGGCACACCAAGAAACTTCCTGGATTGCGGCGGCGGTACCGGTAGGGAGGCTACTGCAAAAGCTTTGGACATTCTCCTAGGCCTGGAACCCAAGGGCCTGTTCGTCAATATCTTCGGCGGTATCACCCGCTGCGATGATGTAGCCAACGCAGTCAAGGATGTTTATGAAGCACGCGGCGGCTTCCCGGTACCGCTAGTGATCCGTCTTGTCGGCACCAACCAGGATGCGGGCCGGGAAATCCTGAAGTCAATCGGAGTGGAAGCATTCGACTTCATGGAAGATGCAGCCAGAAGGATAATTGAGTTGGTTAAGTAGTCTTGTATTATTATCCAGCCATTCGAATTCATAAAAATTCTTGATAAGGAGGATCAGTAAAATTGGCTATTATCATTGATGAGAATACTAATGTACTAGTCATGGGGATAACTGGAAGACAGGCGTCCTTCCACACCAAACAGATGCTTGCCTATGGAACCAAAATCGTTGCCGGATGCACCCCCGGTAAAGGTGGGCAGGAAGTGGAGGGTATCCCAGTATATAACACGGTGCGTGAAGCCTGTGAAAAACACCGTATAGATGCTTCAGTTATATTTGTTCCGGCACCTGGAACCAAGGATGCCGCCATAGAAAATCTGGAGGCAGGGGTTAAGGTTGTCGTTATCATAACAGAGGGTGTACCCGTATATGATGAAATTGATATCGTAGCCTATGCCAAGCGTAAAGGAGCATATGTGCTTGGACCGAACACTTTCGGTATTGTTTCAGGCGGTAAGTGCAAGATGGGCATTCCGCCCAACCAGTACTTTATTGAGGGCGATATCGGTGTAGTAGCCCGCTCCGGCACCTTGACCTATGAAATTGTTGGCAATTTAACCGCCAACGGCCTTGGCCAGTCAACTGTAGTTGGCATGGGTGGCGACAGAGCCGTTGGCTTAACCTTCGTTGATGTTCTAGAGATGTTTGAAAAGGATGACCAAACCAAGGCTGTAGTATTAATTGGCGAAATTGGCGGTAACAGTGAAGAAATTGCTTCAGAATATATCAAAGAAATGACCAAGCCGGTAGTTGCTTTTATCGCTGGTAAAAGTGCACCTCCAGGAAAGAGGATGGGACACGCAGGGGCTATTATTGAACGCGGCAAAGGAACTTACCAGGGCAAGGTAGACGCTTTGAACGCCGCCGGCGCCAAAGTAGCTCCGCTGCCTTATCAAGTCCCGGCTCTGATTAAAGAGGCGCTTGGAAGAGAATAATTATTTGTGGAAGGAGGAGATCTTTTGTTTAAACAAGATCAACTAGACAAAATTGCTGCCAGCCAAGAAAAATGGGCAGAGAAACTGGAAGCAGCAATGAAAAGGCGCCCGGAAAGAGAAGCAGAATTTGCAGTTGATTCAGGTATTACCATTAAGACAGTTTACACACCCCTCGATCTGGCGGATAGAGACTACGAACAGGATCTAGGACTGCCTGGGGAATATCCATTTACCCGAGGTGTACAACCTAACCTCTATCGTGGCCGCCTATGGACCATGCGCCAGTATGCTGGATTTGGCTCCGCAGAGGAAACCAACCAGCGCTTCCGCTACCTGCTTGAACAAGGGCAAACAGGTTTGAGTTGCGCTTTTGACCTACCAACACAGATTGGTTATGACTCAGACCATCCACTGGCACGGGGTGAAGTTGGTAAGGTTGGTGTAGCCATTGATTCCCTGGCGGATATGGAAACACTTTTTGACCAGATTCCCCTGGGCAAGGTCAGCACCTCAATGACTATCAACGCCCCTGCCGGCGTGCTATTGGCGATGTACATCGCCTGTGCAGAAAAGCAAGGCTTTAAGAAGTCAGAAATCAACGGTACTATTCAAAATGACGTGATTAAGGAATATATTTGTCGGGGTACCTACATTTTACCACCGGAACCTTCTATGCGTCTTATCTCCAACATTTTTGAGTTTTGCTCTGCGGAAATCCCACAGTGGAATACCATCAGCATCAGTGGCTACCACATTCGTGAAGCCGGTGCAACAGCCGCCCAGGAAATCGCTTTCACCCTGGCTAACGGTATTGCCTATGTGCAAGCGGCAGTCGATTCCGGCCTTGATGTTGATAATTTTGGTCCACGGCTTTCATTCTTCTTCAATGCTCACCTTAATTTCCTCGAGGAAGTTGCTAAGTTCCGGGCTGCCCGCCGTGTTTGGGCAAAGGTTATGAAGGAACGTTTCGGTGCCAAAAACCCAAGAGCATGGACTTTGCGTTTCCACACCCAGACAGCAGGTGTTAGTCTTACGGCACAGCAACCAATGGTAAACATCATGAGGACTGCTTTTGAAGCACTTTCGGCTGTTTTAGGCGGTACCCAATCCTTGCATACCAACTCCTATGATGAAGCATTGGCACTTCCCTGCGATGAGTCAGTGATGATCGCCCTGCGCACCCAGCAAGTCATCGGCTATGAAATTGGTGTCTGTGATTTGGTTGATCCTTTGGGTGGTTCCTACTACATCGAGAGCTTAACTAATGCTCTTGAAGAAAAGGCTATGGATTATATAACCAAGATAGATGCCCTGGGCGGTGCTGACAAAGCCATTGAGTACATGCAGAAGGAAATCCATAACTCTGCTTACCAGTATCAGCTGGATATTGACAATAAAAAGAAAACGGTGATCGGTGTAAACAGATTCCAGATGGAAGAAAAGCCGCCTGAAGGACTACTGAAGGTTGACCTGTCTGTCGGTGAGCGTCAGGTAGAAAAACTGACAAAATTAAAGGCGGGAAGAGATCAGGCCAAGGTGGATTCACTTCTGAAAGCAATACGTGAAGCAGCCGAGAGCGATGCCAATTTGATACCTGTATTCGTCGATGCAGTTAAAGAATATGTAACTCTTGGTGAAATTTGCGATGTTCTGAGAGATGTATTTGGTGAGTACAAGCAACAAATCGTATTCTAGGAGAAGGAGGAAAGCAGATGAGCGAGAAACGCATTCGTGTTCTGGTCGCGAAACCAGGCCTTGATGGTCATGATCGTGGGGCGAAGGTTATAGCCCAAGCTCTTCGTGACGGTGGCATGGAAGTTGTGTATACGGGTTTAAGACAAACTCCTGAGCAGATTGTGACAGCAGCGCTGCAAGAGGACGTGGATGTAATCGGCATGAGCATCCTTTCTGGGGCCCATGGGACCCTATTCCCGGAAGTAGTAAAACTTCTGAAGGAAAAAGGCGCAGAAGACGTCTTGGTTGTAGGTGGAGGAATTATACCCGATGAGGATATCCCTGCCCTAAAGGAAGCAGGTATCGCCGAAATATTCGGACCCGGTACCCCGTTAGAGAATGTTGTTAACTTCATCAGGGAAAAGGTAAGCTAGTTATTGTTATATTGGTACAGGGCGGGCCGGTGTACCGGTTCCGCCTTGGGCCAAACATGTGTTATAGGGGTTAGTTTATAAGGTTTGTGAATCCAAAAACATGGAGGGATTCGGATGCTGAAAAAGATTGATCACATCGGAGTTGCTGTTAAAGACCTAGCTGAAGCCACTAAGTTTTATGAGACCCTGGGACTAAAGTCGGCCGGAACGGAGGTAGTGGAAGAACAAAAGGTTAAGGTGGCATTCTTTCCGGTAGGCGAAAGCGAAGTGGAGTTGCTGGAATCAACAGAGCCGGATGGCCCTATCGCAAAATTCATTGAAAGAAAAGGTGCGGGTATCCAGCATGTCGCTTTCCGGGTTGACAATATTGAAAAAGCACTAGCCGAACTCAAGGAAAAAGGTGTCCGTTTAATAGACGAGAAACCCAGATATGGTGCTGGTGGAGCTAGAATAGCGTTTTTGCACCCGAAATCCACCTTAGGTGTTCTTATCGAACTGTGTGAGCGCGACTAGAATGGAGGTAATCGCATGAGTATGCAGGATAAACTGGATATTCTAGGTAAACTGCGGGCCGAAGTTGAGGCCGGCGGTGGCCAAAAAAGAATTGACAAACAACATGAACGCGGCAAATATACCGCACGGGAAAGAATCACAAAACTATTTGACGAAGGGTCCTTCAAGGAGCTGGATGTCTTTGCCAACACTGAAATAGATTTTAGATCTGTAAAGAACCCGAACGAAGGCGTTATTGGTGGCTATGGGACGATGGCCGGACGCAAAGTATATGCCTTTGCCCAGGACTTCACTGTTGTCGGCGGTTCACTTGGCCGGGTACACGCAGCCAAGATTTGTAAGGTCCTGGACGCAGCATTAAAGGTGGGCGCTCCTGTAGTCGGTATTTGTGACTCAGGCGGCGCACGTATTCAAGAAGGCGTTGACGCCCTTGACGGATACGGCCAAATTTTTTACCGCAATACCATATCTTCCGGTGTGATTCCACAAATATCTGTAATTATGGGCCCATGTGCCGGTGGTGCGGTTTATTCACCTGCTTTGACAGACTTTATCCTCATGGTGCAAAACACCAGCCAGATGTTCATTACCGGCCCGCTGGTAATTAAAGCCACCACTGGTGAAGATGTCAGCCAGGAGGCTTTGGGGGGAGCGGCCACTCACAACCAGGTTAGTGGTGTAGCTCACTTCATGGCAGCCAATGATGATGACTGCATTGCCCAAATCAAAGCCCTGGTCAGCTATCTGCCCCTTAATAACCTGGAGGATCCGCCATGCTATCCGGCAACGGAACCTTCACTTGACAAAGAAACACTTTTCAATGTTGTACCCACTGATGCAAACAAAGCCTATGACATGCGCAATGTAATCGATGCTGTGGTTGATGCAGGTTCTTTTCTTGAAGTGCACCAATACTATGCAACAAACGGTGTTGTAGGGTTTGCCCGTATTAATGGTCAATGTGTAAGCATCATTGGCAACCAGCCGCGAGTACTTGCCGGATGCCTGGATATCAATGTCTCCGACAAAATTGCTCGTCACATTCGTTTCAGTGACTGTTTCAATTTCCCCATAATTACCTTTATGGATGTCCCCGGTTACCTGCCGGGTGTGCAGCAAGAATACGGTGGGATTATTCGCCATGGTGCCAAGCTTCTCTATGCATATTCTGAAGCTACCGTACCCAAGATCACAATCATCACCCGTAAAGCATATGGTGGTTCCTACCTGGCTATGTGTGCCGCTTCCCTGCGGGCCGACACCACATTTGCCTGGCCTACTGCAGAAATAGCTGTAATGGGCCCGGAAGGTGCCGTAAACGTGATCAACCGCAAGGAAATTGCCGCTGCTGAAAACCCGATTGAAAAACGTAAGCAGCTGGTACAGGACTACCGTGATCGCTTTGCCAACCCATACATCGCTAGCGCTAGAGGTTTTATTGAAGATGTTATAGATCCGAGGGAAACAAGAGAGAGGATTATTGATGCTCTCTGGAATCTGTCCACCAAACGTGAGGGCAGGCCCAAGAAAAAACACGGAAATATCCCCATGTAATAATTAATACCGGCATGTAGGAGGAAATAGCAAATGACTAAACGGAAAAATGAGGCCGGTATCAAACCTGAAGTGCTGGCCGCCATATCAGCGGCACTGGCTCTTTATGGTTGTTCGGTGGAGGCTGGCTACCAGGTTAGCAGCATAACCAAGGCTGGCAACGCCTGGAAGAGGGCCGGCATTGCCGAATTAATGCTGGGCCGTGATCTAACAATGAGGGACTTCATGTAGGATACGTTAGGCAAAGAAAACAGGCCTACCATTTAGGAGGGAATTTTGCATGAAAAAATTCAAGATTAAAGTTAATGAAGAAGTCTATGAAGTAGAAGTTGAAGAAATAGGCGGTAGCCCAGCTGCAGCAGCACCGGTTGCTCCACCTGCAGCACCGGCGGCAGCACCGGCAGCAGCACCACCACCGGCCCCGGCACCGGCGGCGGCAGCAGCCCCGGCAGCCGCCCCTGCCCCAGCCGCCGCAGGCGGTGGTGGTGGAGGTACACTGTGCGCCCCGATGCCTGGCACTGTGCTGGAGGTTATGGTCAATGTGGGTGACGCCGTTAAAAATGGTGATGTGTTACTAATCCTTGAAGCCATGAAAATGGAAAATGAACTAACTGCCGATAAAGACGGCACAATCAAAGAGGTTAAGGTTAAGAAAGGTCAAGCTGTAAACGGTGGCGATGCGCTAATCGTTATTGGTTAAATATAAAAGCCGGTGGAAGTCTTGTAAATGGGCTTCCACCGGCAAGGAATATGGATAATTTTATTTATTCATAAATACTAGGGAGGGTGTGCAATGAAGAGAAACAAAATCACAGTAGTTGGGGCAGGCAACGTTGGCGCCACAGCAGCCCACTGGTGCGTAGCCAAAGAACTAGGCGATGTTGTGCTTCTCGACGTTATTGAAGGCGTACCACAGGGCAAAGCCCTGGATTTAATGCAATCCAACCCTCTGGGTGGGACAGACAGCTGGGTAAAGGGCACAAATAACTATGAGGATACTGCTGATTCGGATGTTTGTATTGTTACTGCCGGTGTGGCCCGTAAACCCGGCATGAGCCGTGATGACCTTTTAAACACAAACTACAAAATTGTCAATATGGTTGCTGAAAATCTGGCCCGCTATTCACCTAATACATGCATAATAGTTGTTTCCAACCCGCTTGATGTGATGACATATGCCGCCTGGAAGGCCAGTGGCTTCCCAGCCAACCGTGTGTTCGGACAGGCCGGTGTACTTGACTCCGCCCGTTTTCGCACCTTTGTGGCAATGGAACTTGGCGCGTCATTCGAGGATGTCAATGCATTAGTGCTTGGGGGCCATGGTGACACTATGGTATCAGTGTTAAGCCATGCCAATGTGGGTTGCATTCCTGTAACCAAATTGATACCTGAAGATCGCCTGGCTGAAATCGTTAAGAGAACAGCCGGCGGTGGGGGGGAAATTGTTAGCTTGCTGAAGACAGGTAGTGCATTCTATGCGCCTTCAGCATCTGCTGTGCAAATGGCTGAAGCCGTACTAAAAGACAAAAAGAGGATCCTACCCGTAGCAGCATATCTTAACGGCGAATACGGAGCTAAGGATATTTATACCGGGGTACCGGCCATTATTGGCGGTAACGGGGTAGAAAAGATTCTTGAAATCGATCTCACACCAGAAGAAAAGGCGGGTTTGGACTACTCAATCCAGGCAGTGCGCGACCTGATGAAGGTAGTTGGGCTGGGATCTTAAACAAGTCCTGCTAGCGATAAAAGGGGAGGATAATAAGATGGCAAAAGGACCAAAAGCTGTATTAATTACCGATACTACCTTCCGGGATGCCCACCAGTCCTTGTTGGCTACCCGGATGAGAACTGAGCATATGATACCTATTGCAGAGAAACACGATGAAATAGGTTTCTACTCTATGGAAATGTGGGGCGGAGCCACATTTGACACCTGCATGCGTTTTTGTGGTGATGATCCCTGGGAGCGCCTTAGGGTAATCAGGCGTCATTTGAAAAAGACCAAAACCCAGATGCTCTTGAGGGGCCAAAATATCGTCGGTTACAGGAACTATGCAGATGATGTACTCACTGAATTCATCAAAAGGGCTGTTTTTAATGGTATGGATATTTTCCGCTGTTTCGATGCCTTGAACGACTACCGCAACTTAGAGGTTGCGATTAAAACTGTGCTTGACGAGGGTGCGCATGCCCAGGGCACAATTTGCTATGCAATTAGCCCTGTACACACCGTCGAACACTATGTGGGCAAGGCCAAGGAACTTGAAAGCATGGGAGTTCAATCCATCGCCATTAAAGACATGGCCGGAATTATAGCACCATATATAACCTATGATATTGTTAAAGGTATGAGAAAAGCAGGTATTACTGTTCCCATCCAGCTTCACTGCCACTACACCAGTGGAATGGGTTCTATGGCCTACATGAAAGGTGTGGAGGCAGGCGCCAATATTATAGATTGTGCTATATCGCCAATGTCAGTACAAACCTCACAGCCTTCAATTGAGGTTATGTGTTCAGCTTTTGAAGGAACTGAATTTGATACCGGCCTGAATCTGGAACCCATGATTGAATTAGCCGACTACTGGAA
>JAAYRI010000044.1 GCA_012518875.1 Peptococcaceae bacterium
CCTGTTTTTACCGAGTCTACTATGTTCTTTCCTGCATATGCATTTCTCCGCTGAGGTTATCAATAAACTGGCGCGCGGTGCGGCCGGACAAACCATTGTGCCAGGAAGCCCATAGCAATGCCCTTCGTTCTAGTTCACCGTCGGCAAGAGCCAATCCCATGTGCTGAGCCATTTCTTTCACTATTCTCAGGTAAAGGGCCCGATCTGGGGCAGTAAAGAATACTGTCACCCCGAAGCGGTCGGCCAAAGACAATTTTTCCTGGATCGTGTCATTCCCGTGTAGTTCATCTTCCAGGTCACGGTCGGAAAATCGCTCTTTGATCAGGTGTCGCCTGTTGGAGGTGGCATAGATTAACACATTAGCGGGACGGCTGGCCAACCCACCCTCCAAAACTGCCTTTAGTTCCTTATAATCAATCTCAGATTCCTCAAAGGATAGGTCATCCACAAAAATGATAAACCGTTGGGGTTGTTGCCTCAGTAAGGTGATGATTTGGGGGAAGTCACCCAGGCTGCTTTTGGGTACCTCTACCAGGCGCAGCCCTTGTGCACCGTATTGGTTTAGCAGGGCTTTAACAGTGGAAGATTTGCCGGTACCCCTGTCGCCATAAAGCAAAAGATTGTTAGCCGGGAACCCGGCCAGGAATTTTTCAGTATTGGCCACTACCTGCTGCCGCTGATCCTGGTAGCCAACCAAATCCGCAAAACCTATTGGATCCGGTTCGGCAATTCCTTCTAACCGGCGGGTAGTGCCGATCCAGCGGAATGCCTTGTATTTTCCATACAACCCCACCCCCGCCACCTGGTAGTAGGAGGCCAGGTCCTTCAGATGGGAGCGCCAGTCATCAGATTTGGCGAGCAGGCTGAGTATCCTGCCACCCGGGTGGTTTACCACCTTTGGGCTTCCATCCACTGCCGGGTTGGTTTGCTCCTGCCAGATGGGCAAACCGCCACAGGGAATGTTGTCCACACCTAATTTTTGTAATACTAGTGCGTGGGCAGCAGCACCGTCTACCCGATACATGGTATGGAGCCTGACCAGGTCACCCCCGGCAGCATCCAGCAACGCCGGGCAGAGCTTTTCCAGGGGGTATAACGATGCTGCTCGGCTGAAGGCATTGTCATCATATAAAAGTAGTTTTAGCAGGTGATCCTGCCAGAGGTCCCCGGTAATACTGCCTTCTGTCGGGTTTGTCTGCTGTGCTAAACAAAAAAACAACTCACAATACATATTTAGTATCTCATCGGCAGGTTCGTTATCTGTCACCGACTCAATAAAATTCAACCAGGTTCGGCAGATCGGATCCTTGATAATACTCCTATAAATCACCAGACTTCCTGCCCCACGCAACGCCCTCATAAATTCCTTATTTTTCATATCTACACCCCTACCGGATAACATGATTATATTCTTGGCTTAACGCATTCTGCACATACACAGCTATATCCTTTTATCAAGGGGGAGCGTTTTTTATCCTTGACTGACAGCTTGAAATTTGATAACATCATTTTTAATTACTCGTATTTAAATGTAATATTATTGAAATGCAATGACAGGGAAAACACCTTGCCATGTTATGTCGCTACAGAGAGCTGTTGGATGCTGGAAAACAGTGCGCAGGGCAATGGTGAACTCCCCCTAGAGCAGTTAGCTGAAAGCTGAAAATGCTGTTATGGCAGTTTAGAGTGAGTAGGTGTGAACGGGTTTCCCGCCGTTACAACGGGAGGGTATTCGTCCTAATGACCGATACCTCATGAGTGGGTATAATACTATATACCAAAATGAGTGGTACCACGGGAGTTTAGCGCTTTCGTCTCAGGCAGAAATGCTGTGTGACGAAGGCGCTTTTTAAATTTGAGGAGGGATTTTGTATGAAACTGGCATTCTCTACACTTGGTTGTCCTAACTTTAGCTGGGTGGAGATTTACTCTATGGCCAAGGACCTTGGCTTTAAGGGGATTGAAATCCGTGGGCTGGGCGATGAAATATCTGCTGTAAAGGCGCAGCCTTTTATAGGGCCCCAGCTAGCGGAAACGATTAAAAAGCTTGCTGAGTTGCGTCTGGAAATCCCCTGTCTCACATCGGGTTGCTGTTTGAAATTTGCCGAAAATGCGGAAAAAAATCATGCTGAGTTGGTGCAATATATTAATCTGGCTGCCCAAATGGGCACACCATATATTCGTGTTCTTGGGGATCTGGAGCCCCATGCCGACGGGGAGGTTGATGATCAGGTTGTTCTTGCCGCCCTACGGCGCCTAATCCCGGTGGCTGAGGAAAAAGGTGTAACCCTGCTGGTGGAAACCAATGGTGTTTACGCTGATACAGCCCGGTTGTGCAAGTTACTGGATCTGGCGGCCAGTGACGCTGTGGCAGCCCTTTGGGATATGCACCATCCACACAGGTTTGCTGAGGAAAGCCCGGGGGAAACAGTGCAAAATCTTGGCGCTTATATCAAATATGTACATATCAAAGATTCCATCGTGGAAAATGGTGCCATCAGGTACTGCATGATGGGTGAAGGTGATCTACCTGTTGATGATATGATGATGGCCTTGCGCTCAATTAACTATGAGGGCTATGTATCCCTGGAATGGGTCAAGCGTTGGGCGGATGATCTGGACGACGCGGCAGTGGTTTTCCCCAACTTTGCCAATTACATGAGCAGGTATTCTGAAATAAGTGTGGTCAAGGGCCATCTATTTGAAAACAACGCCAAGACGGGAAAATATGTTTGGCAGAAAGACACACTGATTGATTTGACCTTTCCCCAGGTGCTGGATCGTATGGTGGAGGAGTTTCCTGATCAGTATGCCTTTCGCTATACTGTTCTGGATTACACCAGGACTTATACTGAATTCCGTGATGATGTAGATACCTTTGCCCGCTCATTAATTGCTATGGGTGTCAAGCCGGGTGATCATGTGGCCATCTGGGCTACCAATGTCCCCCAGTGGTTTATCACCTTTTGGGCCACCACCAAGATCGGCGCCGTGCTTGTGACCGTGAACACAGCCTACAAGATTTATGAGGCAGAATATCTCCTGCGACAATCGGATACCCATACACTGGTGATGATCGATGGGTATAAGGACTCAAACTATGTAGGGATTATCAAGGAGCTTTGCCCGGAGCTGGAAACAGCAGAGGCGGGGAGCCCATTGCATTTGAAACGTCTGCCTTTCTTGCGCAATATCATTACCATTGATTCTCGGCAGAAGGGCTGCTTGACCTGGGAAGAGGCCATCGCCATGTCCGAAAAGGTTTCTATTGAAGAGGTTTACCGCCGCGCTATGGTGATCAACAGGCATGATGTCTGTAACATACAGTATACCTCCGGCACCACCGGTTTTCCCAAAGGTGTTATGCTCACCCATTATAATGTGGTGAATAACGGTAAAAACATCGGCGACTGCATGGATCTATCAACGGCTGACCGGATGCTGATTCATGTGCCCATGTTCCATTGTTTTGGCATGGTACTATCTATGACGGCGGCAATGACCCACGGTGCAACCATGACTCCCATGCCATATTTTTCACCCAGATTATCCCTGGACGCTGTAAATAGGGAAAAAATTACCGCCATTAATGGGGTTCCCACCATGTTTATTGCTATGCTGGGACATGAGAATTTCTCCAAGACAGATTTTTCACATATGCGGACCGGCATTATGGCCGGCAGTCCCTGTCCTGTAAGGGTGATGCAGGATGTGGTAGGGAAAATGAATGTTGGGGAGCTAACAATTGTTTTCGGCCAGACAGAGTCTTCACCGGGCTGTACCCAGAGCCGTACAGACGATTCTGTTGAAGTGCGGGTCAATACTGTGGGCCGTAGTCTGCCCGGTGTTGAATGCAAAATTGTTGATGTGGAGACCGGAAAGGATTTGCCGCCTAATGTTGATGGTGAATTTGTGGCGCGGGGTTATAACGTCATGAAGGGTTACTACAAAATGCCTGAAGCCACTAAGGCTGTCATCGATGAAAACGGCTGGCTGCACACCGGTGATATGGCCAGATGTGATGAAAATGGGTATTACAAAATCACCGGTCGCATCAGGGATATGATCATCAGAGGCGGTGAGAATATTTATCCCAAGGAAATTGAGGATTTTATTTACACCC
Source organism: Peptococcaceae bacterium (assembly GCA_012518875.1). Lineage (GTDB taxonomy): Bacteria > Bacillota > Desulfotomaculia > Desulfotomaculales > Pelotomaculaceae > Syntrophopropionicum. Next base: position 4,124 of record JAAYRI010000044.1, read on the forward strand.
ATCCCAAGGTTGAGGATGTGCAGGTAATTGGTGTTCCTGATAAACAGTATGGTGAGGAGATCATGGCTTGTGTGATACTAAGAGAAGGTGAAACAATGACTGCTGATGAACTAAAGGATTATGTCCGTTCACACATGGCCAAGCACAAAACCCCGCGTTATGTGGATTTTGTTGCTGACTTTCCCATGAATGCCGCGGGGAAAATTCTCAAATATAAGATGCGCGAACAGGC
>JAAYRI010000045.1 GCA_012518875.1 Peptococcaceae bacterium
AAAAACCTGGTCGACAATGACTATCTTCTGGCAAATGTTTGGGTCAAAGGTGAAATATCCAATTTTAAAGCTGCCTCTTCTGGGCATTTATATTTTACTCTAAAGGATCAGTCCGGCACCCTGAGGGTTGTTATGTTTCGTTCCAAAAGCCGGTCTCTGGTCTTCCGTCCCGGTAACGGCATGGCCGTGATAGTACGAGGTTACATTTCTGTCTATGAGCGTGATGGACTGTATCAGCTTTATGCCGGGGAAATGCAGCCTGACGGGGCCGGGGCATTGCATCTGGCCTTTGAACAGCTAAAAGAAAGGTTGCGGGACGAAGGTCTTTTTGATCAAAAACACAAGAAACCTCTGCCTTTACTACCGCATCGGATTGGGGTTGTTACTTCGTTAACGGGGGCGGCAGTAAGGGATATAGTGGAAATAATCAGACGCCGCTGGCCCGGGCTGCAGATCATTATTGTGCCGGTCATGGTCCAAGGTGAAAGCGCCCCGGCGGATATTGCCGCCGGCATCCGTCTTTTGAACAAATGGGGCCAGGTAGATTTGATTATTGCCGGTCGTGGCGGTGGTTCACTGGAGGAGCTCTGGGCTTTTAATACCGAGGTAGTAGCCCGCAGTATTTTTAAATCGAAGATACCGGTTATTTCCGCCGTGGGCCATGAAACAGACTACACCATCGCAGATTTTGTTGCCGATGCCCGGGCTGCGACCCCATCTGCGGCAGCGGAAATGGCTGTACCAGACAAAAAGGAAACAGATCGCTATCTGGGGGCTTTAAACAGCCGTTTGCACAGCGCAGTGATTGATCAGGCGGCAAGGTACAAGCAACGACTCCGCGCCTGTTTAACCAGCCGTGTTTTTACCCGGCCGGTGGATGTAATCTGCGGTACCAGGCAACAGTCCCTTGATTTTATGCGTCATCGTCTACAGCAGGCTATCACCGGCCTGACCAGGCAGGAAGAAAAACAGTTGGCCATCCTGGCCGGCAAACTACAGGCCTTGAGCCCTCTGGCTACCCTGGCCAGGGGGTATAGTATTTGTACTACTGCCGATGGCAAAAAGGTGATCACCAATGCCGCTAATGTAAAAATTGGTTGTAGACTGGCTTTGCGGCTGCAAAAGGGTGTATTGGACTGTGTTGTAAAAGGGAAAAACGAGAAACCAGTAAAAGGGGAACAAATAAATGGCAACCATCATTGAAGGGAAAAAGGTCGCAGCAGCAATTAGGAAAGAAGTCAAAGAAGCCGTTGCCGAGTTACGGGATGAGGGCCTCTGCCCCAAGCTAGCTGTTGTTTTAGTGGGGGATGACCTGGCCTCCGTGTTGTATTCTCGTTCCATAAAAAAAGCCTGTGGCGTTGCTGCAGTGGAATGCGAATTATTTAAAATGCCTGCAGAATCCTCTGAAGACGAGGTTATAGATCTACTGAGAAGGCTAAATATAGATGATAGTATCCATGGGATCATGCTGGAGCTGCCTTTGCCGCCGGGCATGAACAAACAAAAGGTGCTGCAAGCTATTTCACCGCTCAAGGATGTAGACGGTGTTCACCCGATTAACAAAGGCTATATACTCAGTAACGGTGTTGGACTGTTTCCTACCACACCCCAGAGCTGCATTGAAATAATGCTGCGTAACGGAATCGAAATCAGTGGCAAACACGCTGTACTGGTGGGCCGCGGTGAAACAGTGGGCAAACCCCTTATTTTTATGATGCTCAACCAGAACGCCACAGTTACTGTCTGTCATACCAGGACTAAAGATTTGCCTTACCACACTCGCCAGGCAGATATATTAATATCAGCCGTGGGAAAGGCGGGGATGGTTACTGCCGATATGGTCAAACCCGGGGCTGTTGTTGTGGACGCGGGTATAAACAGCAAACCTGGCGGAGGTATCTGTGGTGATGTTGACTTCATCAATGTAGAAAAGGTGGCCGGGGCAATTTCACCGGTACCCGGTGGTGTGGGCAGTATTACTACCAGTTTGATTTTAAAAAATATTATAAAAGCCATCGAGCTGCAAAAAAACGCCAAGAATTGTATTTAAATCAATGGTTTTTTTAGGTATAATGGAGAAAAGCACGGTTTGGAGGGAGTTATGGCAGAAAAAAATAAGGTTGTCCTCAGTTTTGATCAGGCAATTTCACAGTTGGAGGATGTTGTGCAGGAATTGGAAGGCGGTGGGCTTTCCCTGGAGAAGGCGCTGGAGTTATTTGCTAAAGGTATTGAGCTATCCCGTATATGCAATCGGAATCTGCAAGCTGCCGAACAGCGCATAGCAATCCTGACCAAAGATGAAGGTGAGGGATTGTTTCTAGAAGATATCGATTCCCTACCTGCTACATCGGAAGGAAATAGAAGTGGATTTTAAAGAAGAATTTAATAAAAAGACCGCTGTTGTTAATGAAGCCCTGGAGGGTTTTATGCCCTCGCCGGATGCCTATCCGCCCCTGATCCACCGGGCGATGCGCTACAGTGTGCTGGGTGGCGGGAAAAGGCTCAGGCCTGTTTTGCTGTTGGCGGCAGCGGAAATGCTGGGGGCCACGGACCGAGATGTGATGCCGGCTGCCTGCGCAGTGGAGCTGATCCACACCTACTCCCTCATACATGATGATCTGCCCCTGATGGACAACGATGATTATCGGCGGGGCAAGCTTGCCAACCACAAGGTTTATGGTGAAGCTGTGGCCCTTTTGGCTGGCGACGCCTTGCTCACCCTGGCTTTTTTGTTATTGACAAAATGCAGGACAGACAGGCCAGAAGATGTTGTCCGGGTGATCAATGAAGCTGCGGCTGGTGCCGGTACCAGGGGGCTGATCGGTGGCCAGGTGGTGGACACCTTTTCAGTAGACAAAGAAATTGATACCGATATACTAGAATATATCCATCGTAATAAGACCGGCTCCCTTTATCGGGTGGCTGTAAGATGTGGGGCTATCCTGGCCGGTGCCAGTGAAAAGGACCTGGATTATCTGACTGAATATGCAGAGTATTTGGGCCTGGCCTTTCAGATCGAGGATGATATTCTTGATGTCACAGGGGATGAAAAAAGGCTGGGCAAACCGGTAGGTAGTGACAAAAGAAATAAGAAAGCCACCTATCCGGCCCTCTTTGGCCTGGAAGGCTCCAAAAATAAAGCCCGGTTGGCGGTAAAAAAAGCCGAGGAAGCCCTGGAGCCCTTTGGTAGTGAGGCTGATTTTCTCCGGCTGCTTGTAGAGTATGTGATAAATCGTGACTTTTAAATGGTAAACAGGCCAGCAAATCCCACCATAGCCGTATAATATAGCGGTGTTTGATTATGCATCGCTATTTTGTTATAATAAAACATTGTAAAAGTTTTTACGATAAATGATGCAGTATCCTAGTCAGATAAACCTTTTTGAAGGCGGGCCTAAAAATCCGTCAAAGGGCATATCGATGAAGTTCCTGGTGCTGGCTGCTGACGCCCAGTTGGGGGCTGGTACTGGGAGTTAAGGGGGGAGGGCGACCCGCAATGGCATGCGGGCGTTGACCCTGCCCCCGTGGAGACCCAAGTTTGTGGGTAGTCACACCATTTTTTGGGTGGTCAACTATGGCTTGGGATTAAACCTGCATGTGGTTACCGCTGCGTGCAGTGTAGCCTGCCTTGAGTGGGATTGGCGGATTTCTAACGTGCAAAGGCTGTTCATGGGCCCATGAGCGGGCTTTGTTGAATGAAACCTCTCTTGCAAAAGAGGCTAGAAAAGGGAAGTCTGTTGAGGAAAACTCCTAGGCTGTCTGGAATTCTGGGGCAGGCCGGGGATTGCAGTGTGGACTAAGTGGTAATCTAGTTCCGGAACCGGTAACGGCCGGGAACAGCTTTAAAGGGAAACCGCCGGTTTTGGCGACAGCCGGCAGTTGTTTGGGAAAACCTGCTAGACCTAAGCCACAATATTTATCCGGTCTGCTATCATTTATCACATTACATAAGCCTTTCTATTATCTTGCATGTAAGTCATTTTTTGAGGTGAAATTCTTGGGAAACAAAAAATCTACCGTTTCCGGTAGGTATATTGTTTTTGTTGGGATAGTATCGTTGCTTCTGGCAATTGTATTCACCTTTTTTTCAGAATATTTTACCTCAAAATTAAACAGTATTGTGCTGGCTCTTGTTTTCCTGTCTTTTGTGATTCTGATAAATATAGCAGCGGATGTAGTAGGAACGGCGGTGACTGCTGCCTCCCATGTTCCTTTTAATGCCAAGTCAGCCAAGAAAATTAGAGGAGCATCCCACGGCCTGCAGCTGGTCAAAAATGCCGATAAGGTTGCTAATTTAACTAACGATATGTTGAGTGATATCACTACCACTGTAGGAGGAGCCCTGGGCATCTCCATTGCTTTACAGGTGATTAGCCTGAACCCCGGTATAAGCCAGTTTTGGTTAAATATCCTAATCACCGCATTTATTGCCGCGGTGATTGTTTCCGCCAAGGCATATTCCAAAAAAATTGCCTTGTCTTACCCCAACGATGTAATTTTTTTTGTGGGGAGGATCCTGGCTGCGATAGAAGAAACAACAGGTTATAGCCCATTTAAAAAGAAACGCATATCCAGGGGCAAAAGGGGTGATTAAGGAGTGTCCGATTTCCTCAAAAAAATTAACTCCCCCAGGGATGTACAAGGTCTTGGCTATCCACAACTAAATAAACTGGCTGGAGAAATTCGTCAGCTGATCATTGAAACTGTAGCCAAAAACGGTGGACATCTGGCGCCTAGTTTGGGCGTGGTGGAATTAACCCTGGGCCTGTATAAGGCCTTTCATACACCCCCGGATAAGATTCTCTGGGATGTGGGGCACCAAAGTTATGCCCATAAAATTATCACCGGGCGCCGGGAAGAGTTCAGTACACTGCGCCAGTTTGGGGGCCTGAGCGGTTTTTTGTGTCCTAAAGAAAGTGAATATGATTTTTTTAAGACCGGACATAGCAGTACCTCTATTTCAGCGGCCCTGGGTATGGCTGTGGCCCGGGATTTAAATGGTGAAAAACATAAAATAGTAGCGGTTATTGGTGATGGAGCCCTAACGGGCGGTATGGCTTTTGAGGCTTTGAACAATGCCGGGCACCTAAAAAAAGACCTGATTGTGGTACTAAATGATAACGAGATGTCGATAGCGCAAAATGTAGGTGCCTTATCCGGATACCTGGCCAGGTTGCGTACGGATCCCATGTACACCAGGGGTAAGGAAGAACTGGAACAGCTAATGCGCAAAATACCGGTGGGCACAGCTCTACTGCGTCTTGGTTTAAGGCTCAGAGACAGCCTGAAATACCTGGTGGTACCCGGAATGATTTTTGAAGAGATGGGGTTTATATATCTGGGCCCGGTTGATGGGCATGATATCAAAAAAATTGCCAGTGTGTTGCAGCGGGCTAAAAACATCAAGGGGCCGGTTTTGGTCCACGTCTTGACAAAAAAGGGCAAGGGTTACCAGCCTGCTGAGAAAAATCCTGGTCGTTTTCATGGTGTGGGCCCCTTTGATCAGGCTAGCGGCAAGGTTTATAAAGAGAGTAACATTCCCTCATATACGGATATTTTTGGCCGGACTATGATCAGGCTAGCCCAAAAGCATGAAAACATTGTGGCCATCACTGCGGCGATGACCAGCGGTACCGGACTGACCAATTTCGCCCGACTTTATCCGCGTCGTTTTTTTGATGTGGGCATTGCCGAACAGCATGGGGTTACTATGGCCGCCGGTTTAGCCGCCGGTGGCTATCGGCCGGTAGTGGCCATCTACTCAACATTTTTACAGCGTGCCTATGATCAAATCCTCCATGATGTCTGCCTGCAAAAACTGCCGGTGACTTTTGCTATCGATCGGGCGGGTATAGTAGGGCAAGACGGTCCTACCCATCATGGTCTTTTTGATTTTTCCTATCTGCGACCGCTGC
>JAAYRI010000046.1 GCA_012518875.1 Peptococcaceae bacterium
GTTTGTCACCTGGATACCGACAGCCCGCACAGTACACCCATATCCGAATCAGCGCCTCCGCGTCTGACCCAAGTTAGGAGCCCAGTGCGGTAGTTCCGCACGCTGGGATCTGTACGGGGGGTGCCGGATAACCGGTATTCCTACCGTGACTTTTGTGTCGTTGGTTGCAAACATGAAGGAAAATGAAAAAACACGGAACACAAAAGAATGGTTCTCTTGCATCCTAAAAAAATTACGGAACGACACAAAAGAACCGTCCCCTTGTGTCCCTATACAAAAATCGGGATAAAATAACTGTTTCCTGGTTGGTACTGCCCAGCGGCAAGCAATGCAGACAGGTGGAGGCCAAGTGGATTAGTAAATTTGATCCGGAATGGAATTGTCAAAAAGGCTGGGGCAAACAATAGGCAAACGGCGGCGAATTCAAGCCTGGGGACGTTCTTGAACTTGAATTCGTAGGCAGCCTGAAGCAGGCTAAATCAAGAGGAGATCGGACTTTTAATGGATGGTAAAAACAGAAAAGATATTCATGCCGGCTTAACGGTAGATATTGTTTTAAAAAAGGATCAGCGAACGGGAAAAAGGACGCGTGGGGTGGTTGGAGATATTTTGACCAGGTCGACAACCCATCCCTGGGGCATAAAGGTTAGGCTCATGGATGGGCAAGTTGGCCGGGTGCAGGAGATTATAGAGTGACGCGGGTTGCAGGTGAGGTGTATAGATGATGGAATTGGGACGCATGCAGAAGTTAGCAGTGGTTAATGAGGAACAGCGGGGTTTATTCCTGGCGGGTGGTGTTTTGCTGCCCCGGCAACAAGCGCCGCAAGGGCTAGCCACCGGGGATGAAATAGAAGTGTTTGTATATCAGGATCCGGCGGCAGGTCTGGTTGCGACGCCGGTAAGGCCAAAGCTTCTGCTGGGTGAACTAGCCATGTTAAAGGTTGTCGATACCACGAAATTTGGCGCTTTTTTGGACTGGGGACTGGAAAAAGACCTGCTTTTGCCCCACAAAGAGCAGGTGGGCCAGGTGATCAAAGGCCAGTCTTATTTGGTGGGTTTGTTTGTTAACGCCCGAGGTCGATTAACCGCTACCATGCGGGTCTATGATCTGCTCCAAGCCGGTGCCCCCTACAAGAAAAACGATCGTGTGCAAGGGGTCATCTACAGCATCAACCGGGAGCTGGGCGCCTTTGTGGCGGTAGACAATAAATATCACGGGCTGATTGCCAATAATGAGCTCTTTGGCAGCCATGCCCCGGGGGATCAGGTCACGGTGCGGGTCAAACAGGTGCGGCCAGACGGCAAGCTTGACCTATCTTTACGGGAGGCGGCTCATCATGAAATAGAGCATGATGCCCAAAAAATCATGGACAAGCTGCAGCTGAACGGCGGCGTTCTGCTTCTTAATGACTACAGCCCGCCGGAGGAGATTAATGCCCAGCTGGCCATGAGCAAACGGGCTTTCAAAAGAGCTGTGGGCCGGCTTTTGCTCCAGGAGGCTATCACGATCACCGACACAGGTATTCAAGCCCGAGATGGTTCTTGAACTTGAATTCGGCGTTCGCAGAGGGGATTGTCCTAGCGGTTGCCCCGACAAGATTCGACCAAGATAGTCGGGCCGCCTACTAGAGGAGATTGTTCCTGCAATAACCCTTGCCATAGCCGCCCAGGGGGAAATTAACCCTGCAATAACCCTTGCCATATCCCCAGGGGGGGCACCGACTCTGCTATTGCTGTATATCAGAGGTGTTTCGAGGGGCCCCTACTTTACGGTTACACTCAGGGGTGGCAAACCTGCCAGAGGGACTAACCTTGTGGTATTCGCCCAGGGGGAAGGGAACTGATCCTGTTAAGGCCCTTGGTAGTGGCCCTCGACCTTGCGGTTACACCCAGGAATGGGACCTGGCATACCAAGACCTGCGGGGGTTCGTCCCCACGGTTGCCTTGCGATAGCCCCATTGTGAGGAGAACTGATCCCGTTGAGCCTCGGTAGTGGCCCCGGAACCTGCCGGGGGGATCCAGTGTTAGCCCTAGCGGCAACAGGACCTGCCGGTAAAATCAATCTGAGGCAAGTGAAAGACAGTTCTTCTGACAAAATTCGACAATTGCAGTCGTGACAGGAGTCTGATAAATATGCTTATTTGCTGTACAAAAAAGCTTTTGGATCAATTGAATATTAAGCCCGCCCCCTGTCCAGATGTTGAGCCCCTATTTTCCTGGCATGCTAACTTGCTCCGGATAAACCGGAGGAAAACGGAGGTGCTGGTGAATGATAAAAACAGGTATGCCATCGTTCTATACGGGTTAAAGGCCGGGGATTTTAAAAAATTAGATCAACATATTGCCCAGGCTATTCGGCTGACATTTCAAGAGGAGTGTATCAGGGACGAAGTTATTGAGCAGTTCGTTAACCACTATGGGCAGGTGACCTTCACAAAAACCAGGGGCAGGACGCCGGTAGCCAGGATGAACAATTCCTGTCAGATGGTGTTGTACGGTCATGAGGATTTAATGGTGGAGGGAATCTATCAGATTGGGGTTGGTATCTGGGTCAGCAGGTTGCTGGTTGGTGATGGGCCCAACAGATATATCAGGCCCAACGAGGAGATGTATAAAGACCTGGCAGGTTTTGCCGCTGCGCCTATTTTTTCCTGTCCGGCTGCCGTGTTGAAAATAACCCTGGATCTAGATGAACATCAGGTATGGCGCCAAATAGTGCTGCCCTTGAACACTACCTTTGACCAACTGCACCAGGTTATACAGACTGCATTTGGCTGGCAGAATTACCATCTGCACGAATTCTTTATTTATGGGCAGGAAACCTTTGATAACGGCGCCTTCATCAACCATAACCACTCCGGATATCACAAGGAAGGATTCAAGCCCATCATTAACCTGGTTTCCAATGAGGATGCATTTGATTATGCAGATAAGGTTGGTGGGCAGATGATCCTAGAAGCGGGTATCAAGCTATCTGAGTACGTTCCCGCCAAAATGAAATACATCTATGATTTCGGCGACAACTGGCAGCATTATATTGAGGTGGAAAAGGTTCTTGCTGATTATGACAAAAACCATCCCGTCTGTCTTGCCGGTGCGGGAAACACGCCGCCGGAGGATGTAGGCGGGCAGCACGGGTATGAAGAATTCCTGAAAATCATAGCTGATAAAAACCATCCGGAATATGAGCATATGGCAACCTGGGGAAACAGCCAGGGGTATCGGGATTTCGATATAGAAATGGTAAATAGAAGGCTAGAGACCGGGTGGTAAAGATCCCAGAGCCGTCTTTACCTGAATTCGAAATTAAATGGGCTTGCCATCAACTGTTACTACCTTGATTATCAGATCCCGGTTGTTGGTGGTGATGTCGATATCCTCTGCTTTTAGAAAGGCATAGGTAAGCCTATCCCTTTTACTGGTAAAATCACTGGGACACAGCCCAATCGGGAGTTGGAATACTATTTTGTAGCCATTTGCAGTTGGTGTATAATTCTTTAACCTGGGTTCGGCACCATCTGCAGTCTTTAGGCCACAATTGTACCATATTTTAGTGAGCTTTAATTTCTTTGAGATGCGCAGCCTTTTGTGGAATAAGGCGATGGTATCAAGAACGAGACTGGCAAAGCAGTTGATTAGATAGCCCACAGGTGTATTTGTGTCAACGGACATTAAAAAACACCCCCTCATCCTAATTTGTTATGGTTATTCGGGGTAGGGGAGGCATAGAACATGTATCCATCGAAGGACACAAGGACACAAGGGGACGGTTCTTTTGTGTTGTTGATTACAAACATAGAGGAAAATGAAAAAACACGGAACACAAAAGAATGGTTCTCTTGCGTCCTAAAAAAATTACGGAACGACACAAAAGAACCGTCCCCTTGTGTCCTCCTCGATTATGCTATGTTCTTCATCTCATATGGAAAAAACAGGGTGCACCGTCTAGCTGGGGGCAAAGGAATAAGAATCCTATCTTGAGAAAGGAGAAGACAATTATGAAATGTGAATTATTGGCCAATTGTGCCTTTTATCAGAAAAAAATGCCCATCGAGAGCGGACTGGGGGCAATTTATCGTCAGAATTATTGCGAGGCTGATAAAACCAAATGTGCAAGGTATATTGTAGCAACTACCCTGGGAAGGCAGCATGTTCCAGTGGATTTATATCCGAACATGCATGAAAGAGCTAAAAAAATTATTGCAGGCAAGTAGAGCAGTCTTTGAAGGGAGCCAGCTGCCGGCGATGGCTCACGACATCATTGGGGCGGTTCACCTACCACTGACAGGATTAGCAGGGTAACCATCCCCGCGGCAGGAACACCCTGTCCTATTATAAAAAAATGAGGGGGCTGTAGAAATTGCAGCTAAAAGATTATTCAGTTGGACAGTCATTTAATGGTTGCCTTGCTGTCAAGCAATGTAATGTGCGTCAAACAAATCAAAATCCACCAAAGGATTATCTAGACCTGCTTTTGACTGACGGTGGCAGTGAAATCAGGGCGCGGGTTTGGGAGCATGAGGGCCCAGTGCCCGCTGAAAACTCAGTCATATTTGTGTCTGCCAGGTTAACCCAATTTCGGGGCGAGCAGCAGCTTAATATTTCCGCCTGGCGGCTGGCCGGCCAGGAAGAGTATCACCCCCAGGATTTTCTCCCGGTGACCCCCTGCGACACCGATATTTTGAAGAAGCAGCTGCAAGAATACATACTCCAGGTGCAGGATGTGGGCCTGGGGCAAATGCTCAACTCGATTTTTGCCCGGCATTATGATCACTTCGTGACTGCCCCGGCGGCGATGGTTCACCACCATGCTTATGTGGGCGGACTATTGGAGCACACCTGCGGGGTAGCCGATCAGTGCCTGCGCCTGGTGACGCCGGAGACAGATCGGGACATCCTGTTGACCGGCGCCATTCTTCATGATGTGGCCAAAATTTTTGATTATGATTGGTCCGGTTGTGTGGTGACCATGACCGATGCCGGCCGGCTACTGGGGCATATTGCCCAGGGGATGATGCTGATCAAAGCTCATGCCGCCAACTGCCCGGATTTGTCAACTGAAAGGCTGCAGCATCTGCTCCACCTGATTGCCTCCCACCACGGCAAGTTGGAATGGGGCAGCCCCGTGGAGCCCTGCACCCTGGAAGCGGTTTTACTACATAATGCCGATATGCTGGACGTCCACCTGTGGAAACTCAACCAGGCATTGGATCGAGTGCCGGAAGGAGAGCAGTGGACAGGTTTTGTCAAGGGCCTGAACAGGAGATTTTTCAAGCAGGACCCAAGGGGGGACGGTGTTCAAATAGGGACGATACCTGTCCTGAATTCGCGGGGCTAGCAATTGGTGGGCAGGACACAA
>JAAYRI010000047.1 GCA_012518875.1 Peptococcaceae bacterium
AAATATTGTAATTATTAATCCTTGTTTGATTTGGTGTGTGGTGAAGACCAGCCGTCAGACGACCTGTCGGCCAAATTTTTTTCAACTATCTTTTCTAAAGTTGAACCCCTCAGGTTGGGCTCATTATCCCAGAGCACCCGGTGATAGGCAAAATATTTCCCTATATAATGGCTCATTTTGGTCCAGGGGATATACGCCAACAAGGCCCCAAAAAGGAGCAAATGAACTACAAGAATACCATCTGCCTGTATGGGCCCAAGGGAAAGCATCGCCTTTACTGCCTGGCGGATGTGGTTAAAACAGAGATCCTTCCCCCAGACCGCCAGCCCGGAAGCCGCCACCGCCAGGATAAATGTCAAATTAAAATATTCACCACTGGTGGTATATTTTCTCAGCACCCTATCCATGGCTCTATATGCCAATAGTAGGGCACTGCCAAAGGTAGTAAGGAATGCACCCGTAAAACCTATCACCGCAGTGGTAAAGTAAACAAATGTAGCCACAAAGTGACTGCTTCTATCCAGTTGGAACCCCAGCATTTCTGTGACGGCCCCGGCAAGCAAAAACAATGTAAACAAACCTAGCAGATATATCCCCAGATGCATAGTGTAGCTCAACAGCCAGAATTTGCCGCGATTAAGAAAAAGATTTTTCATGAACAGCATCTCTTTGAGCATCTCACTGTATTGTCCAACACGGGAGACCTGCCTTGGTTTGGCCCACCAACCCGCATCCTCATAATAAGAACCACCATAGAGCCTTCTCGGGCCGGACTCCCCAGGGACAGGATAGAGTTCCCAACGGCCGGCTAAGGGGTTGCGAGCATACTGCAGGGCCTTACGTAGTGAGAAAACCACAAAAGCCATTATAGTTATATACATATAGACAGTGAGAAACAAGTAAGCCGACCCTCCAACATTAACCAGTTTATTCCTAAATGAAGCCTTATAATCAGAATGCGACAGGCGAGAGTTCTCTCCTGTCGCAAAACCTGGGTTTTCCTCTGCTAACCTATGGATAAGCGGACACCTTTATATCTATAATTCCTAGTAATACCTTATTTTAAACGCTGCCTGGCCCGAACTATGGCCTCGGCAACTGTGTCCGGTGCCGGGCCGCCCGGTAATTTCCTTGACCCCACACAGTTTTTGATATCAATAGCCTGGTAGATATCCTCCTCCACCAGGGAACTGAATTCTTTGTACTCTTCCAGGCTCACCTGATCCAGTGTCAGATTTTTTTGCAGGCAGTACAGTACTACCTGACCTGCCGTACTGTGGGCCTGGCGAAAAGGCATCCCCCGGCGAACTAAATAATCAGCCAGATCAGTGGCATTAGTAAAACCACCCCGAGCCGCCTCAGCCATGACATCCTTTTTGACTTGTATAGTTTCCAGCATAGGAAGAAATGTAATCAGGCATTTTTTCACTGTATCTACAGCATCAAAAAGTGCCTCTTTGTCCTCCTGCATATCCTTGTTGTAGGCCAGGGGTAATCCTTTGAGCATGGTCAGCAGCGCCTGCAGGTGGCCGAAAACCCGGCCGGATTTGCCCCGGATCAACTCCGCCACATCAGGGTTTTTTTTCTGCGGCATCATGCTGCTGCCGGTACTGAAAGCGTCATCCAGTTCGATAAAAGAAAATTCTGCTGTAGACCAAAGGATAATCTCCTCACATAAACGGCTCATATGGATCATAATTAAGGAAGCTGCAGCCACAAACTCCACCGCAAAATCACGGTCGCTGACCGCATCCAGACTATTTTCAGTTATGGCTGCAAATCCAAGCTGCTGGGCCACATACTGCCGATCAAGGGGAAAGGTGGTGCCCGCCAGGGCGCCGGCTCCCAGGGGCATAACATCTGTACGCCTGCGACAATCGACCAGCCGCTCCTGATCACGGTGGAACATTTCACAATAAGCCATCAGGTGGTGGGCATAGGTAACAGGCTGGGCCCTTTGCAAATGAGTATAGCCGGGCATTACCGTATCCACATGTTGTTCTGCCAGCTCCAGTAACGATAACTGCAGCTTGTGCAGCAGGGCATTGATATTATCGATCTCATCCTTTAGATACATGCGGATATCAAGTGCTACCTGGTCGTTTCTGCTCCGTGCCGTATGCAGTTTTTTGCCCAGTACACCAATTTTTTCAGTTAAAAGCTGCTCCACATTCATGTGGATATCCTCTGCTGTTACGGAGAACTCAGCTCGGCCTCCTTCTATGTCGGCCAGGACTTCCTCCAGCCCGTGTATAATAGTGTCCGCCTCGTTGGGCTGTATGATGCCAACACTACCCAGCATACGGGCATGAGCGATACTGCCTTTTATATCATATTTATATAATCTTTGATCAAAAGAAATGGAAGAGTGAAAGTCTTCCACCAAACGGTCGGTTTCCTTCTGAAAACGACCACCCCATAATTTGGTCATGTCTGCACCTCACTAGAAAAAGAAAAACGCCGGTTTGCCCACAATAATATTAATAATAATAACAACGGGAAGAACGAAAACAGCTATTGTCAACAAGAGCATAAATATTTTTAGAGGTCTATTTTTATAAAAAGGGTGTTCTTCCATTGGCACCTGTTGTTCCGTATTGTTCCCATCCACCTTTTCCTCAACCATTTCTTATACCCCCATGTGATTTATTATTAATTCTAACATGTCCATTTTATATTGCAAACAAAAATTAAAAGGGAATAGGTAATTTCTGCTTACCTACTCCCGCAAGGTTTTTAGGACTCAAGACTTATTACTGCCTCCTTTTTTGATTCCTCGTCAGCAAGTGACTCCAATCCAATGTCCGTCAGGATTTCATTAATGAGCTCCTCAGATAGCATTAAATACCTCCCGTATGATTTCACCTATTTTTTAAATGGTAACTTTAATGATATCATACTAGTTACTGGAAGGTCAAGTTTATTGGTTTCCATTGCTTGTACCTGCAGCAAAATAACACCAGCCTTATTTGGGCATGGCCATAATACTGCTCACCAGTAAATTCACCTCCATCAGGGGCAGTTCCCACTATATCAAAGCAAAAGGGGCCCGTCTCTGAAAGACGGCCCCCTGTGATAAGGTTATCTTAGACCCGAGTTTTTTTCCATCAGTGCGCGCACCTTCAGCGGCAAACCAAACAGGTTGATAAAGCCTTCGGCGTCCTGCTGGTTGTAGATTTCATCCCGGCTAAAGGTGGACAGCTCCTGGTTGTAAAGAGAGTAGGGAGACTTTGTGCCTGCGGGAGTGCAATTCCCTTTGTAGAGTCTCATCCGTACTGTGCCGGTAACGGTCTTCTGGGTGCTGTCTACAAATGCATCCAGGGCTTCCCGCAAGGGGGAGAACCAGACGCCATCATAAACCAGCTCCGCATAACGGGCGGCAATAATTTCCTTGAAATGCAAGGTAGCCCGGTCCAGGGTCAAGAGCTCCATTTCATGGTGGGCATTAAACAACACAGTACCGGCGGGGGTTTCGTAGACACCACGGGACTTCATCCCGACCAGTCTATTTTCCACCATATCCACAATCCCTACGCCGTTCTGCCCGGCGATTTCATTTAGTTTTTCGATCAGCGCTACCGAATCCAACGCCGCCCCATCCAGTTTAACCGGGATACCCTGTGCAAATTCGATTTCCACATAGGTCGGTTTGTCCGGCGCCTTGGTGGGTGGAGTTGTCAAAAGCAGCACATCATCCAGGGGCTCATTCCAGGGATCCTCCAAGTCTGCCCCCTCGTGGCTCAGATGCCATATGTTGCGGTCCATACTATAGGGACGGGATTTGGTCACCGGCACGGGAATGCCTCTGGCGTTGGCATAATCAATAGCGTCTTCCCGGGAGCGGATATCCCACTCCCGCCAGGGAGCAACTATTTTCATCTCCGGCGCCAGGGCCTTGATTCCCAGTTCAAAGCGGACCTGGTCATTACCTTTACCGGTGGCGCCGTGAGCAACGGCCTCAGCCCCTTCCTTTATGGCTATTTCCACCATTTTTTTGGCGATCAGGGGGCGGGCCATTGATGTGCCCAACAGGTACTTGCCTTCATAAACAGCACCCGCCTTAAGCGTGGGAAATATGTATTCCTCTACAAATTCCCGCCGGGCATCTTCGATATAAATTTTGCTGGCGCCGGTCTTAATTGCTTTTTCATTTAATGATTCCAATTCTTCCTTTTGACCCAGATCTACTGCCAGAGCAATAACCTCATAACCGTAATTTTCCTTCAGCCAGGGGATAATAATCGATGTATCCAGGCCACCTGAGTAAGCCAGCACTACTTTCGGCATATGTATTCTCTCCTTTGCCCGATATAAAAATTTTTTATTGGATGACTATCATTATCAGAATTTGCAATTCCATTTATAGCAGCATCGCCAGGACCGCCTTTTGGGCATGCAGGCGATTTTCCGCCTCATCCCAAACCACCGAGTGGGGCCCGTCTATAATTTCATCCGCTACCTCCTGGCCCCGGTGGGCGGGCAGGCAGTGGAGGAAGATGTAATCAGGCCGGGCATGGCTGACTAGCGTTGAATTAATCTGGTAAGGCGCAAAAACACGGGCACGTATAGCCTGTTCAATCTCCTGTCCCATGCTGGCCCAAACATCAGTGACAATCACATCCGCATCAGTCACAGCCTCCACCGGGTCTGTGACTATATCAACCTGGGCACCGGTACCGGCGGCATCATCCTGGGCCAGGCGTACTATCATTTCATCGGGCTTGTAACCGTCCGGTGCCGCCACAGCAATATTCATACCCACCTTGGCACTACCAATCAAGAGAGAATGACAAACATTGTTGCCATCACCCACATAAGCCATTTTAAGACCCTTAAGTCGGCCCTTCTTTTCTAAAATAGTCTGCAAATCAGCTAAAATCTGGCAGGGGTGCTGCAGATCAGTGAGCCCATTAATCACCGGGATACCGGCATATCTGGCCAGCTCCTCCACCTCTTCATGTTCAAAAGTACGAATCATAATTCCGTCCAAATAACGGGTCAACACCCGGGCCGTATCCTGTATGGTCTCACCACGTCCCAGCTGGAGATCATTAGAATTTAAAAACAGTGAATAACCTCCCAGCTGATACATACCCACCTCGAAGGAAACACGGGTGCGGGTGGAGGACTTATAGAAGATCATGCCCAGGGTCTTGCCCTGCAGACTGGCATGAGAAATATTATTCTTTTGCTTTTCCTTTAGATCCCCGGCCAGCTCCAGTATAGCTGCAATTTCTGCCGGCGCAAAATCATGGAGGCATACCAGGTCACGCCCTCTCAAATCAA
>JAAYRI010000048.1 GCA_012518875.1 Peptococcaceae bacterium
CAAATCCTCCATGATGTCTGCCTGCAAAAACTGCCGGTGACTTTTGCTATCGATCGGGCGGGTATAGTAGGGCAAGACGGTCCTACCCATCATGGTCTTTTTGATTTTTCCTATCTGCGACCGCTGCCAAACATGGTAATCATGGCGCCCAAGGATGAAAATGAGCTGCAGCATATGCTGGCAACGGCCACCAGGCATCCGGGTCCGGTTGCTTTACGTTATCCGCGAGGCACCGGGGTTGGTAGTGTGTTGGATGAAAAATTAATGAGAATCCCTATTGGACAGGCTGAGGTATTAAAAAAAGGGTCTCATGTGGCCCTGCTGGCTATCGGCAACACTGTACGGCCGGCTTTAGAGGCGGCAGTAGCCCTGAAGGAGCGGGGAATTAGCGTTGCTGTTATTAATGCCCGGTTTGTGAAACCCCTTGATGAGGAATGTATATTGTACTATGCCAAACGGACCGGCATACTATTTACCCTGGAGGAGCATGTCCTACAGGGTGGCTTCGGCAGTGCCGTACTCGAATTGCTTTCTGCCAGAGGCTTAAGAAATATCAGGATCCATCGTTTTGGGATTCCGGATGTTTTTGTGGAACATGGCAGCCCGGCCGAACTGAGAGAAAAGTATGGGCTAACGGTGAGGCATATAATTAGAACTGTGGCCAACAAAATGGCACACATAAACCGTGCCAAACGGCTTAAAAATATTAAGGGCTTTGGTACTAAAACATGTTAGAAATAACGTCCGAAGGGGTTTTCTGCGGGTGTCGGCCAGGGATTAATGTAGTGAGCACAGATATCCAGGTGGGGGGAATCTTGCTGTGTCCCAAAAAAAACAACGATTGGACGTCAGGCTGGCCGCGGAAGGCTGCTACCCGAGCAGGGAAAAAGCACGGGCAGCGGTTATGGCCGGTTTGATTTTTGTTGATGGGCAAAAGGTAGACAAGCCGGGTTCAATGGTTAAACCCCAGTCCAAGGTTGAGGTGCGTGGCCCATCCTTAATTTATGTCAGCCGGGGCGGGCTTAAATTGGAAAAGGCTATAAAATCCTTTCGCCTGACCCTACATGACCGGGTGGTGCTGGATGTGGGTGCCTCCACAGGCGGGTTTACCGACTGTGCTCTCAGAAACGGGGCCCGATTGGTATATGCGGTGGATGTTGGTTATGGCCAGCTGGACTGGCAATTGCGGAATGATCCCCGGGTGGTAGTTTTAGAACGCACCAATATTCGCTATCTAAAAGAGGAAGCCTTGCCGGAGACCCCAGACTTTGCCACTATTGACGTTTCTTTTATTTCCTTGTCCAAGGTACTGCCCCGGATAGGTGACCTGACCACAGTAGATGGGGCAGGAGTGGCCCTAGTTAAACCCCAATTTGAGGCGGGCCGGGATCAGGTAGGTAAAAAGGGTGTGGTTAGGGATCCC
Organism: Peptococcaceae bacterium; assembly: GCA_012518875.1. GTDB lineage: Bacteria > Bacillota > Desulfotomaculia > Desulfotomaculales > Pelotomaculaceae > Syntrophopropionicum. Next base: position 1,424 of record JAAYRI010000048.1, read on the forward strand.
GCTGTTCATGAGGCGGTGCTTAATGCCGTTGCGGATACGATTGAGGGGCTGGGTTGGGTGATTGGTGGCGTGGATTATTCCCCCCTCACCGGGCCCCAGGGGAATATTGAGTTCCTAATTTATTTTCTGAAAACTGGCCTGCCGGCGGACTACGATATTGGGCAGGTTGTTAGAACAGCACATGCCAATTTAGGTCCCCAGGTTTAAACGGAAGAAACTGCTGTGGAGGACTTGCTAATTGAAAAAATTCGGGCTGGTAGTAAATCTTAATAAGAAGGGTGTTCAGCGGTTTGTAGAGCAGATCACCTGTTGGCTGGAAGAAAGAGACTGCCAGGTGATGATCAAAGAGGATACAGCCCGCATGATCGGACTATCCAGGCTTGCTGTATCTCAAGAGCAGTTGTTTGATCAAGCCCAGTGCATCATTGTGTTCGGCGGTGATGGGACCATGTTGTGGACGGCCCGCAAGGTGGCCCAGGCAGGTACGCCCCTGATCGGTATTAACATGGGACATCTGGGTTTTCTGACTGAAATAGATGTGCCGGAGGCACTGGTTGATCTCAGCAAAATTTTAGCCGGTCAGTACTTTGTGGAAGAGAGAATGATGCTGGAGGCGGCGGTCTACAGGGACGGGACCACGGTGGAACATGCTGTGGGGCTTAACGATGTGGTGATCAGCAAGGGGGCTATTGCCAGGCTGATTCAAATGGATACCTATGTAAATGACTATTTTGTGAACAAATATCATGCGGACGGTTTGATCATCGCCAGTCCTACCGGTTCAACTGCTTATTCTCTTTCTGCCGGCGGCCCCCTGGTATCGCCGGATCACGACCTAATCCTGCTTACCCCTATCTGTCCCCATTCTTTGTGGGCCAGGCCTGTGGTTACCGCCCCCGATAGTGTGATCAAGATAGCAGTGCTGTCGGATGGCGGTGCGGTGACCCTCACTATAGACGGCCAGTATGTGTTCAGCCTGCGTCAAAATGATGAAATTGTAGTCAGACAGGCCCCCCAGAAGGCAAAATTTTTGCGCATTACGGGGCGGAATTTTTTTGAAATATTACGCAAAAAGTTAAAGGAAGAGGGAGAAAGAAATAATGTCTAGGGGCCTGGACAATGTTGTTCATTTGGTGCAGCATTTTTTGTCCCCTTCTGTACAAAATGGGGGGACAGTTATTGATGCTACTGCCGGCCGTGGGCATGATACCCTTTATTTAGCAGGGCTGGTCGGCCCCAGTGGTCGGGTTTTTTCTTTCGATGTCCAGGAGGATGCACTACAGTCTACACGTTCACTACTGGAAGGTGCCGGTGTGGCTGACCGGGTTACATTGGTAAAAGACTGTCATGGAAATATGGAACATTATGTTTCCGGGCCGGTGGATAGTGTTATTTTTAATTTAGGTTACCTGCCCGGTGGTGAACATTCTGTGATCACAGAGCCGGCTTCCACTGTGCGGGCCCTGCAGGCTGCTCTGGGTCTACTGCGCCCCGCCGGCCGGGTGGGTATGGTGATTTACCCCGGACACCCAGGAGGCAGGGAAGAGTATGAGGCTGTAGAAAAAATATGCAGCAGCCTGGACAAGACTCTTTTTAATGCGCTCAAAATAGGTTTATTAAACCGGGCTGCCACCGCACCTGTTGTGATTATTATTGAAAAGGCGGATGTGAGATGAAAGTTGGGCGGCAGCGTAAGGTACTGGAAATAATTAGACGCCGGCGTATCGCCACCCAGGAAGAGTTGTCCGGCGAACTAAAAAAGAATGGCTATCATGTTACTCAGGCTACTGTTTCCCGGGATATTAAGGAGTTGGGGTTAGTAAAAATACCCTTTGATAATAATGAACTCTATTATGCTCGCCCCGGTGAAACCCCTTTGCCCACCAGTAGGGAACGTTTGAAAAAGGTGTTTCTCGACTCAGTGATCAGCTTTGATGCCAGTGAAAATCTGATTATTTTAAAAACAAACCCTGGGGGCGCCCAGGGTGTTGCCTCTGCTATTGATCAGAGTGGCTGGGAGGAGATTATTGGTACGGTAGGTGGAGATGATACGATACTTGTGGTGGTCAAGCCCAAAGAAGCCACCGGCCGGGTATTGAAAAAATTTGGGGACCTACTCGGGGGGTAGGATAATGCTGCTCAATATTTTTATTCAGGATTTTGGTATTATTGACCAGTTGAGTATTGACTTTGCAAAGGGCTTTAATGTGCTTACCGGTGAAACAGGGTCAGGCAAATCAATTATTATAGATGCCTTGCAGGTAGCCTTGGGCGGCAGACCTTCAGCAGGGCAGATCCGTTCCGGGGCTAAAAAAGCCTTGATACAGGCAGCATTTGCTGTTGGCGGCAACAAGGGGCTAAATGTGCTTTTAAATGAAATGGGCTTTGCCGATCCTGATGATGGAATAATAGTAATGACCAGGGAGGTCACCCACAGGGGCAAAAATCTCTGCCGCATCAATGGCCGTGTAGTTACTCTGGGATACTATAGAAAAGTAGGCGGCTTTCTTGCCGATTTACATATGCAGCCGGAAACACACTCTCTACTCAACCAGGAAAAGCAGCGCCAATTATTGGATCGTTTTGCTGGGAAAAAGGCCCTGGAGGTCCTGGAGCAGACTAACCTGCTATATACCCGTTGGCGGGAAGCCCATAAAAAATATACAGAATTGAATAGGGCTGCCGGGGAGCGGGCTAGAAGGATAGACATGCTGCGCTACCAGATTGATGATATCCAACAAGCGGACCTGGATCCGGGGGAAGATGCCAGGTTGGAAAATGAAAAAAATTTTTTGGTCAACGCCGAAAAAATCAGCATGCTGGCAGCGGACGCATGTAGGTTTCTTTCTGAGGGAACCGGCAATCAGCATTCGGCTCTGGATTTGTTGGCCAAAACCATAGAAAACCTAAGGGATCTGGTTTCTTTTGACAACCGTAATGAACCGCTGTTAAAGGCGCTGGAAAACATCTTTTACCAAACGGAGGATATTGCTCGGGAGCTGGCCCGCTATTGCGCGGGAATGGATTTCAATCCTTCACGTTTGGCTGTTGTTGATGAAAGATTGGAACAGATTAGAAAACTCAAGCGTAAATATGGAAAAACAATTGAGGAAATACATAACTACCTGCAGGAAGCAAAGAAGGAACTGGATCAGTTGGAAAACGTGGATCAGTCTCTAGAAGAACTTTTACAGGAAGTTGAGGAGATTGAGTCCGCATACAGTGAAACTGCCGGTGTTTTGAGCGCCATCCGGAGAAAAGTAGCCCGGGAGCTGGAGGCAGCAGTACAACAAGAATTATCCGATCTGGAAATGGGCCGGGTGGAATTCAAGGTTGCCTTTACTGTCCTTGATGCTCCGGCTCACGATGGGTTGGAACGGGTGTCCTTCATGATCGCCACAAACCCCGGGGAACCGCTTAAACACCTGGCCAAAATAGCTTCCGGCGGAGAGCTGACCCGGATCATGCTGGCGCTGAAGGCTTTATTGGCAGATGCCGATGATGTACCGGTGCTGGTTTTCGATGAGGCGGACACTGGTATTAGCGGCAAAGCCTTACAAGCGGTGGCTGAAAAAATGATGCAATTAGGTTCCCATCACCAGGTTATATGTGTTACCCACTCTGCCCAGGTGGCCGGACTGGGGCAAGTGCATTACAGTATCATCAAGGAATATGATGGCCAACGCACCGTTACCAGAGCCAAAAAACTCAATTCTGCCGAACGACTCAAGGAATTGGCCAAGATGCTGGACGGTAATGAAGTCACTGAGGTTACTATGTCACATGCGCGGCAGATGCTTGGTTTTTCACCAGACAAGGATGAAACCCTATAAGTTAGTATGTAAAAATAATTTTTTTTTAACCCATGTTTGCAAAAGCATGGTTTTTTATTTTTATACCAGGTAAAAGAACTAAAACTTACAAAATGGCCTTTGGGATCAATAAACTCATGCTAAAAAAATTTAAGGAACATTAAGGCTTAATAAAAGATTTTTTTAAGGGTTATATTAAATTTACACACAATATTGTTCGAATAATGTGATTATCTTGAATTCTCTTTATTTTTTGGAGGTGACTGGCAATAAAACTGGGGGAGTGATGCTTGAGGGGAAGATTTATCGGACTCTTATATTGTTTGATGTTTTTATTTTCCGGTTTGTTGTCCTTCCAGGCCCAGGAGATCATGCGGCTACCGGATAAGCAGTCCGTTGTTGTTGGTGAACCGCTAAGGCTAGGGTTCCCCGCCCCATTACAAAAGACATTAAAAGCACAGTTTATTAGAAATGAAAACCTTACAGATACCTGTCCTACCACTACGGAACCGGGGGAATACCAAATCAGGCTCAGCCTATTTGGTATCATACCGGTAAGAGACGTAATGGTGAGTGTTGTGCCCCAGGTTATGGTTGTACCCGGTGGCCAGTCAATCGGGGTTTTAATTCATGCGGAAGGATTAATGGTTGCCGGCCATTCTGCAGTTCATGATCAGTATGGCCACCATAATAGTCCGGCCGCAGCCCTACAAGAAGGTGATGTTATTCTCAAGGTGGACAACGAGATCCTGCATAACGAAGGGCAGTTTCGCGGGGCCATCGCCACGGCAGGCACTGCCGGAAGACCCCTTACCATAGAGGTAAAACGTGGTGACCAGACGTTTGTGACCTGCGTAGAACCCATATTCTGTCGAGACACCTTGAGTTACCGGGTGGGACTGCTGATTAAGAACAGTACGGCGGGTATCGGCACACTTACTTTTTATGAACCAAACAGTATGATTTATGGCGCCCTGGGTCATATGGTTACAGATAGTGATTCCTCTCGCCCGATGGAAATATCCGATGGCCGGATTGTTGATGCCGATGTCCAGTCCATCCATAAGGGGAAAAAGGGACAGCCTGGTGAAAAAATAGGGTTATTCCCTGATCATGCCCAGGTGAACGGCACCATTAACAAAAATTCCAGCCAGGGGATTTTCGGCGATTTAAAAAGTATTTTCACCAAGGATACCTATGCTGAGCCCATACCGGTGGCCACAGTTAACCAGATTCATGTCGGACAGGCTGAAATATTAACAGTGGTAGAGGAGAATAAGGTTGAAAAATTTGTTATAGAAATTTCTAGAATAAACCCCCTGGCAAGGCATGATGGCAAGGTACTGGTGATCAAAGTTACCGATCAGCGACTGCTGGAAAAGACAGGCGGTATTGTACAGGGGATGAGCGGAAGCCCGATTATCCAGGACAATAAGCTTGTTGGCGCGGTGACTCATGTGTTTGTTAATGACCCCACTAAAGGGTATGGCATACCGGCCGAATGGATGGTGGAGGAATCCGGATTGCGAAATAGCGATCAACAAATTGTTGAACAAACGGCTGCTTGACATATAATCCCCGGCAGGCATCATGGTCGGGGATTTGTTTTGCTATAAAATAATTGTATATGTCTATTATTAAAATTTATAGCCAATATATCCCATTTATCATATTTATCTGAAGGAGTTTCTTTTTGGCCGTCGAATCTTAGGTATAGAAGAAATTAGCAAATTATAGAAATGGTTTAGGAGGCGGGGAATTTTATGGTAAAGAAGTCTATTCGTCTATTAATTGCAGATGATAACAGGGACTTCTGTGAACTGCTCAAGGAATTTTTCTCCCAACAGGAAGATTTCAGTCTGGTCGGCATAGCTTACAACGGTTTGGAAACATTGCAAATGATTGAGGAAACTAAACCTGACGTGGTTGTTTTGGATGTAATCATGCCTCACCTGGATGGTATCGGGGTTTTGGAAAAATTGTTACCGGACCTTTCCGACGACAAGCCCAAAATTATTATGCTCACAGCATTTGGTCAGGAAAGCGTAACCCAGAGGGCAGTAGAGTTTGGCGCCGATTATTATATTTTAAAGCCCTTTGATTTTAATGTCCTGGCTACACGTATCCGCCAACTGGCTGAAGGAGTTAATGTATCGGAATATATTACCCCGGCCAAAACGAAAAATCTTGATATTTCAGTGACAAACATTATTCATGAGATGGGTGTACCGGCACATATTAAGGGTTATCATTATCTGCGGGATGCTATTTTAATGGTTATAGGCGAGGTAGGCTTGCTGGGTGCGGTGACCAAAGAGCTTTACCCCATGATTGCCCAGAAGTTCCAGACCACTCCCAGCCGTGTAGAAAGGGCCATCAGGCATGCTATCGAACTGGCCTGGGATCGGGGTAACGTGGAAATGATGGCTAAGTTTTTTGGTTACACCATCAACCTGGAGCGTGGCAAGCCCACTAATAGTGAATTTATTGCTATGGTAGCCGATAAATTGAGAATTGAGCAAAAGGTAAGCTAATTGGGCCGGACTGATAACAATATTTTTTACATCAAACAACGGGGGACGGTAATTTTGTGTCTGTTAACGAACAACACAAAAGAACCGTCCCCTTGTGTCGTGCCTTTTTAATATTCAAAAAGGTTGCCCAAAGGTATATAATATGACCTATAATGAGTTATACTTGCGGGGCAGGTGAGTCACTACTGTTTAAAAAACTGAAAAGAGTTAGTATATTTACCGGCTATTTTGGCAGTGGCAAGACGGAGATTGCTCTAAATTATGCAATTAAAATAAAAGAAACAGGCAAAAAGGTGGCCCTGGTCGACCTTGATTTGATTAATCCCTACTTCAGGGTTAGGCAGGTCAAAAATGATTTTGCCGAAAAAGGGATTGCAGTGATTAGCCCGCCGGGAAAACTCGCCGGCGCCGATATTCCGGCGCTGCCGCCAACCATCCACAGTGTTTTGGAGAATCCGGCAGTTTATGGTGTTTTTGATGTTGGAGGCGGGGATATTGGGGCTACTGTTTTAGGCCGTTTTAATAATAAATTGCCCGATGGGGCTTTTAATCTTTTTTTGGTGGTAAATACCTGCCGTCCCTATAGCAGTAGTGTGTCGGACATAGTCAACATTACACGGATGATTGAAGGGTCCTCCAGGTTAAATGTAAGCGCCCTGGTCAGCAATACCAATCTCGGTATGGAAACCGATGTGGCGACTATTCTGGCCGGACATCGGGTTATATCACAGGCCGCAGCACAAATGGCTTTACCTGTGGCCTTTATCGGTTTACATGAGGGCCTTGCACCGGCCATGGGGAATATTGGTGTGCCCTTGCTGCCCCTTACGATGTTTATGAAAACCCCCTGGCAGTAAAAGAAGATTATATAGATATAGATTGGAAACAGGTTGAAGATATTTTTTAGGAGGGAGAAACTATGGCAAGGGTTATTTTTTTAGAAGAACGTTGCAAAGGATGCCAACTGTGCACGGCTGTATGCCCCAAAGACATCATAGTAATGTCCGACAGCACAAATGGGATGGGCTATCACCCGGCCTCAGTGCCCGAGCAGGATAAATGCACCGGTTGCGGCATCTGCGCTCTAGTTTGTCCGGACATGGCTATTGTAGTGGAGAGGGAGGGGAAAGCGGTTTGAGAGTGTTAATGAAGGGAAATGAAGCCATTGGAGAAGGTGCGGTAAGGGCCGGCTGCCGCTATTTTTTTGGCTATCCGATTACACCCCAGAGCGAACTGACTCATTATCTGGCCAAACGGTTACCGGAGGTAGGAGGGCTGTTTCTACAGGCGGAAAGTGAAGTGGCCTCTATCAATATGGTCTATGGTGCTGCCGCTGCCGGGGCCAGGGTGATGACCTCATCCTCCGGTCCGGGGATCAGCTTGATGCAGGAGGGCCTATCATATTTAGCGGGGTCCGAGCTGCCCAGTGTGATAGTCAATCTGATGCGGGGCGGGCCGGGACTGGGCAATATTGCCCCTTCCCAATCCGATTATTTTCAAGCTGTCAAGGGCGGCGGTCACGGTGATTACCATATGATTGTGCTGGCCCCTAATTCTGCCCAGGAAATGTTGGACACCATGGGCAAAGCCTTTGACCTGGCGGATCAGTATCGCAACCCGGTGATGGTGATGGCTGATGGGATCATGGGGCAAATGATGGAAGCGGTTGATTTGGCCGGGGAAATAAAGGTTGAGATTCCTCCCAAACCATGGGCCACCACCGGTATGGCGTACCATACAGGTAAAAATGTGATCAACTCCTGCCTGGTGATCCCGGAAGAAATGGAGGAGTTAAACCTCAGGCTGGAGAAAAAATACGAAGTGATCAGCCAAAAAGAGCAAGCCTGCGATCAATATATGCTGGAAGATGCAGATATCGTGTTGGTTGCTTTCGGGCTGGTTTCTAGAATCTGCATGTCGGCCGTGGAAAAAGCGCGGGCCATGGGCATCAAGGCCGGTTTGATCAGGCCCATCACCCTGTGGCCTTTCCCTACCGAGTTAATTGAAAAAACAGCAGACAAAACCAGGGCCTATCTGGCGGTGGAGATGAACATGGGCCAGATGATTGAGGATGTGCGGCTGGCTGTAAGGGGACGGGCTCCCGTTTTTCATTATGGTCGTTTGGGCGGTATGGTGCCGGAACTTAGGGATGTCCTGGCGGAAGTAAAGAATTTACATGAAGGGGGTGCCGGTCGTTGAAAAAAACATTTACCAGACCCCGATCACTCCTAGACGTGCCCTTCCATTATTGCCCGGGTTGTACTCATGGTGTTGCCCACCGCCTCGTCGGTGAGGTGATTGATGAACTGGGCATCCAGGACAATGTTATTGGCCATGCACCGGTGGGATGCGCCGTCTTTACTATGGATTATTTTGATTTTGATATGATTTCCGCTGCTCACGGCCGGGCACCGGCAGTAGCAACCGGTGTAAAACGTGTCCTGCCCGATCGGGTGGTTTTTACCTATCAAGGTGATGGTGACCTGGCGGCTATAGGTACCGGTGAGTTCGTTCATGCGGCGGTCAGGGGGGAAAAGATCACCTGTATTTTTATCAATAACGCTGTCTATGGCATGACCGGTGGGCAAATGGCGCCCACTACCCTGCCTGGGCAGAAGACCAAGACTACCCCCTTTGGTCGCGATAGTGAAATCAGTGGTTACCCGATTAAGGTTTGCGAGATGTTGACCCCTCTTGATGGTGCTGCCTACATTGCCCGGGCTGCTGTGCACAGTCCCCGGGCCATCATACAGGCCAAAAAGGCTATCAAAAAAGCCTTTCAGGTGCAAATGGCGGGGCTGGGGTTTTCTCTAGTAGAAATTCTCTCCACCTGCCCCACCAATTGGGGCCTGACGCCCCTGGAGGCGGTAAAATGGCTGGAAGAAAATATGATCCCCTATTTCCCCCTGGGAGAATACAAGGTACCACCGGCGGGGGTGATATAGATGATGGAAGCAATCTACATTGCCGGCCATGGCGGCCAGGGGACACTTTCTACCGGCCAGTTGTTGGCCAACGCCTGTTTGAAGGAGGGTAAGTTTGTAGCCTATTTGCCCC
>JAAYRI010000049.1 GCA_012518875.1 Peptococcaceae bacterium
GATGAAAAAACCAGAAGCACCACACCCAGGGCTGCCAGGGCCAACAGCCATAGACTTCCCCTTCCCCTGGCAGGAAACTTTCCTTCCTCTCCGCCACCCAACCCAAAACATGCCAGCAGTTTTCTCATTTTGCTGCCACCTCCATTTATCTGTACCTCACTTTTACCTGCTGCTGTTCCAAACTATAGAAACCAGCCACTGTCTTGACCAGACCGGAAACAACATCCCGGGGCGGTTCGGTGATTTCCAGCGCCGTTTCCACCCCATCTTCTGCAACATCTTCAACATTTATGGCCACCGGCTTAATTTGTTCAAGGGTAATATTGTCCCCTTCTTCCACCGGTACTGTGTCCCCGGTTTGGGCCACATACAAAACTATCTCCTTAATCTGCCCAAAGTCCGGTTCATCACTGCCGGCCTGGACCCGGACATCCACATCTACCACCGGGGTATCCTGATAGAGGCTGGTCAGGGCGATAACCTGTCTGGCTATGCCGCCCTCATATTGTTCGATGGCCTTTTGCTGCTGGTTACCAGACATTTTTTTTCCCGCCTCGATAACGTCCGAAGCCTGCATTCTATCTCCCTCAGCAGTTAATGCAGACAACTCCCGGCTATAGTCCCATTGCACCAGGGTACCGATAGCCTGGATTACGGCAATCACCACCAGGAGCCCCATGACCATTTTTACATATTTTTTTAGTCCGCCCTGGGGCAGGAACATTTCTAGAAACAAGGCCAGGATTAAAATAATAATAATGTTCTGCACCAGACTGCGAATTGCATCCACCGGATCCCCCCTTTCCGAGCCTATAGCCGGCCCTCAAACTGCTACAGCTGGACATGTCTATCGTAGCATTACTGTCACATTACCAATGCCGACAACGATGGTAATGGTAAAAAAGAACAACAGGCCGACTGTGGCCACAGCGGCAAAAATAAGGAAAAGGCTATTGCCCAGACTATTTAAACAATCCACCATCTGCCCGTCGGCCACAGGCTGAATTAAGGAACCGGCCAGTTTATAAGTGAAAGCCAGTGTTATTATCTTTAGCAGTGGCACAATCATGATGGCGCCGATGACACCGATGCCGGCCACACCAAGGGCATTTTTGATCAGCAGGGAAGAACTGATTACGGCATCCAGGGCATCGGAGAACATCCCCCCCACCAAAGGCACAAAGGTTTTCACCGTAAACCGGGCCGTTTTAAAGGTTACAGAGTCCCCTACCGCACCGGCCACACCCTGGATGGCTAACACCCCCAGGAAAATGGTAGTGAAAACACCCATCAAACCCATACCAATGGTTTTTAAAAGATCGGCCAGGCTGGTCACCTTAAACCGGTCCGTTAGATTGCTGACCACCCCCAATATGGCCACGAAAAAGAACAGGGGCAGGATTACGTTCTTGATTAAAGAACCAAATATGCCCAGGGTGGCCAATATAACCGGGCTGAAAATGGCTGCGGAAGCAAACCCGCCCACAGCTACCAGTAAGGTTAGTAAGATAGGCAGTAAAGCCTGCATAAACGTGACCATGGCATCTACCACTTCCCGCCCAGCATTGACCGCCAGGGAAAAAGAACCGATGGCAATGGTCACCAGCACCAGATAGGTGACGGAGTAAGCCAGCTGCCCAGTGGTACCTTTTTCGAAAGAGCACACCAGATTCTGCAGCACAGCACAAATTACCGCCAGCACCACCAGCTTGCCCAGTAGGGCAAAATTTGCTACTACCTCCTTAAAAAGCATGCTGACCATATTGTGCAGGATATCTGCCGGTTTCCAGTCCAGCTCTCCTTTAACCAGCTTGACCACCATATCCCTGAAATCAAGCTGGGGCACAACCCCTTTAACTGTGCTGTCCAACTGGTCTATATAGGACTGGACATCATTGAGCTCAAGTGGGTCGGTGAGACCTTCCGGGGCAATTTCACCCAGAGGCGCAGCCAGGCATACCACAGGAGAAAAAAGCAGCATCAGGGCAAAAATCAATATTAAAAACCTGTTAGCAAGGCGGCCCACATTTCTCACTCCCACTTCACCTGGTATCTTCCCATTTTGTTGCCTGCCTTTCCGCTTTCACCCACCCCGCCCTCAATGGCATCAGCATGTCCCAAAGCCGGCCACCTGCCAGAGCGTTTTTCTGGTGCACATTCCCCACCACAAACCCGGCGTGTGGGGTTTTAGGGTACTAATTTAATCAGCATTGTTAACACGGCCACAACAATAGGCACCGCCAGCACCATAATGAGAATTTTGGCGGCCAGTTCAATTTTAGAGGCAATGGTCCCTTCGCCGGCGTCACGACAAATCTGGGCACCAAATTCGGCAATATAGGCAATACCAATTATTTTTAAAATGGTCCCCATGTAGACCATGTTGATGCCCGCACTGCTGGCCAATTCTTTGATCACATCCATAATCGAACTGATTTTCCCCAGCACCAGGAGGAAAATGATCACCCCGGCAACCACACTTAACAGTACCGCCAGTTCCGGGCGCTGGCTTCTGACCACAACGATCAACACAGTGGCAATCAGCCCAATAGTAACTATCTGCAGTACATCCATAACCAACTCCTACCTTATTTAAAACAGCTTGAAAACCGATTTGACCTGATCAAACAGTAGCGCCAGCAGTTGGATCACCCAGATAAAAACAATGGCCAGGCCGGCCAGGGTTACAATATGTCCCTGTTCCTCTTTGCCCGCTTGCTTTAATATCGTGTTTAGCACTGCTACCAGGATGCCGACCCCGGCTATTTTAAAAATTAAATCAATACCGTTAACCAACGCTGCACCTCTTTTCCTTAATAAAGAACCAGAACCACCAACAGCCCGCCCAAAAATCCAAGATGGTTCCACAGCTTGACATTACGGGCTGCTTCTTCCTCTGCCCTGGCATTTTCCGATTTAATCTGTTCCATAGCCAGGTGCAAATGTTTGACCTGATCTGTGCGGTCGGAAATCCCCAGAGAAGAACCCAGGCTGCGCAGGATAATCAGGTCTTGTCCATTTAAGGCACTATCTCGGTAGTAGGCGGCCAGAGAATTTTCCCAGGCCTGGGCAGCAGTGATACCGGTGTTAGAAGAAAGCTCTGCTGCCGCCTGGCTAAACAAAGGGGCCACGGCCCAGTCACAACGGCCGGCTACCTGCTCCAGGGCTATTTGGAGATAATTCGCCCCATAGGAAATTTCCGTCTCCAGCATTTGTAAGGCATGCCCTAAAGACTTCAGTTCCCTGGGTCTGCGGCTATATCTGCCGGCTACAGTCATACCGCCGATACCGCCCGATGCCACCACCATTGCAGCCCCCAGAAGTTTGATCACCCTCTCACCCCCACCGCCCGAAAGGTTTTGCCATCAACTATATTCTCCACAGTGCCGGGACCCCGGGAACGGCCTAATATTACATACCGTTCGATGATCCGGGAACGGACCAACCCGCCCAGTACAGGTCTTTCCGCCAGCTCGGCCAGAGATGAACCATGAGCGGTGAGCAAGATTTTGACCCCGGCATTTAAAACCTCTTCCAGAGCATCAACATCCTCCCGACGGCCAATTTCGTCAGCCGCAATCACCTGGGGCCCCATGGAACGCAAAAGCATCATCATCCCTTCTGCTTTGGGGCACCCATCCAAAACATCCGTCCGGATACCCACATCCCTTTGGGGTACCCCCCGGTAACACCCGGCCACCTCAGAACGTTCGTCAACCAATCCGACTGTAAGCCCCGGGGAAAGGAGACCAGGCACCCCGTTGCTAATTTGCCTGATCATATCCCGCAGCATGGTCGTTTTGCCGCACCCGGGGGGCGACACCAGTATGGTATGGTAAATACCGCTGTCCTTTTTATTAATGATATGAGGCAAAAGTGCTGATGCCGCCCCCCTGATCTCCCGGGAAACACGCAGATTACAGCAAGAAAAATTTTTCAGTGTCCTTACTTTCCCCCCGCTTAACACCGCCCGGCCGGTAATGCCGGCCCGATGTCCCCCCGGTAATGTTATAAACCCGGTACGCAGCTCCTCCTCCAGGGCATATATTGAAGAACCACTAATCAGATCAATCAGGCTTTCCATATCGGCCGCTGTAACATAGTAAGCCTCACCAGCCTGTTGTACCGGCACACCAGCGGCACCAACGAATATATCCCCGGTGGATAGGCCCAGCACCAGTGGTTTCCCCTGCCTGATCCTGATCTCCTCAACGCTTTCTAGAATCTTATCGGGCAGGGCTGAGATCATATAGCGGATATTCAAGGGCAGTGCCGATAAAATTTCATTACCCACCCAGCTGTTATGTTTTTCACCTTTACAGTTGATAAAATCACCCCATTTATGGACAGCCCCTATTAATAAATATTTACTCCAGCGGTAACTTATGCCAAAAAGCAGCGGGACAAAAAATAATGCCTCCCTGAGGAGGCAAAAGAGGTGAGAAAAGGAGGTGAAAAAACCCCCGAATAGAGAATACCCCATTAAAAAGGCCGGGGTTATTACACCCCAGCTTCCATGTATAAATAACAAACCATATGCTAGTTATCTTCCTCCACCTTATTATCTTAATTGCGTTTTGATCCTATTCATTGATGGGCTATCTTTCCAGGATAGTTTTCCGGCTTTGCCTGAGGCATGTTTAAGCCTCCCCTTTGGCCTTTGCTAAAGCCCACTTTAGTATTTCCACCATATACCCATCAATAGTATCAGCGCTGATAGCTTTGCGTACCGCCTGCTCAATCTGCTCCCGATCCTTCAATGCCGTGAGATGCTCTTTTAGTTCGCCCGGTACCTGGCC
>JAAYRI010000050.1 GCA_012518875.1 Peptococcaceae bacterium
GCTCAGCAGTCTAACAGGAGAACTATTTACAGCCAGGCAAGAGGTACAGGTAGTGGCTGGTTTTGAGGCGCTGGAAAACAACTTGCCCCTGGTTCAGGCTCGCGCCTCCTTCCAAGCTCTAAAGGAAGCTGTTGGTGGCAGGAGCGCTGAGGAAAAGGATTTGCAGGCGCAGTTATTAGAAAACAAGAAGCGTCTGGCTGGTCTACTTAAAAAGGTGCAGCGAGATTATGGACATGATTTGGCGGAAATTGAGAAAAAGGAATTAGCAGGCCAGCCGGTGATTATCCCCACGCCGGACCAGATTGTGAAAACCAGGCAGTCCCTGGAAGATAGAGAACGGCGGTTGGGTGAAGCCAACAACAGTATTACTAAAATTTCTGGTGATATCAAAAAGCTGGAAGGTCGGCTGGCGGAAATTTTAAAGGATTTTACTGCCGAACAGCAGCTAGCCATGCCTTGCTATGAGCATGAAAGCCGCTACCGGCGGGAAATTGCCCGGACCGGGCAGCTAATCGACAGTTATGAGCAGAAAATTAAAAACGAGATGGCGATAATGGCCAGGGCCGAAAAAAAATTTAACGATTTGGGTTACCAGCGGGGGTTTTACCAGGACTTTTTGGCAAGGGAATCAGTTGAGAACAGTGGTGTGCTGGCCAGTGAACTCAAGGATTACCAGCAGTTTGAAAAAGAATACCGCCGCCGCTGGGGCGCCATCCAGGATTTATATATTAAATGGGATGATCGTTTGAAAACCATTCAGGCAGAGACAGCGGCATTTGTCATCCGCGAACCCCTGGCGGAGCTGGCGAAAATAGGCCGGCCGGAAAGCCTGGCCCAATGCCAGGCCAAAAAGGCAGCCTTTGATGAATACCAGGCCAATATCGCCGAGCAGGTGCAGAAGATTACTAATGATATCGGCTGGCTAGAGAGCTATCAGGCAGATTTTACACGCCGCTGCATCCAGAGGGCCGAACTAGTGCTGGGTCATATCAAAAAGCTGGAGGCCCTTTCACGGATAGAGGTTTATGGCCGGCGGATTAATATGATTGAACTACGGCTGCGGGAATTTGAGGCAAAAGATAAGCAGATGCGTATGAAGGAACATATTGACAGGATTGTCAGAGATGTAGGGGAGGAGGGGCAGGTGGATCGCAAAAGGATTGCGGCCTGGTTGTCCACCAAAGAATTGCTGGCCCGGATTGCCGACATGGATCGGGCGGCCGTGCGCCTTTATAAGGTGGAGAGCATTGGGGAAAATTCCCGCTTCTACCGTTGGGAACATGCTATTGGCTCCGAAGGGCAAAACAACTCCCTTTATTTCATCTTTGCCGCCTGCCTGATTTCTTTCATCCGTATGCTGTCTATCACCACCAGTGAGGTGCGTACCAAAAAGGTGATTATTGTGGACAACCCCTTTGGCGCCACCTCAGCCGTGTATCTCTGGGAGCCCATGTTCAAAATTTTGCAGCAAAATGATATCCAGCTCATCGCCCCCGGCCACCGCATCCCCCGGGAAATTACCTCCCGGTTTGCCGTCAGTTATCTGTTAAATCAGGACATCCTTCAGGACGGCCGCCGCCGGGTGGTGATCAAAGACGTGCGTAGCGAAGAAGACGAAGA
>JAAYRI010000051.1 GCA_012518875.1 Peptococcaceae bacterium
CTGTCCCCCTGTCCCCCCTGTCCCGGTTACACCAAGCCACCGTGTTGTTCGAGAATGTTCACAGCCTGGTCTAGTTTTTCCTCTTTGGTAATTGCTGTGACCATAAAAGCTTTCCGCCCTCCAACACCGTAGTTGGTGTCACCAATACCACTGGAGGAGGGATCTGCCGCTAGCAACACCTTTTTGCTGTCACTGTCCTCCCTGCTGTTGGAAGAAAACATGGTGATCCCGGAAAGGGAACCCGCCGTATTAATGGGTGTATTCACGCTGGCATCGATGTCTACGCCAAAACGGGAAACCCGATCAATCTGCACCTCTTCAATGCCCGCATTTTTCAGAGCGGTGGCCGCCCGATCTGCTGCGGTAGTAGAGGGAAAATAAGCAAGTATGGAACGTTCACCTGACTCTAACTGCATTTCAAGCACCTTCCCATTTTGATATTATTATGGCCCGGCCCGGGACCTTTATTCCTTAATTTCCGGGGCCGCTACCGGGTCAAATGGGTTGATCCGAACTGCCAGGGAATAAAGATGGGGGTAGTCCCCCCTCGGGTGGCCCATGTAGCTTAGCCATTCATAAATAAGCAGCATGTAGGCCCTGTTCATATCCTGGGAAATATGGTTGTAGTAGGGCTGGGACAGCTAAGTCAGGTCCCCCCGGTGGGCTAGTTCGTCTTGCAGGTGAAACACTGCCCACGGCAGGTCTCTAAAGGTCTCATGCTCTAGCAGATGAGGATTTTCCGGCAACCGGAGCAGCAAATCCTTCTTCCCCGCCAAAAAAGCTTGCAAGGATTCAGGATTCCAGATCCCCCAACCGGCTGTCCACCTGGCAATCATATTTTGGACCTTTTTGGCTGCCTGGTTAAATTCCCGCCTGTCCCAACTGTCGTTGCAGATCAAATCCCTGCTTAACTGCTCCCTGTTACTGTTGAAAAAGGTGAGTTGTTTAAGGAGCTTGATGCCCCCGTCGCCATAAAAAACCCCACCTCCATATTCAGTTTTTTTAGCCGGGCCTGTTTATCCCGCCTGCCGATTATCCCGTCCATAATCATGGTCACAACGAGGATGTTATCAGTAGAAAGGCCTCTGACATCAGCAACCAGGTCAAAATGGTCCTGCTGTTACCCCGGTCAGCATGATTAGGGCTATTGCTAAAAAAATGCGTCACCGTACCCGGTTCATCCATGTCAGCTCATTTCTACGTGTAAATGTGTAAAAAATTATATCAGGAAAAGAGGCAGGGTGGGAATACATAAAATTGCAATTGTGCTATAATTTATTTAAAATGCAACACCTTAATGGATTTAATGTATTTATATAGAAGGGGGACCAAAAATAATGAACGAAACGGTTCGAGAGCTGGGTGCCGGCAAGGTGATTTGTGTTGACAGGGATGTAAAGGCAACTGAACTAACCTGGCAGCCCCATGCCAGCTTTGAGGGCGTCTTTTTGAAACACCTGGTAAAAGGGGAGGCCACCGGGGGCAAATTCAGTTGCCATCTAATCCGGATCCAAAGCGGCCATGCCATTGGTGGGCACATTCATGAAGACAAGATGGAGTTTATCCACATTGTCGCCGGGGTAGGGCGGGGCGAACTGGGCGACAAAAGATTCGACTGTCGGCTGGGTGTTTCCATTGTGGTGCCTGAAAAGATCCAACACTCCATTACCGCCGGCAGCGGAGACGTCTACCTTTTAGCCAAATTTATCCCGGCTCTTTTATAGCTATTTATTTTTTTCCTGGGGCCATCTGCAGTCACCCCAGCAGGAGCATTTAGTGGGGGATGGCCCCATGCCTTCCTATCTATACAGGTGAGCAAATGTGAGGGGCAGCTGGTTGTTCAGCCCTTTAGAAAAAAGCAACTGATGAATATCCAGCCCGGATACCCGGAAGGAGGCGGCACACCCCTGGAGATACAAACCCCACATACGCACAAAGCGCTGGTCAAACATTTGCTCAATCTCTTCCACATGCTCTTTAAAATTTTTGTACCATTGTTCCAGGGTCAAGGCGTAGTGTAGGCGCAAGCTTTCGGCATGGAGCAGGTGAA
>JAAYRI010000003.1 GCA_012518875.1 Peptococcaceae bacterium
CCACAGGGGCCACGTTGGATCGGCAGCATTTACTGGAAATAGCTGAAGTTGTAAAGGCCCATGATTTGATTCTTATTTCTGATGAAATATATGGGCGCCTGACCTATGTGGGGGAGCATACCTGTGTACCGTCTTTGCCCGGTATGCGTGAGCGGACCATTCTATTGAATGGTTTTTCAAAATCCTATGCTATGACCGGCTGGCGGGTGGGCTATGCTGCCGGTAACGCGGATTTCATCTCAGCCATGACCAAAATCCACCAATATACGATGCTCTGCGCGCCCGTTACTGCCCAGGCTGCCGCATTGGAAGCCTTGAAGAATGGAGAAGGCGGGATGAGAAAAATGGTGGAGAAATA
This sequence comes from Peptococcaceae bacterium, assembly GCA_012518875.1. Lineage (GTDB taxonomy): Bacteria > Bacillota > Desulfotomaculia > Desulfotomaculales > Pelotomaculaceae > Syntrophopropionicum. The sequence continues at coordinate 359 of JAAYRI010000003.1, forward strand.
TAATCATCGTCGACGCCTGGTGATGCAGGCATTCTATGAGATGGGCTTGCCCTGCAGTGAACCGCGGGGAGCCTTTTATGCTTTTCCAGACATCAGATCAACAGGATTATCCTCAGAGGATTTTGCCCAACAGCTCTTGCAGGAAGAAAAAGTGGCGGTTGTACCGGGCAATGCTTTTGGTGAGCAGGGAGAAGGCTTTATCCGTTGTTCCTATGCTGCTTCTGTTCGTGACCTCACTGAGGCATTTAAACGCATGGGCAGTTTTGTTAGGAGAAAAAGGCATAAATCAAAGGCCTGGGCATTTTCTACAGGAAAAAGCCAGATAAAAAAAGAGGATACTTGCCAAACCGTGTAGTATTAAATTGAATTGTGCGTGTTCCCTTTAGGGATGACGAAATGTAGTATGGAAGGACGGATAATATTGGCTTTATCTATTATTTTAACATTGCTCCCAATTATTTTTATTGTAATCTTGATGACCTGGAGAAAGGTAGCGGCTGATGTCAGCGGGCTGGCAGGATGGATACTAATGGTGCTCATCGCCCTGCTTTTCTTTAACACCTCACTCGAAGTAGGGATGCGAGCCAGCCTGGCCGGAATAATTGCTTCTTTTCCGGTTTCCCTGATGGTATTAACCTCGATATTACAGATTACCTTTATGGAAGCCACCGGCGCCATAAAAAGAATAGTGGTGTTTGTCAAGACCCTGGCGCCTGCAGACAAAGCAGTCCAGATTATGCTGATTAATGTAGGTGCGGGGACCCTACTGGTTTCAATCGGTGCAACACCAACCTCCATATTACCGCCGATTATGCTGGCTCTGGGCTATTCAACCTTCGTGGCCATCGCCTTACCGGCATTGGGTTTTGATGCCCTGTGCACATTTGCCCTTCTGGGGGCCCCACTGGTTGCTTTTTCGGATTTGACAGGTGCTTCTTTAATAGAGTCGGCTCAGGTTTTTGCACGTTTTATGCCTTTCTTGTCCACACTGGTCTGTTTGGGGATGCTTTGGATTGTCGGGCGGTTCAAACTCGTCAAGGAAGGTTTGATCCCCTGTATTATAGCCGGCGTTACTAATGGCGGTATGGCTGTTGTCATGGCTTATACGCCGTTTCTAAAAAATGGTGTTGTTTTAACCGGTGTAGTGGCCGGCTTTATGACCATACTGGCAATGCTCTTGTATTTGAAGCTGTTGGATAGGCCAATAATTGATCGGAGTATTTTATCGGCAGAAGATCTGACAGTCGAAAAAAACATGCGGCTGGCTACTGCTTTGTCGCCCTGGTTTATTCTGATTGCAGTGTTATTCTTTATAAACTATTTCCCGCCACTAAAGGAACTGTTCTTTACCGGCCTGGCCATGCCGGTTTCTGTCATCCCGGGACAACAAATATTAACCAGAGTGGCCTGGAATGCTTACACCTGGGTACTGATAAGCACTATTGTGGCTGCGATTTGGCTGCGGCCCTCAGCTATGCAGGTTGGAAATATACTGAGCAAATGGCTGAAACGTGCTCCCAGACCAACATTTGCGGCGGCTATCTTTTTTGCGATTGCTTTTGTCATGAACAACTCCGGCATGCAGGCCGGAGTATGGCAGCCTGTTGGTGATGAAACAAATATGATCTGGGTCCTGGCCCATGCTTCAATTCTGGCTTTTGGTGGTGCCTACCCGTTTATTAGTAGTTATCTGGGGCTTTTCGGCGGCTTTGTCAGCGGTAGTGAGGCTTCAACCATCGCTATGTTTGCCAAATACCATATTGTTACCTCAAAAATTCTACAGGTTAATGCGTTGGTGGTCACAGCGGTGACTGCTATTGGCGGTGGATTGGCCAGTGTAATTTCCCCGGCCAAACTGCAAAACGCGGCTGCTACTATTGACGCCCTGGGTATTGAAAGTGAAGTAATCAAAACGGCGATTGTTTTATCTATGGTCATTACCTTTTTTGCCGGGGTCACTGCGATGTTATTTGCATGGTTTATGTAGACCGGCTGTCCAAAAAAATGAATGTGGGGAATCTATGTGCCCCTCTTGTCCACCCCGGTTGTTTTTGTTAAACTAGTTAAGGAAATAGCTTTTTGATTTGCACCGGTTCGGAAAGCAGGCATGTCTTCCGCACCGGGTTTTTATTAGCAGGCCGGATTGCAAAAAAACCGGACCCAAATCCTTTATAATTCTTTGTTTAAAATAGTCAACTAATTGGCATAACATGTAAGTCATGCAGGTTGGTAAATGGTTTTATTTACTTGGGGGTGACATGAGTGAAGGAGTTACTTTCCGGCAACGAGGCGATTGCTCGGGGCGCTTATGAGTTTGGGGTTACTGTAGCCGCGGCTTATCCGGGAACGCCCAGCACAGAAATCCTGGAGAATTTTTCTCGTTATCCCGGTGTCTATGCAGAATGGGCGCCCAACGAAAAGGTAGCCCTGGAGGTTGGTATCGGGGCTTCTTTAGCAGGAGCCCGGACCCTTGTGACCATGAAACATGTGGGGGTCAATGTGGCCGCTGATCCGCTACTCACCTTTGCTTATACAGGTGTTAACGGAGGTTTTGTGCTGGTATCTGCCGATGATCCAGGCATGCACAGTTCTCAGAATGAACAGGATAACCGTTACTACGCGCGTTTTGCCAAAATTCCTCTCTTGGAGCCGAGTGATAGCCGGGAAGCCAAAGAAATGGTCGGATTGGCTTTGGAAATAAGTGAAGAGTTCGATATTCCGGTAATGCTCCGGACTACTACCAGGGTAGCCCATTCTCAGGGGCTGGTGGAAATTGGCGAGCCAGGTTCCCGGGAGCTTCGCCCTTATCAAAAGGAGCCGCAAAAATATCTGATGGTACCGGCATTTGCTCGACTGCGCAGGGCAGCTTTAGAGGAGCGTCTGACAAAACTCAGGGAGTATGCGGAAAACAGCCCATTAAACGCTGTTGAGTGGCGGGACAAAGCTGTTGGTGTTATAACCAGCGGGATCAGCTACCAATATGTACGGGAGGCACTGCCTGAGGCTTCTGTGCTCAAGCTGGGAATGACCAACCCGCTGCCGGAAGCCCTTATTCGTGATTTTGCTGCCGGGGTAAAAAAGCTGATTGTGATCGAAGAACTGGAGCCCTTTATAGAAGAACAGGTAAAGAGCATGGGGATAGCGGCAATAGGCAAAGAATTCATACCGCAAAGTGGTGAGCTTGGTACAGGAATCCTGGTTGAAAAATTTATAGAGGCAGGGATTTTAGAACAACCGGCAGCGGGTATCACTGTAGAAGGGAATACCTCCACAGTACCTGTGGTCCCGGGACGTCCCCCGGTAATGTGTCCGGGTTGTCCTCACCGGGGACTCTTCTATGCCTTAAAGAAACTAAAACTAACTGTTACCGGAGATATCGGCTGCTATACCCTGAGTGGTTTACCGCCGCTGGAAGCGATGGATTGTTGTGTCTGTATGGGTGCCAGCATTGGTGCTGCCCATGGGGTAAGCAAGGCCAATCCGGCCATGTCCAATAGTACAGTTGCTGTGATTGGCGATTCCACCTTTTTGCACTCCGGCATCACCGGGCTGCTGAACATGGTTTACAATAATGGCTCCGGTACGGTAATCATCCTGGATAATCGTACTACTGCCATGACTGGACACCAGCACCACCCGGGCACCGGCCGTACCCTGATGGGGGCGCCGGCACCGGCTGTGGATTTGGAAACATTGGTAAGAGCCCTCGGTGTTGAAAGGGTAAGGGTAGTAAATCCTCTGGATTTAGCAAAGGTGCAGGCGATTATTCGGGAAGAAACATCTGCCGCCGAGCCTTCGGTGATAATTTCCCGTTGTCCTTGCGTGCTTTTGACAAAGGAAACAAAACCAGCGGTTCTGGTAGAAAAAGATAAATGCATTGGCTGCAAAATTTGTATCCGCCTGGGTTGTCCTTCTATTTCCATGCAGGACAGAAAGGCCCGGATAGACCCGGTATCCTGTACCGGCTGCGGCTTATGTATCCAGGTATGTCAGGAAGGTGCCTTGGTGAAAGGGGGAAATGCCGATGCTTAAGCCGGTCGATGTCTTGATGGTGGGTGTTGGCGGCCAGGGGACTATTTTGGCCAGTAGGATATTGGCCCATGCTGCCCTGGAAAAAGGTTATGACATAAAGGTTTCGGAAATACACGGTATGGCCCAAAGGGGTGGCAGCGTGGTAACCCAGATACGTCTGGGGAAAAAGGTGTTTTCTCCTTTGATTCCGGAAAGAGGGGCCGACATAGTGCTGGCTTTTGAAAAACTGGAGGGCTTGCGCCTGATGCCATTTCTCAAACCTGATGGAACCATGATCATTAATGAACAAGAGATTCCCCCGGTGCCGGTACTGGTCGGAGCGGCTGAATATCCCACCGGTATCATTGAGTATATTCAATCAACAGCGGGAGAGGCAGTAGTTGTAGATGCCCTGGTCATTGCAGAAAAATGCGGCAATGTTAAGGCTGCCAATGTGGTGCTGTTGGGGGTCATGGCTCGCCGTTTGCCTTTTGAGCAGGATGTGTGGGACAGGGCGCTTGCCGCCTGTATCCCGGCAAAGCTGTTGGAGGTAAACAAGGCTGCCTTTGCTGCCGGATATGAGTACCGGTGAAGGTAAAGGAATCAACCAGGTGCAGGTAAGCAATGGGTGCCATATAGAAAGACCGGCAGTCACATGGGAAACATAGTTCACTCACGGGCATAATTTCGTAGCAGGGGGACATGTACTGGTGTAGAGTGGTTTTAGTCCCAAAAGGTAGACTAAAACCGCACCTGCCGAGGGTGTGTCCCCATTATATTTGGCTCCTTGGCAGGCTGGGCAGCAGGGGTTAATCTTAGGTATAAATTGGCGTGGTATTGAGGACAATGAGGTTGCGATATAAGGGCAGGGGGTAAATATATACATATGAGTGATGTAGTTGAGGAAATCAAAACAGATCTAGAGAAAGCCCTGGAGCATTCCTTGCAGAAAGCCCGTGATTGTGGGTTGATTAAATTTAATCAGGCACCGGAAATTACGGTGGAGGTGCCACGGGAGAAGGACCACGGGGATTTTGCTACCAACCTGGCCATGTTGCTGGCCAAGCCGGCTCGGATGGCGCCACGCCGGATAGCAGAAATTTTAGTGCAAAATTTTTCTGCCGG
>JAAYRI010000052.1 GCA_012518875.1 Peptococcaceae bacterium
GGGGCTTCTCTTTTAGTGTGATCAAAAGTGTTGTGCAAACCCTTCTTGGACCCGGTGATGTATGAAACCATCAGCCTTGACAGCATTATAAAAACCTTGTAAAATTAATGCTGGGAGAAAATAGAATTGTATACTACTTTGTACGGGTTTTATTATAGATAAAATCCCATATTGCCGGGGGGTAGGGGTTGGGCATTTATTTTTGGCCGAACTATTAAGTTGCGCTCATTTAAGCGGGCATTTCTTACCTGTGACTGGACAAGTATATAAGTAGTGACATTGTATTTTCTACCGAGTTTTACTCGGTGTTTTTTGTTTTTCAGTTCAATATTTACTAGTAAGGAGGTGAGTTGTGTGGATTTAGAAACTGTTGTAATTATTATCATAGCCGCTTTGGCCGCCTTTGTTTTGGGGTATTTCCTCAGGAGATATCTGGCAGAAGCAAAGATCATCTCCGCCGAAGCTGAGGCAGAAAAAATAATAGAAGAGGCTGATAAAGGAGCAGAGGCTAGGAAAAGAGAGGTTCTTCTGGAAGCTAAGGAAGAAGTGTTGAAACTTCGTAATGAGGTAGAAAAGGAGAACAGAGAGCGCAGATCAGAACTGCAAAGACTTGAGCGTCGTTTGGTGCAAAAGGAGGAAACCCTGGATCGCAAGGTTGACTCTATTGAAAAGAAGGAAGAGAAGCTGAGCAAAAAGGATCAAGAAATTGAAGCTATCAAGACAAAGCTGGCGGATGTCTATAATCAACAACTGGTGGAATTGGAACGAATATCTGGTTTAACATCTGAGGATGCCAAGCAAATCCTGCTTGCAGACATTGAAAAGGAGATTCAACATGAAGCAGCCATAATGATCAAGGACACTGAGAATAAAGCCAAGGAAGAGGGAGAAAAACGTGCCCGTAAAATAATATCCCTGGCCATTCAAAGATGTGCCGCCGATCACGTGGCTGAGGCCACCGTAGCGGTAATACCGCTACCAAGCGATGAAATGAAAGGCCGTATTATTGGCCGTGAAGGCAGAAATATTAGGGCTTTTGAGACTCTGACAGGTATAGATTTGATCATTGATGATACACCGGAAGCCGTCATTTTATCCGGCTTTGATCCGATTCGCAGGGAAGTAGCCAAAATTGCCCTGGAAAGATTGATAGTTGACGGCAGGATTCACCCGGCTCGTATAGAAGAAATGGTTGAAAAGGCACAAAAGGATGTCAATACACAGATCCGTGAGGCCGGCGAACAGGCCACCTTTGAGACCGGTGTACATGGACTCCATAATGAGATCGTTACTCTTCTGGGGCGGCTTAAATTTCGCACAAGCTATGGGCAAAATGTTCTGAAACACTCTATTGAGGTAGCGCATCTGGCAGGTTTAATGGCTGCTGAATTAGGTGTAGATGTGCAGGTTGCTAAAAGAGCCGGCCTGCTACATGATCTGGGTAAAGCAGTTGACCATGAAGTGGAAGGTCCTCATGTAGCTATTGGCGTTGATCTGGCCAAAAAATATCGGGAATCACATGAGGTTATCCATGCTATTGCTGCCCACCATGGTGATGAAGAGCCTAAAACCATTATCGCTGTTCTTGTGCAGGCGGCAGATGCCATATCTGCAGCCAGGCCCGGGGCACGCAGAGAAACCCTGGAATCATATATTAAACGCTTGACAAAACTTGAGGAAATAGCTAATTCCTTCGAAGGTGTTGAAAAATCCTTTGCCATTCAGGCCGGCCGTGAGGTAAGAATCATGGTTAAGCCGGACAAGATTGATGATTTGACCGCTGTGAGGCTGGTACGTGAAGTAGCCAAAAGAATTGAAAATGAACTGGACTACCCCGGCCAGATAAAAATAGTTATTATCCGGGAAACCAGAGTTGTTGAATATGCCAAATAGGGCTAACCTTAAACACTGACTACACTACTACCATGAAAACAGGGGACATACCGGGTGAGGAGGTACACAGCTTCCTTGCCAGTATGTCTCCTTATTTATAGTTTATGAGGACAATACACCTAATAATTTTTTATGGGGTAACATCCCAGTTAGCTAAGTTTTAAAAAAGCAGGAATAACGCTTATAAAACCGAATCACTAATTATTCGGCAGGTTTTTTTAAGGAAGGTGTCAGTATGGGATTCAGTTACAAATGCAGAGGGGGAGAACCAACAGACAGTGTCGGCCTATTGATGTCCATATTAGTGTGTTACCCCGAAGTATCCACTATCAATTTTTTCCCGGAGAAACAACTATTAAAGTTTACATTTATATATTCCCGGGTATTAGGTGATAATGAGCTTGCCGAATTAAAAAAAAGACTGGTGGATAGTATTGAGGCGTACAACCACTTAGAGGGGAAGGAAATTCTTCAACTGGCTATAAGTCACAATGTTTGTGATAACCTGACTATGATCGAGGTGCAGCGTGATGTCCACTCCCTGGTGCAAGAAGAAATAACCTTAATTGTGGAATTATTCCGCCAGTGTCCCCATGCAAATCTTGTTACAGAAGAAAATGATCGTCTTATTGAAGAAGATATTATTGTCCAGGAAGAAATGATAGAACATATGTTGCAATGCATGAAAGGAACAACGGAAAAGAAATATCTGTTTGCCTTTCGCGAAGAAGGCAGGGTTTTGGTTTTTAATAAATAATTAGGAGGTTTAGTTCTTGCGCCTGATGATAATCGGCGATATAGTGGGGCGTCCCGGTCGCCGGGCGGTAAAGGCTAATGTAAACAGTTTAAAAAGAGAATTCAACATAGACTTTGTCATCGCCAATGGGGAAAATGCCGCCGGTGGTAAGGGTATAACAGAAGATACTGGCCAGGACTTGTTTATAAATGGCGTTAATGTGCTCACTATGGGTAACCATGTGTGGAATAAAAGAGAAGCATTTGAATATCTAGACAGGGAAACTCGCATTGTTAGACCAGCTAATTATCCTCCTGGCACACCCGGTGTAGGCTGGGCTTTTTATGATGCAGCGTGAAATATTAAAATTTGTGTGATTAACCTTATAGGCAGGATTTTTCTAGAGCCCCTGGACTGTCCTTTCCGCCGGGTTGACGAGATCATAAAAAAAGCAAAAGAACAGGCCAGGATTATAATTGTTGACTTTCATGCTGAGGCTACCTCAGAAAAGGTGGCCATGGGATGGTATCTATCCGGACGTGTAACCGCAGTGGTCGGTACCCATACCCATGTACAAACAGCGGACGAAAAAATTCTGCCCGGGGGGACAGCATATATAACTGACTTAGGTATGACCGGACCCATGGAATCAGTTATTGGTGTTAAAAAAGATGTTGTGATTGATAAATTCGTCAATAGGATTCCTCGCTATTTTGAGGTGGCCAAGGGGCCCTACCAATTTAATGCAGCTTTAATAGATGTTGATGAGGAAACAGGTGAGGCTACTTCCATCAGGCGTATTCAAAATTATGAATAAGATACTAGTGTGAATATTATGGCTGCAAAAAGTTATTGCGATAAAATGAAAGGAATTTTTTAGTGGCCAGCGAAATATACATCATATAGGGTGATCAGGAGTTCAAGTCTATACCAAGTAATGGAGGAGGTTTCAGCGAATGGATATATTAAAAGTTTCAGCCAAGTCCAACCCAAATTCTGTTGCCGGCGCCCTAGCTGGTGTTCTTCGTGAGAGGGGTTGCGCTGAAATGCAGGCAATTGGTGCAGGTGCGTTAAACCAAGCAGTAAAAGCAGTGGCAATAGCCAGGGGTTTTGTGGCGCCGAGCGGGGTTGACCTCATATGTATTCCAGCATTTACCGACATAATTATTGATGGAGAAGAAAGGACAGCAATAAAGCTTATTGTTGAACCACGGTAAACCAGTTGACAAGTAAAACAACTAATATTCAAACTTAAAACCTGTTTATTTAGAAATATAAACGGGTTTTGTTTTTTTATTTTCTGGTATATTAATTAAGACCAGTATATTTTAAGCGGAAAAAGCAGGTTTTGCCATAAAAAACGTCGAAAATTTAACTTAGGGGTGAACCTAAAAATGCCTGCAGATTTGCATATCCACACTACCTTTTCTGATGGTAGCCTTACCCCTGAAGAAATCGTTGGCCTGGCTAGGTCCCATAGATTAGAAGCCATAGCCATAACTGATCATGATACCCTGGATGGGATTCGGCCGGCATTGCGCGCCGGGGTGGCCAGGGGGATCGAGGTCATACCCGGAATTGAGTTGGGATCATATGACCAGGGAGAGGAAATACACATCCTGGGTTATTTGGTTAACCTGGATGATCCCCTGTTTCACGAAAAGCTGGCCATATTTCGCGAAACAAGGATTCATCGTATGGAAAGAATGGTTGGGAAACTGCAGAACTTCGGCTTTCCTGTTAATATGAAAATGATCGAGAATATTGCCGGTGCCGGCTCCCTGGGCCGACCTCATTTGGCTACTGTGTTGGTAAAGATTGGCGCCGTGCAGACAATGGGTGAAGCATTTGAAAGATACATCGGTGTGGGATGCCCAGCCTATGTACCCAGACATAAAATGACCCCTATCGAGGCAGTAACCCTGATCAAGTCGGCAGGCGGTGTGCCCATACTTGCTCACCCTGGTCTAAACAAGCAAGAGTATTCTTGGTCGGATCTGATTAAAGCTGGTTTGGCCGGCATCGAGGTATATCATCCTGCTCATACTGTAGAACAATCCAATTATTTTGGACACCTGGCCGGACAAAAAGGTTTGATTGCTACTGGAGGTTCAGATTATCATGGCCCCGATCATAAAGAAGGGAATAGATTGGGTACAATTACCGTTCCCTACAGTGTTGTAGAGGAACTCAAAAAAAGAGTGAAGTGAAATAGGTTTCTTTTAGGATATAATCAAGGTGAACACCAGGAGGTTTGTATGATTAAGGCAAAACGTATGGATGAGCTATCCCCAGGAGTTTTCAATGATATGAATGAAAAAAAGAAGAGATTTGAGGCCAGAGGTACCAAGGCGATTAATCTTAGTGTGGGCAGCCCGGATCTTCCCCCTGCCCCGCATATAATAAAGGCTCTGCAAAAATCCGCCGGCAATCCCCTTAATTATACATATTCATTGGGTGGTTTGCCTCAACTGTATGCAGCAGTAGCCAGCTGGTATAAAAAACGTTTTAATGTTGATCTTAATCCGGAAAATGAAATACTGGCCCTTATGGGTTCACAGGATGGGTTAGCCCACTTAGCCATGGCCTACATTGATCCGGGCGATGTAGCTTTGGTCCCGGATCCCGGCTATCCTATTTATGGTTTCAGCATACTAATGGCTCAAGGTGAGGTTTATCCTCTACCGCTGCTGGAAGAGAATAACTTTTTGCCCGATTTATCCAAAATCCCGGTACATATTGCTAAAAAATCAAAAATAATCTGGCTCAACTACCCAAACAATCCCACCGCTGCCGTGGCGGACCTGAACTTTTTTAAACAGGTGGTGGAGTTTGCTCACCGGTATGATATTTTGGTTTGTCACGATGTGGCCTATGCTGAATTGGCCTATGACAATTTCAAGCCGGTTAGTTTTCTGGAGGTAGAGGGAGCCAAAGAGGTAGGTGTGGAATTTTATTCCCTGTCTAAAACCTATAACATGGCTGGTTGCAGACTTGGTTTTATGGTTGGTAATAGGCATGTTGTTGCTAATCTGGCCCTAATCAAATCAAATATAGATTATGGTGTATTTTTGGCTGTTCAAGAAGCGGGCATTGCTGCTCTCACCGGCCCCCAGGATTGTGTAGCCAACACAGCCAGGGTTTACCAACGGCGCCGGGATGTGCTGGTGGAAGGTTTAGCTGAAATTGGTTGGCATATTCCTAAACCCAGCGCTTCCATGTTTGTCTGGGCACCGCTTCCACCGGGATATACCTCCTCATATAACCTTGTTTCTGATTTATTGGAAAAGGCAGGGGTTGTTGTTGTTCCCGGTAATGCTTTTGGCAGGCAAGGAGAGGGCTATGTGCGGATAGCCCTGGTTAGAAATGAAGAGGCCCTTGCAGAAGCTGTGCAGCGGATTAGTAAGAATATATCCTTTAAATAGAGGCATTATGACCCACATTAATCAGGTAGTTAGGCCTAACTACTGTATTTTTTAAGGCAGTGATGAATAGTTTGTATCCCATTTAGGGTCTGCCGGCAACAGTCTATTTGCATATTATCCGGCATATACTATGATGGGTGATAAGGAATGTATGAAGGGACCGATCTGCCGTACCTAAGAGCTAGAGTGCAGGAACTGGAAGAAAAGGTGGAACAGCTCAGGTTAAGCCGCCGGGTATTGATGAACCTGATTGAAAAAATTGAAAAAGAAAAAGAGGTTTTTTTGGGTAGGTTGGAAAAGGAAAATCGCAAGCTGCACCAAAACAACTACCGCTACGCCAAATGGCTGCTTCTCAAAAACAGGCAGATAGTTGAGTTGGAGTTAAAACTGAGTGATATAAACACCCGCAATTCATCAAAATAATTACTTATCCACATTTTTATCCACATTAAGTTATGAAATGTTGATTAGTTATAATTTTTACAAATATTTATTAACTTCGACAAGGATTAATAAATTGGTGTTTTTTTAATATAGAAGGTTTTTTTAGAAGCATACTAGAATGATTAAAATATAGTATCCACAGGTGCCTTAGTGTTTGGCCAACAGGGGAATCAGGTAAAGGCCTGAGCGGTCCCGCCACTGTAACCGGGATGCAGTAATCCTGCATATGACCGGAAGCCAGGATACCTGTCTGTGGATTTCAGCCGGTAAGCCTTCGTGGTAAAAGGAACGGCGGGTAATGTGGCCCGATTTTTTACCCCCGGTGGACCGGGGTAATTTTTTTATATGGGTTGGTGTAGCATGAAAGGAAAATTAAGTCTGATACTGGGCGGTTCACGCAGCGGCAAAAGTCAATTTGCTGAGGAAATAGCAGCACGCTCGGGCAAAAGGGTAACTTATATTGCCACTGCCGCTATTTTTGATCAGGAGATGGCAGCCAGAGTGAAGCTGCATCGGGAACGGCGTGATAAAGATTGGCTGACTGTTGAAGAAGAAGAAAATGTCCTGGAAGTGTTAAACCAGGGTGGTAAAGGGGAAGTTTTTCTTCTTGATTGCGCCACGGTATGGTTATCAAACCTGCTGTTTTACCAACAGGACATGGCACCTGATACCCCGGTGCAGACCATAGAAAAACAGTTAATGGCCCTGGTTACCAACCTGGCAGAAACAACCAAAAGGGGGCTGGATCTGATAGTGGTTTCCAACGAGATTGGTCTCGGTATTGTGCCGGAACATTATTTGGGCCGGTTGTTCAGGGATTTGGCCGGCAAGGCCAATCAACTCCTGGCCGCAAGAGCGGACAGTGTTTATCTGGTAGTAGCGGGTATCCCCATGAAAATAAAAGGGGGATTCCCAGGATAGCTTTAATGGGGTGACGAACATTAAGAACAAGACCATTATGATTCAAGGTACCGCCTCTAATGTGGGGAAAAGCATACTGGCCGCAGCACTATGCCGTATTTTTGTGCGTGATGGATACCGTGTAGCACCATTTAAATCACAGAATATGGCTTCAAATCTCTTTGTTACAACGGACGGTGGCGAAATGGCACGGGCGCAGGCGACACAGGCCCTGGCCGCCGGTGTAAAGCCGGCTGTTGATATGAATCCAATTTTATTAAAACCGATCAACGATGCCTCTTCCCAGGTAGTGGTTCTCGGCAAACCGGTGGGTAATTTTCCCGCCCTACAGTATCATCTTGAATATACTATCCGGGCCTTACCTGTTATCAGAGATGCTTTAACCCGATTGCGTTCTGCCTATGACATTATAGTCATTGAAGGTGCCGGCAGCCCGGCTGAAATAAATTTACAAGAACACGAAATTGTAAACATGCGCATCGCCAGGATGGCCGACTCCCCTGTCTTGCTCGTTGCAGATGTAGATCGCGGTGGGGCACTGGCATCCGTAGTCGGCACCATGGAATTGCTTCCAGAGGAAGACAGGGCCCGGGTCGCCGGTTTTGTGATTAATAAATTCAGGGGTGATCCGGCACTGTTTCAGCCCGCTGTGGATTTTCTGGAACAAAAAACCGGACGAAGAGTTTTTGGGGTGGTGCCTTATTTAGAGATACCGGCTTCATTTAACGAGATCACACCGCCCTCCATGCCCCCCGATAAAGATTTGGACAAGCTGGCTGAACTAGTTAGGAGCAGTATGGATATAGAAAAAATCTATGCAGTTATGGGCTTATGAAAATCCTAGCGGAATAGGTAAACGGTTATGGGATATATTCACTTGTATGTGGCGATAGCATTTCTTCTAGACCTATTGATAGGGGATCCCCGGTGGGTTCCCCATCCTGTGGTGCTCATGGGAAAGGCCATAGGGACATTGGAACGTTTTTCCCGGGGGGTTTTTCATCATCCCCTGATGCTAAAAATTATGGGTTTTCTCACTGTGTTGATCACAGTTGTCGGTAGTTGGTTACTAACCTACCTGCTGATAAATTGGCTATCGGGTATCAATTACTGGGCCGGTGTGGTTCTTTCGATTTGGCTTATTTCTACTACCATAGCGACCAGGGGCCTGGCCAGAGCAGCCGGGGAAATTTACCTTTTGCTGCAAAGGGGTGATCTGCCGGCAGTTCGCTACCAGGTGGGGATGATTGTGGGCCGGGACACAGATCAAATGGAACCCGAGTCGGCAGTTAGGGCTACTGTGGAAACAGTGGCCGAAAACATTGTGGATGCAGTTGTGGCTCCGTTGTTCTATGCATTTCTGGGTGGTGCCCCCCTGGCCATAGCCTTTCGTGCCGTCAATACCCTTGACTCCATGCTGGGTTATAAGAATGAGCGTTATATACACTTTGGCCTTGCGGCGGCCCGTCTTGACGATGTCGCCAGTTATATACCGGCCCGTGTGACGGGGTTGTTTTTACTTATCTCTGCCTGGATAGCAAGGATGAATGTCAAGGGGGCACTACAGGCCATCCTGAGAGATGCCTCAGGTCATCCCAGCCCCAACAGCGGTATTCCCGAAGCAGCTGTTGCCGGTGCATTGGGGGTACGGTTAGGCGGGATTAACTACTATAACGGTAGCCCCTCGTTTAGGGCTTACATGGGAATGAACTTAATACCCCTGGCACCCAGGCATATTAAACTCACGGTGCGGTTGCTATACCTTTCTTCATGCCTGGCTGTTTTGACTGGTGTAATGATTTCCTATTTTTTTAGATAGTGCCTGGAGGTACCATGAACCCGGTTGCTGCCTAACGGTCGCATTCATGGAAAGGAATGAATATAATTATTGAAAAGTATCCTATTTGCTCTGCAGCATCTAACCAGGTTACCCCTGCCGCGGATCCCATTCGATAAGGTTTCCTGTGGCCGGGGTACGGCATTTTTCCCACTAGCAGGCCTTTTAATCGGCGCGATCATGGCAGCAGTCATTTGGGCGGTAGAAGGGTGGTATTTGCCTACTCAGTTACAGGCTGCCCTGCTAATTGTGCTCATGGTTGTTTTAACAGGGGGCATCCATCTGGACGGCTTTATGGATACCATCGATGGTTTGTTTAGCGGCCGGGAGCGGGAAAAATGTCTGGAAATTATGCGGGACAGCCGGGTGGGTGCTTTTGGTGTAATTGGAGCCATCTGTTTGCTGTTATTTAAATTTTCCTTGCTGGCTAATATCCCCACCTATTTGCTAATCAAACTATTGGTTGTGGTGCCGGTGATAAGCCGGTGGAATATGACTATGTCCATATTTGTTTTTCCTTATGCCAGAAGGGAAGGACTAGGTGCCGTCTACAAAAAATACTGTGGTTTTAGGGAGTTGCTTCTGGCAACTATACTAACGGCTGCTGTTTGCGGGTTAGTGTTGAGTGTTGATGGAGCTATTCTAATGATCAGCGGCGGTTTGATAGCCTATCTGGTGGGACAAAAAGTGAGCAGGGTATTGGGTGGGCTTACTGGTGACATATACGGTTTTATTAATGAACTGAGCGAGGTCCTGCTTTTGTTGGCTGCCTATCCGTTGTTGAAGATATTAGGCTGAGGGAAGGAGGCTTTTACCATTGCAGCAGCTTGTACATATTCATGGTGGCAATATTACCCTGGCGGCAAAGAAATATGGGTTGCCCCAGGAAAAGATTATCGATTTTAGTGCCAATATCAATCCACTGGGGCCCTCGGAGAGAATCTTTCAGGCCATAACAAGCAACCTAACGGCAGCTATTGTCAATTACCCTGATCCGGACTGCACGGAACTTAGGGACCTACTGTCCGTCTTTCTGGGTGTGGATCGGGATCTGCTTTTAATGGGAAACGGCGCCGCTGAACTAATATACCTCCTGGCACGTATTATAGGATGTAGGGGGCTCCGGGCGCTAATCCCCGTCCCTACATTCTGTGAGTATGGGCTGGCGGTGCTCAGTCAAGGCGGGGAAGTAATTACCGTTAAAATGAGAGAGGAAGAGGGGTTCAGTTTCCCACTTGATCGATTAATTAGCCTCATACCTCAGGTCAACCTGCTGTTTATATGCAATCCCAATAACCCCACCGGGCGGCTGGTTGAAAAGGCAGCCATAGAACAAATACTGGAAATATCGGCAAAACACGGTGTGCTGGTGGTGATAGATGAGGCTTTTATGGATTTTGTATCACAGCGGGCCCGTTATTCCCTAATCACTGCTGTAGGAAATTACCCTAATCTGGCTGTTTTGTATTCTTTGACGAAATTTTTTGGTATACCGGGGCTACGGCTGGGGGCAATTGCAGCCCCCGGTGACATTATTAGACGAATGAACACCGCCAAGGATCCATGGAATGTTAACAGCCTGGCCCAGGTGGCCGGTATAGCCGGCCTCAAGGATCAGGAACACATGGAGCAGACAAATAAACTGGTTAATAGGGAAAAGGCCTATCTTTTTGCGGAGTTGCAGAATATCCCCGGCCTAATCCCGCTGCCGGGGGCAGCAAACTTTATTCTGTTGAATGTGAGCGATAGTGGCCTAAAATCAGGTGAGTTAACGGAACTACTGGGCAGGTGTGGCATCCTGGTTAGAGATTGCGCTGGGTTCAGCGGGCTTGCCGACCGCTATATTAGGCTGGCAGTGAAGAACAGACCCCAGAACGAGGCTCTGTTAAAGGCTATAAAAGATGTATTGAAAGGAAAACAGATAATATAATGGGTTGCCGTTTATACATAATTAGACATGGGGAAACTGCTTGGAATGTGGTGTCAAAGTTACAAGGCCACACCAATGTACCCCTATCGGATAATGGGCGAAGCCAGGCCAGGTTACTGGGCAGACGACTGGCCGGGTTGGAGTTTGAAAACCTCTACAGCAGTGACCTGGTTAGGGCCTATGAAACAGCACAGATTATTTCCCAGTACCATCACAACCTGGAAATAAAGACAATGCCGGCGCTGAGGGAGGTCAACTTCGGTCGCTGGGAGGGATTTAGCATCAAGGAGATAGCGGAACTCTACCCGGAAAAAATAAAACAGTGGTGGAAAACGCCCCTGCAGACCAGGTTGCCCGATGGTGAATCGCTGGGTGACCTGGTGCAAAGAGTAGCAACAGTGGTTAAAAACATCGTGGAAAGTCATACCGGGGGCAACATTCTGCTGGTAACTCATGGTGGGGTGATCCGCTGCCTTGTAGGTACTGTCCTGGGTATGGATTTAAACGAACACTGGCGTCTATGTCTGGATAACGCATCCTTGAATATAATTGATTTTCCCGCCTGGGATCAAGGCATACTGATGCTTTTTAATGATCACTCCCATCTTAAATCACCCTGGGTATAAAAAATATAGGTATTAAACTACCTGTAGGTGAAACAATAAATAAAAAAACTGGGGTGCATATCGTGAAAGAAAATGAGTCCTTTAAACAAAGCAGGGTTCCCTGGAGTACAGAACCCAGCCTGAAAGAAATGGCTGAAGAGGCGGGGGTTGATGTAGGAGGCCTCATAGAAGGGATCAAAAATGAACACACAGATGAAGAAATTGCCTCCGATCTGGGTGTATCTGAAAAGCTTGTTTGCCATCTAAGGAATCGTTTCTATAGCCATGGAATAGATTCGGTGATGGGCCAAGACTAAAAATCCATAACCAAAACTAATTTCAGATTGCTTGGACATCCCTGGAGTGACTGTGCTATAATAAGCAGATACACAAAATTGCTTGTTACTATTATAGCAAGGAGGGATAGAGCAGATGTGGCCAGATAAATTCAGCAAAGAAGGTCTAACTTTTGATGATGTTATGCTCATTCCTGCAGCAGCAGATGTCCTGCCGAGGGATGTTGATACTGTTACGAATCTTACCAGGGAATTAAAGCTAAATATTCCCTTGATTAGTGCCGGTATGGATACTGTTACCGAGTCCAGAATGGCTATTGCTATTGCCCGGGAAGGCGGAATCGGTGTTATCCATAAAAATATGCCCATTGAGCGCCAGTCATTAGAGGTAGACCGGGTTAAGCGTTCTGAGCATGGGATAATACTAGATCCGATTTATCTCTCACCTGATAGCCTGGTAAGTGAAGCCCTGGTGCTAATGGAAAGATACCGGATTTCAGGTGTGCCGATTACTGTACAGGGAAAACTTGTTGGGATCCTTACCAACCGGGATCTCCGTTTTGAGCGTGACTTTACCAAAAAGGTAGAAGACGTGATGACCAAGGAAAACCTGGTTACTGCCCCCCAGGGCACAACCCTGGATCAAGCGATAGAAATCCTTAAAAAATATAAGATAGAAAAGCTGCCTATTGTGGACGATGAATTCATGCTGCGCGGGCTAATCACAATAAAAGACATTGAAAAAACCCGCCAGTTTCCCCATTCAGCAAAAGATAAAAAAGGCCGTTTAATTGTGGCGGCTGCTGTTGGTGTTACATCGGATACAATGGAAAGGGTGGAGGCATTGGTCCGGGCTAGTGTTGACGCACTGGTGGTGGATACGGCCCATGGGCATTCCAAAGGTGTGCTGGCCCTGGTAGCCAGAATAAAGGAACAATACCCCGATGTGGCAGTAATTGCCGGCAACGTGGCTACGGCTGAAGGAACCAGGGATTTAATCAAAACAGGTGTGGATGCTGTTAAGGTAGGTATCGGCCCCGGTTCTATTTGTACGACCAGGGTTATAGCCGGTATCGGGGTGCCCCAGGTTACTGCTATCTATGACTGTGCCAATGAAGCAAATAAATTTGGTATACCAATTATAGCAGACGGTGGGATTAAATATTCCGGCGATATAACCAAGGCTATTGCGGCCGGTGCTGATGTAGTAATGCTCGGCAGCCTGCTGGCCGGTACTGAAGAAAGTCCTGGGGATATTGAAATATACCAGGGTCGCAGCTATAAGGTATACCGGGGGATGGGTTCCCTATCGGCCATGAAGGGCGGCAGCAGGGACCGTTATTTCCAGGAAGAAACAGAAAGTGACAATAAACTAGTACCTGAAGGTGTGGAAGGTCGTGTTCCCTTCAAAGGCTCACTGTCTGAAACAGTGTATCAGTTAATTGGTGGGTTAAGGGCAGGGATGGGTTATGCGGGTACCCGTAATATCCATGAACTAAAAACCAGGTCCCGGTTTATGCGTTGCACTGCTGCTGGTCTCAGGGAAAGCCACCCACATGATGTAACAATAACTAAGGAAGCCCCCAATTATAGTCTTAAATAACTGGGTCATATCCAACAAGGGTACAAAAATAGTGATCAAAGCCTGCTTGCCGTGTGGCAAGCAGGCTTTTTAGTGCAACCTGATCTTTTTTTCGAACAGCATATCTTCAAACAACAAAATATCTTTTGTACTGACATTTTTGCCAAACCGCACCATCAAAACATTAGCGGGATGTTCCGTGATGTCAGGATCATCAGTAGCACGTCTTTTGAGACTGACCAGGCCAAACAGTCTTTCCAGCATTTTCTGGTATTCAAAAATCTCCAGTCCACTGCCTTCCAGGTCCCAGTGCCAGCAAAACTCCAGGGTAACTACAATGAACTCTTCCATTATAGGGTTGCGAAAAGCCTCTTCCAGTAAAGCCTCAGCGATACCCTTCCTGCGCCAGTTGGGGCTGATTTCAATACCACCCAGCTCTAATATCTTGGGATGCCTGCTCCATCTGAAATATTCATCTGGATAGTGAAAGGTAATATAGCCTATAATTTCATAACCAGAGCGGGCAATGTAGATCATGCCCTGTGGCATTTTAGAAATAGCAATCAAAGCCTTTTTTTGTTCTTCTGCGGGACGGAAGTTGGTTAAATGTCGGTTAAATTTTAGGTTTTCCAGGGATTTAGGCACCACCGGCCCTTCTAGCAGGTAACCGTTGGCCAGCTCTAGAGAATCTTCACGCCCGTGACATGCAAGCATTATCATTTCACCTCATTCAAGGATGGTAGTATTATTACCATTAAACCATGAAAACGACCATTCGCGGGCTAGATATTAATATTAACTTGTGCACCTTCCTACCATTTAAGGGTCAAATTTTACCGTTTGCTACTGTATATCAACCGCTTACCTTATTATATTTCATAGAAGCGTTTTTAATCAACCGTAAATTTGCTTAATTACCGTTATATTCTTAAAAATTTTGTTGACGGAACGAATAATAAGTCTGAAATATCCTAATGGGAAATAAAGGAATAATTGAATAGAAAACGAATTTATCAATTAGGACTTTCATCAGTTATATTTATTGTGAGGTAGGTGAAAGATGCAAATGGGTGGGAAGCTTAATTCCCTTACCGATGTGTTGAAGAAAACGCTATTTTTCTTTGAGGCCCTTTCTGTAGCAGAACTGGCGCCCCATGTACAAAGAAGAATGTTGAAGGACTATTCCCTGTTGCAGGTGGAGGAAAGGGTTGGTCTATGCCTGAATCAAAACCCATGTTTTTACAAAGAAAAAGATAACTGGCGTTTGGATTTAGAGGGGAATAAAGAAAATGATCAATTTTACTCCCTACTTTTGAAGAGGGGTCGAGCCTTAAATTTAAAAGAAATATTAAAAAAGTCCAACTATAGAAAGAAAAAAATGAAAAGAACAATATCGGAAGAAATAAATTTAATATCCGATGGCAGATTTATTCAACTAAATAATGGTTATTGGGGGTTAACTGAATGGGAGGTGGAAACAAGCCATTATTCTCTAAAAAATCTATTGATCAAGGCAATGAAAACCCATCCTGGTGGGCTTTCGCTACAACAACTTCATAAGTTAATTAATACCTGGCATAATGCTGATATTAAGACCTTGGAGGGGGTATTAAAAAAGTTTTCCTATTTTGAAATGGTTGGGGAAGGTGTATGGACCTATAACCCCGCTGCCAGGGTATTGTATGAAGAGCTTTTAAAAAGGTTTCTCGGTGTTGTCAACAGACAAAAACAACGCTGGCACCGTGACCGGGCAGGTTGGAGAAAAAAGCTGGAGATAATGCAAAAACATATGCAGGAAGCAGTTTCCGGCCAGAGAGAGACAGCGGCGGCCCTGGCCGAAAGAATGGAATTAGCCAGCCAACATGAATACCTTCTAACCCAGATGGCTGAAAAAGATCTACTGTTATCGCTACGAAAACGGGAAATCTTGCGTTATCGGGAACACCTGGCAAAACTTGAGGCCAAGGCTAATAGTATTTTATATCAATGTCGTCTATGGGTAAAAAGAGCCAAGGAAGCCCAGGAAGGGAAAATGCGGTTGAAAGAACTCCTGGCTAAAAATCACGGCAATTTGGAAGGGTTGTTCACCAAGTTGCAGTGTTATAAAGAAAGGGACCGGGAAAACAAGATCAGAACCGCAGAAATAAAAGAGCAGCATGGTATAAAAATAGCAGAATTGCAAACGGAAATAATAGATTTAAAGCTAAAATTAGAAAGAGAAAAATCTTCTGCGGCTATTGAGAATAGTAAATTACGGCAAGAAATCAAAGACCTGAGCAACGATTTGAAGAAAACTCTCAATGCGGAAGAAGATTTTAAACGTTCTTATCTAATGGCCCACCAGGAACTGGCTACAGCCAGGGAAGAGTATAAAAGAATTGAAAAACGGATGAAAAACCCTTTGGTACTTGTTATTTTAAAGATATGTTCTGTTTTCGAAAGACAAGCCAAACAATCATTATAATATTTGGCCAATGCCTGCCCCTTTATGGGGCTTTTTTGTTTTTTGCACCACCGCCGACCGCGGGGGAAGAAGCTTTAATTCAGGTAAATTGGTAGACAGGGGTGTTGCAATGTTGATAAGGCCCAGCCAATCCATCGACCCTTCGAAATCTTTGTTCACAAGCATCCCAGCATCCTGTGGCTTCAGGAGGCAGAATTAATCCTGGGGCTTGATCATGTTTTTTTTCCCCCGATTGAAGGAACTGGTAAGTGCCGGGGGCTATTTCTTTAAAACCGGAAACAACCTTTTTGCCTGCATTTACCCTGGCAGCATCTTGCTTGCTGTTGTTTGTTTTTTCTGCTGCAACATCTTTCCTGCTGTTGTTTGTTTTTCTTTCTATAGCAACCTGCCTTTCCTGAGGGGATTCACGTGGGATGCTCTTTTTAATATTTTCGCTGCTGTTTTTATTTTTCAATTCCTCCTTTATTATTTTAGGACGGGATTGGCTGCTGTTTGCCGCCTGTTGATATCGGGGTAAATAAACCTTTTGAAACAATTGGATCACCTCACCATATCTTATGCGTCAAAACTGAAAGGGGCATCCATAATTTTTGATCATTCACCAATAAAAGGAAATTACATATTCTATAGTGTCTCTATTAAAAATCAATTAATAAGAGGAGGGTATTAATTTATGGAAGCGGAACGTTCAAAACAACAATTACAAACCATTTGTATTGAGGTGCCGAAGGTTTACGATTTTTGTTTTCAGGCCGAACGCAGAGAAAACATCTGCACCCCACTTAATGTCCCACACGAATTTGAAGCACCGCCTGAGGCCACCGTTAGATGCAGAATCAAAAATGCCTGTTGCAACGAGGTTAGTCGGTCCAAACCCGACGCATCAGGCAGATCGAATGTTACCTTTGCCATAGTAGTCGATTATATGTTAAAAGTAGTAGATGGTGAAGGCCATGTTATAAAAAGGTTTAATGATCTGGCATTCAGCTTTACCAAGACAGTATTGCTCTGTGCTCCTGAAGGTACCATGACCAACTGTGAAATTGTCAACGCTACTTGTGGTCCTTGCCTGATATTGTGCAATCTCATTTCCTGCACATTTGATCTTTGCATTGTCATCCAATCGGTAGCGATAGTAAAAATACTGGTTCCCAGCTATGGTTTCTGCACACCGGCACTATGCGAACAGGTATCTCCGGAAATCCCCTTTGTATGCCCACCAGCATTATTCCCACCCCAATGTCCACCAGTGACAAAGGACTAGCACCAGGGGCGGCCAAACCGCCCCTAAATTAATCATTTTAAAAACGGGGAGTAGTTATAGTGTATTTAATGAAACTATTAATAACTGGGTTGCAAAACCCGGAAAAAGCTAAAAACTTCAAGGAAGCGATCATGGGTATTGAAGGCGTGAGCAAGGTAGAGATTAAACCACCAAACGATGTAGGTATTTATTATAACCCCACTAAGGTGTATCCGGGCCGGATCAAGGCAGCAATTAGTTCAGTAGGCATATCCTTACCAGGTGGAGGCTGAAGGCATTGCTGACCCGGTGTTGCCGGTCATATAATAATAAACCCCTGTTGATCAAGAAGAGGGAGCTATAGTGCAAGGTGCAGATGAGAAACTGATGTTAAATCTGGTAAATCAAGAAAGGGCCAAAGCGGGGCTAGCGGCATTTGCCGTGGATGCTAAATTAGCAGAACTGGCTCGGTTAAAAAGTTGGGATATGTATGAAAAAAACTATTTTAGTCATACCTCCCCAACCTACGGCAGCGCCCTGGACATGGAAAAGAAAGCCGGTATCTCATACCGGGTGATGGGGGCAGAGAATATTGCCAGGGCAGCCACAATGCGGAGGAGCCACGAGCTTTTTATGAACAGCGAAGGCCATCGGGCCAACATCATGAATGCCATGCATACGACCATTGGTATCGGTATAGTTGGCACACCAAATGGGGTTGTGGTTACCCAGTTGTTCACTGGCAATTAAAAACCACCATCAGGGGCACGGTATCGCGTGCCCCTTTATTACTAAATAATAGGGACTTGAGTTTTGCGGATAGCACAGGGACATTTTGAAATGGTTCTGCGTAATTCTTATCTGCAGGGCTGCTGGGAAATTGTGCGGCATAGAATAGATGTTAGTAAGTTGTTTGGGGAGGGATGCTATTTGATTTATTTTGACAATGCAGCCACAACATGGCCAAAACCTCCAGAAGTCTGGCAGGCTATGGAACACTGCATTAAATCTGTGGGAGCAAATCCCGGCAGATCCGGTCACCAGATGGCTGTTAGGGCCGCCAGGCTGGTGGATGAAGCGCGGGAACAGCTTTCCCTACTGTTTAATATCTCGAATCCGGATCGGATTGTTTTCACCCTTAATGCTACCGAGGCGCTAAACCTCGCTATAAAGGGTCTGCTTAAACCAGGAGACCACGTGATCACCAGTTCCATGGAGCACAACGCCGTAACCCGGCCGCTGTACCTATTACAAGAAAAAGGCGTAGAAGTAACAAAGGTCGCCTGCGCCAGGGATGGCAGCATCAGGGTAACAGACATAAACAGCGCGGTAAAGCAAAATACAGTGGCCATAATTATTACCCATGCTTCCAATGTAACCGGCACATTAATGCCTCTAGCGGAGATAGGACAGCTGGCCAAAAGAAAAAAACTGAGATTAATTGTGGATGCTGCCCAGACTGCCGGGGTTTTTAATCTTGATGTGCCCTTCATGAATATACACCTGTTGGCTTTTACCGGACACAAGGGACTCTATGGCCCCACAGGCACCGGTGGGTTATACTTAGCCGATGGTCTGGAGCTGGAGACCCTTAAGGAAGGGGGAACCGGCAGTATGTCACAGATACCGGACCAGCCAGATCTATTACCGGAACGCTATGAAAGCGGTACATTAAATACTGTGGGTATATCAGGACTAGCAGCGGGACTAAAATTTGTGAGAAATGAAGGGACAGAAAAGATTAGGCAGTATGAAATGAACCTCACCAGTCGTTTTTTAGCAGGAGCTAAAAAGGTGAAAGGACTCAAGGTATATGGCCCAGAGGAGTTATATGAACGTGCACCGGTAGTGGCTTTTAGCCTGGCGGGGAAAAATTCCGGCCGGGTGGGCATATTGCTCGATCAAGAATACAATATAGCCTGCCGGGCCGGTCTGCATTGTGCCCCCGATGCACATAGAACCCTGGGTACGCTTGAAAACAAACTGGTGCGTTTTAGTTTTTCCTATTTCAATAAAGAGGAAGAGATAGACAGTGCTGTTCGTGCCCTGATGGAGATTGCTGCCCTGCCTAACGAAAGATTTGCCGAGGTAAAAAACAGTCCATGTGGTTGCTAGGGAGGAAATAGCCAGGGTCAGGTTAGACAATATCCCATTTGGAGCACCGAGAGCCCCAACGCCCAATAACTTTATCCCCTTCGTAAATCTCCACTATTTCGCATACATTGGAGCAGCCGTTACATTCAAAGCTACTGGTGCGGTAAGGAAGGCCGGCAATTTCAAAGCCCTTAAAATTTGTTTTTTTGTTTTGCACCTCTTCCTGAGCCAGTTGCGCCGCCCCGATGGCTCCCATTATGTCAAAATGCTTGGGGATGATCACCGGCTTACCCAGGGCCTTCTCAAAAGCAGCCTTTATTCCCACGTTGGCGGCTACACCACCCTGGAATACAATCGGTGGCAATATTTCTTTGCCTTTACCAACATTGTTCAGGTAGTTGCGAACCAGAGCCTCACTCAAACCGTTAATTATATCGGGAATCTGATGTCCCATCTGCTGCTTGTGGATCATATCTGACTCCGCAAAAACAGTACACCGGCCGGCGATTCTTACCGGTACAGTGGACTGCAGGGCCAGTGCTCCAAACTTGTCAATCGGTATGTTTAGCCGTGCGGCTTGCTGATCAAGGAATGATCCGGTGCCCGCTGCACAGACGGTATTCATAGCAAAATCAGTCACAATACCATTTCGTAAAATAATAATTTTTGAATCCTGGCCGCCAATTTCAAAAACTGTTTGCACCTCAGGAACCATTGTCGAGGCTGCTACGGCATGGGCGGTAATTTCGTTTTTTACAACATCGGCGCCGACCAGTACACCGGCAAGATAACGGCCGCTGCCCGTGGTGCCGACACCAATAACCTCATAATCAGGTAAAATTAATTCCGCAGTTTTTTTCAACCCTTCCTGAATCACCTGGATTGGCCTGCCTTTTGTGCGTAGATAAAGGCCGGTAATGACTTTACCGGCCCCATCTATAACTACAAAATTTATACTGACCGATCCGGCATCAATGCCTAAATATGCTTTCATAACATGACCTTTCTGTTTAACCATTTAACCAGTTAGTGTTAATTGTTTTTTTTGCATGCGCTTTTTTCTTCTCATCAGGTCCGTAAATGCCTCCAGCCTCGTACCCATACCCGCCTTGCCTGTCTGTTCATCCAGGAAGAATGTTAAAACTGGTATATCATAATCCCTACTGACACGGGGCAGAATGGTGCGGGCGACAATTTCCGGTATGCAGGTAAAGGGGGCGATCTGGATCATGCCGTCAAAGCCCCGTTTGGCGCATAATATGGTATTACCGATGGAGTCACGCCCGTGGCCTCCCACCAACTCCGGTAGATAGGGGGCTGCAGCCTCTTTTACGGTCATCATTTCTGTGGTTTCAGTCCAGGTGTTATCTCTAGTCCAACCTGTGAGGAACATTGATCTCTCTACCTCAACCCCCAGGTGTCCCAGGGTCTCCTCCATTTCCAGGTTGCTTGCCGGCTCCAATAATACGTATATTTCACCAACTATACCCACCTTCAAAATCTCTCTGTTTGGGTCCTGGGGTACATCTTGCAGTGCTTTGAGAGCTGCCGCCTCGGCCTCTATAATCTGTTCGGTGGTATAGGCCTGGTCAATCCATTCCAATATCTTGCGGTACACCTTCGATGTCGTGCCGCGAGTAATCTCCCTGGGCCTGACTACATGGCTTAATTTTTCAACATTATCAAGAGCCACCAGCTTGCGCCAGGCCCTCTTGATGCGCGAGATAATCCCTCTAATGGAGGTGTGGTTCTTATTAAGTGCCCTGACGTTTTTAATAAAATTAAAGGGCTGGAGCCTGGGTGGTTCAAAAACAATCATCCTAATATCGTATCCCAGATCCTTGAGTATTTTGTGGTGCAGCATGGCATATTCCCCTGCCCGGCAGGGTCCCACACCACCTGAGGTGACAATGGTGTCTGCACCCATTTCTACAGTTTCCAGGTAGGTGCCCATTAATATTTTTAGCGGAAAACAGGCAAATTCCGGGGAGTACCTGACGCCCAGATCAAGGGTGCGTTTACTGGGACGTGGTGGTACAACAACCTCATTTCCCAAATCCTCAAGAAGCATTTTAAAAGTACGCCAGGATTCTCCCATCCTAGGGAATGTTAATTTTGACAAGGGGAAACCTCCTTTCGGCGTCTGACCATATCCACAAATGCCTCTAAACGGGTGGTCATACCGGCTTCACCGGTATGCTCGTCAATCATTAGAGTCATAAACGGTATGTCCCCATGTTGCTTTGCTTCTAGCTCAATAAATTTATTTAATATGGAATCGGGTCCGCACCCAAAGGCAGTAAGGTGGAGAACCGCATCCACGCGTCCCCGTCTAAAAAGGTAGTAAGCAGCTTTGAGAACGGCATCACTAAAGGTCCAAAACAGGCGTTTTGGCAAACCGCAATTTTTTTGCCAGGCCAATACCAGGGGATTAATATTTTCTGTGGTTAAAACACTAACCCCCATGTTTTTTAATTTGTCCAGCAAGTTTACACTAATGAAGCTGTCATAAATTGAATAAGGATACCCTAGAACGGCAAACTTCAGATTTGCCTTCGGGGGTAATGCCAGCTTTTTGTTGTTGGGATTTTCCATGTATTCCATGGCCTCTAGTGGGTTCAATCCTTTTCTTAGGAGACGGTGATAGCGACGCAAAACCAACATAGCCTTGCAATATGCCTTGAGGACAATATTGCGGCCTACACCAAAATAGGAACCAATTTCCAAAAAGGCCTTGAGCTTTGACAGGCGCCCCTGGCGAGCATCAATGCGCACATCAATGATCGGGGGGAGACCATCGAGAGAGTGTCGGATCATATCCGGCAACCCTAAAAATTTAGGGCAGTAAATGGTCTTTCCGTTCAGGCAGACCACACGGGGTATAAATAGACAGTCACATTTGTTCTTTAGTTCCATAACATGACCGAAGAAAAGTTTTATCGGCACACAAGCATCAGCCAGGGCTTCCCGTACACCTTTATCCAGAATGCTTTTTGTTGTGCCCTTGGATGTGACCACCTGCACTCCAATTTCATTAAAAAAAGCCAGCCAGAACGGGTAATAAACATAGTATAGTAGAGCACTTGGAATGCCTAATCTTTTGCCCAAACGTAGAGCCACCTCCTAATTTAATGTTTATTAAACTATACAGGATGCATTGGCTGCTTATGCCATTGAATATTTTTATAAATAAATTCTATGCGGATAAGCGAAATTCCTCTCTAATTTAGTAATAAAATAGCCTATTTGCAATACATGGTAGAATAGGTGGAAAAAAAAATTTGCAGGATTAGTTTCATATATTAGCGAATAGTAGATCCAGCTTTAGCTGGGGGCAATTTTTTTACTATGCCAACGAGTTGATGACAAAAAGGTCGAGGTGAGCTTTGCATGGCAGATTATAGGGAGTTAATGACTTCATCCAAGACAATTTATCGGGGTAAGATCGTTAACCTGCGAGTTGATGAGGTGTCTTTACCAAATGGGAAAACCAGCAGGCGTGAGGTAGTAGAACATGCAGGCGCCGTAGCCATAGTTCCTATAAACGAAAAAGGGGAATTACTCCTGGTCAGACAGTATAGATATGCCGCCGGAATGGCTCTGTTGGAAATACCGGCGGGGAAGTTAGAACCGGGGGAAGATTTCGTGGCCTGTGCCGGCAGGGAATTGACTGAAGAAACGGGATATGCGGCCGGTAGGCTAAAACATATGATTAGCTTTTATAGCACCCCTGGCTTTACAAATGAACAGATTCACCTTTTCCTGGCCACTGGGCTAACATTAAAAAAACAAAATCTCGATGAGGATGAATTTATTGAAGTAGAAACAGTGGGCCTGAAGCAGGCCCAAGAAATGGTTATGTCCGGGGCCATACGTGATGCTAAATCTATCGCCGGCATACTAGCTGCCCCTAATTTTCTAGAATAATGTGCTGATTAAGAGCTAGCTTAATGCTGATAAAAAAAATTTACCCCAGTGTTGGCCACCGGGTTTATTTTGGTGCTGTTTTGATGCTATTCTCACTTGATATCTGTGCTGTTCAACGTCCGATGTTATATTTTTCAAAAATAAATTTTTCACCGGCAAGCCTTACTGTCTGGTATTCATCGAGCCCAGAAAATGCAGTTTCCGGGTTTAGTCTCTCCCCCGCGATGCTAAGTGCAGTAGGGTTAAGCCTGCGGGCAATAATTCTTGCTGATCTGTTTCCTCCGGCCCCGGCATGGATCACACCACGGCAACTACCGATAACCATCACATTCCCGCCAGATATAACCTCCGCTCCAGGGTTGACATCCCCCAATACAACAATATGCTTTTTGTTGGTAACACACTGGCCCGCCCGCAGTGACCGCTGCACCATTAGCGCTGCTTCGCCACCTGTTTCCTGACTAATAATGGGGCGTGATGTCTGGGTGGCCTTTTTTATCTTTGATATAATCCTAACTGGTGTTGTCTGATCTGCATTGGGGATCAAACCATACTGCCGGCATATGCTTTCTAGTTCATTTTTTTGTTTAATAGGAATTCCATTAGGACCCTGATACAAAGAAAAATTTGCACCTTTAAAAAAACCCCGGGCAGATTCCATTTTTCTCATCAGGTTTTGCCTGATCTCTTCATAATCCTTATTTGGATCCAGCAAAATTAACAGCCCATTTCTGGTTCCCTTAATACTGACCAAATCACTAGCCATAATAGCGACTCCTTTACTGCTTTCCATTTAATTGTAACATTTTAATAGTAACATTCGATTATATTTGACGTTTTCCTTCTTTACCTGAAAACAATCGGCAAAAGAATACATCCAGGGTGTATAAAAAAAAGCAAATTGCGGCACTCTCAATATAAGTCTACATTCTACATCGGACCCGCCACATATGATGAAAATATAGTAGGACTTAAGCAGGAGGTAAAGTAATGTCCGAATGGAGAAAGGATCCCATTGTCAACAGGTGGGTAATCATTGCCACCGAAAGGGGAAAACGCCCCAACGACTACAAAGAAATAAATGATGAAAAAAGTTCCCGAGAATGTTTTTTCTGTGAAGGAAATGAAGCACAAACACCTCCCGAGATCATTGCCTACCGTGAACAAGATACTGTCCGGGATCAACCCGGTTGGTGGGTAAGAGTGGTGCCCAACAAATTTCCAGCCCTGAGTATCCATGGTGATGCGCAGCAAAAAAACAGCGGTGTTTATCAGTATATGGATGGTGTTGGGGCCCATGAGGTAATTATTGAATCCAATAATCATATTATTGGCATGGACGAACAAACGGATCAACAGGTGGAAGAAATTATTTGGGCCTGGCGGGATCGTTCGTTAGATTTGCGCAAAGACACCAGACTAAAGTATATACAAATTTTTAAAAACACAGGGCCTGTGGCCGGGGCATCCCTGGAACATACCCATTCCCAACTGGTGGCCGTACCCTTTGTGCCGGAAGACGTGAGGGAAAAAATAGAGGGGATGAAGGAGTATCGCCATCAGCACCAGTCATGTGTATTGTGCGATGTAATCGGTCAGGAAATTTCCGAAAATAAAAGAATTGTCTTTGAAAGCACTCATTTTATTTGTTTCTGCCCCTTTGCTTCCCGTTTTCCTTTTGAGATGACGATAGTTCCCAGGGAACACCAATTTGATTTTGTGCAATTAAGGGAGGAACAGGTGAAAGATTTTGCCCATGTTTTAAGGAATTCTTTGCGCAAATTGACTTCAATGATAAAAAACATTCCTTATAATATGGTTCTGCACACTGCTCCTGTTAACCAGGGGGAGGAACATCATTTTCACTGGCATCTGGAAATAATACCCCGTTTGACTATAATGGCCGGCTTTGAACTAGGTACAGGTTATTTTATCAATCCCACCCCGCCTGAAATAGCTGCCCAGGCCTTGAGAGAGACTGTGGAGGTTTATCATGTAGGAGAAAAATATGAAATGGAGGTACCCCAGTATGTTTGATCGCCCCTTAAAAATATTAGTGGTATCCTCAGAAGTTGTGCCTTTTGCCAAAACAGGGGGTCTGGCCGATGTTGCCGGCTCACTGCCCAAGGCTCTTGCAGTGGTGGGTAACGATAACATGGGTAATGATGTCCGGGTGGCTATGCCCCGTTACCAACAAATTGAATCCTGCTCCTATAAAATGGATTTCCCCGTCCCTTTTAAAAACCGTTATGAAACAGCAATAATCAGGGAAAGCACCATAGAATCACAATACCAGGGAATGCATAAAAGCATCCCGGTATATCTGGTAGATAACCATCACTATTTTTACCGTGATCGTATGTATATGTTTGATGATGAGGCAGAGCGTTTTACTTTTTTCTGCCGGGCAGTGCTGGAAATGCTGCCTAAACTGGACTGGCAACCTGATGTTATCCATTGCAATGACTGGCAGTCAGGCCCGATACCTTTGTTTTTAAAAACACATTACCGGCAGGATCAATTCTATAGCCGGATAGCAACTGTTTTTACCATTCATAATCTTCAATATCAGGGCAACTACCCCAAGGAAGTCCTGCATATTCTGGGTTTGGGTGATGAGTTCTTTCATCCGGAGAGATTGGAGTTCTATGGCACAGTGAGTTTTATGAAAGCAGGGATTGTTTATGCGGATGTTATAAATACTGTCAGTCGCACCTATGCCACTGAAATCCAAAGACCGGAGCTGGGCGAGCGGATGGATGGCCTGCTGAGAAGAAGGTCTAAAGATCTATATGGTATTGTTAACGGGATCAACTACCACGAATTTAATCCCAAAACTGACGCCCGGATCCACCGTAATTATGACAGTTCCAGTGTCGAACACAAAAAAGAAAATAAATATGCCTTGCAAAAGGAAATGGGTCTTCCCGAAAAAGATGTGCCGTTAATTGGGCTGATCACACGTTTGGTTGACCAGAAGGGGCTGGACCTGATTGCGGAAATCGTGGATCAAATGATGTCGGAGGACATTCAATTTGTGGTTCTAGGCAGCGGCGACAAATACTATGAGGATATGTTCGAAGGAATCAGAGCCCGTTTTCCTGAAAAAATGGGGCTCTACCTTGGCTTCAACGCCATTTTGGCCCAGCGGATTTATGCCGGTGCTGACATGTTTCTGATGCCATCACGTTTTGAGCCCTGCGGTCTGGGACAGTTGATTAGCCTTCGCTACGGGACGATCCCCATAGTCAGATTTACCGGTGGGCTGGCTGATACGGTAAATGAATACAACCCGGAGAATGCTTCGGGTAACGGTTTTGGTTTCTACGACTATTCCAGTGGTGAGTTATTCGACACTATTAAAAGAGCCCTATCGCTTTTCCGGGAACAGCCGGAACAATGGGGGAAGTTGGTTAAAAATGCTATGGAGCAGGATTTTTCCTGGGCCCGCTCAGGAGTGGAGTACCTGCAACTGTTCCAGCAGGCTATGAATACCCACCAGGCAATGCAAAGGATTGCCTGACGGCAAAAAAGGTAAATGATGATCAACTAATATATCAGTACGCCTGATACCGGGCACACCAAAATAGAAGCCGGAGCGCAATTGATCTGCTCCGGTTTCTATAATAGTATCCCACACTACTCATCCCCGACTGAGGTGTGCAGTATTCCCGGCCTGGTTTCTATAAAAAAATGTAACTCAGTGCCCCTGCCAGGTTCGCTTTGCACCTGAACAAATATCCCATGTCGATCAGCTATCTGCTTGGCTATGGCCAGACCGAGACCAGTGCCGCTTTTATTTTCCTCCGATCGCCGTTTATGGAAGCGATCGAAAATATGGGGCAATTCATCGGCGGGGATACCACAGCCCTGATCCCGGATGCACAGTCTGATACCATTTATCACCTGTTGCAAATCCAAATCCACTGTTGAATCATCTGGGGAAAATTTAATGGCATTGTCCAGGATAATCACCAACATCTGCCGCAGTCTGCCATAATCCCCATCCATAGTAAAACCAGCACCTGTGACATTAAACCTTAGTGTGATCCTCTTTACACGTGCTAGACGTTCCATACCCCGCAGAGCATCTTCAGCGATGGCTTTAAGGTTGACTGTTTTTATTTCCATCGCAAAATCGATATTTTGCAACCGGGCCAGATCAAGGAGATCAGAAACAAGTCGCTCCAGATAGAGACTTTCCGCAAACATCTGCCGGTGATATTCTTCAACCATATCCGGTGCCGACACCACGCCTTCACAAAGGGCCTCCAGGGAACCACGAATGACAGTAACAGGTGTTCTTAACTCGTGGGAGATATTTGCTACAA
>JAAYRI010000053.1 GCA_012518875.1 Peptococcaceae bacterium
CGGTTTTTAATCCGATCAATGATGCTTTTTAGTATCCGCCTTTTGTCCTTTAGAGAATTTGCTTCCCCCAGGTATAGCTGCAGCGTTAATACCCCAATAATCAAATGTCATACCTCCGGTATAAAAAATATTGCTATATATATGCCTTTAGTTCCTCCCACCGGTCTATTATTCCATCAGGCTGTAACAATACCATTTCTTTACGGCCGGCAAGCCCCCATGTTACACCCAGGGTCCGGGCACCGGCGTTCCTACCAGTTAAAATATCAAACCTGCTGTCACCAATATAGATGCTCCTGGAAACATCTGCTCCAAGGTATTCTACAGCCTGCAGCAGCGGCCCCGGGTCTGGTTTATGCTTTAGCGAATCATCTGCAGTAATTATTACGTCCATAAAACAATCAATGCCGGTAAAGGAGGTGGTTCTTGTGGTTCCGGGCCTGCCCTTAGAGGTAACAATGCCCAGCTTTATTTGCAGTTTCTGAAGATTGGCCAACATCACCTGGGTATCGGGAAATAGTTTGGTATAGAGATCAAGGTCACGATGATAGTAAACATGATATAGTTCAACAAAGCGAGTTCCCTTCGTCCCGGCAAAATGTTCCCCGATATCCTTTAGTGGTAAACCGATCATTCCATCTATAGCTTTTTCATCCCATGGGATGTCCATTTCATCAAACACATTCTTATAGGTCCGGCGTATTAAAGGCAATGAATCAACCAGGGTGCCGTCCAGATCAAACAACACTGCTTCAGTTTCCATAAAACTCATCCCCATCTAAATAAATTTAGGCCCAAACCTCGATCCTCAAGGGATCCCGGCTGGACCTTTTTACATCTTCTTAGCAAGATCCTTTGTTTCCAATTCCCTAATCATCAAGGGTGCAAAGTCGAGAAAGTCAGCGCTAACCAGATGGAAATTTATCCCCCAGGCTCTTTCCGGCAGACGCGAACGTGTTGCCTCTCCATGTAAATGGCCGTATATAACGGTATCTATCCCATATTTTTGAAACATTTCTATGAACTCATTTTTCTCATGGTTCTCAGATGTGGGCATAAAATGAATTAATACCATTATATCCTTTACCTTCCCGATATCAACACTGCTCAGGGAATTGTCCATCCGGATTAACTCCCGGCGATAAATTTTCATATCGTCGTCGGCAAAGCATTTTGCACCCGGGCACCACCACCCCCTGGAACCACAAATGGCGATATCCCTCACCAGCACATGATCATTTTGAATTACCGCCATATTGTCAGGCAGGGCTGCCCTAACCTGGGTCAGGCTCTGCCACCAGTAATCGTGATTGCCGGAAACACATATAATCCTCCCCGGCAGCAGCCCCAGAAACTCCAGATCAAACCTGGCCTCAGCGAGTTTTAAAGCCCAGGAAACATCACCGGGCATGAGCACTATATCATCTGTCTTTACTGTATTCAGCCAATTTTCATAGATTTTCCGGTAATGTTCCTTCCATTCCAGGCCAAATATATCCATTGGTTTATGCACTTCAACCTTGTCCCAGGCAGCCGGGTTTACCTTTTCACGAAAGGACAAATGAACATCCCCAATAGCAAATATCCTCAATGTAACACCCCCCGCATAACCTTTAATTTAACCTGTTTTAGCGGTAAATAAAAAATTCAAAAAAAAGCAGCCCTGCCAGGGCTTTAAGGAGCACCTAAGAGTATACCGGCACAATCTTATTGGGCAAGCTCGGGTGGGTTAATCAATTTTTGACTCCACCCTCTTGGCCCAGATTGCCGAGATTTCCACATCAAGTGTAACCCCTTCTTCACTATGTCTCTCACATAGTACCTTTCCTTTTTCATGTAGCAATGGCAGCAGCCAGCTTTGCTCATAGGGAATAAAAAATGTTTTTTGCAGCCGGCTGGAGGCAAAGGCGAGGGCAATTTCACCAAGCATTTCTGCAAAACCCCATCCCCTGTGGGCGGAAAGGGCTACCCCCGGCTGATTTTTTTCAAACAAAGGAAGTTGGCCGTCAGGCAAGAGATCAAACTTATTATATACTAAAATAAAGGGCTTATTGGCAGCCCCCAGTGATTCCAGAACTTCTTGCACAGCATCAATATGACTTTCCGCGTTGGGGTGGGAAACGTCAACAACATGCAATAACAAATCTGCCTCCACAACCTCCTCCAGGGTTGCCCTAAAGGCAGCTACCAGGTGGTGAGGCAGGTTTTGAATAAAACCTACGGTATCGGTTAACAAAATCGTTTCGTTGTTCGGCAGAACCACACGGCGTGTGGTGGGATCAAGGGTAGCGAAAAGTTTATCCTCCACCAGCACATCGGCCCCCGTCAGCTCCCGCAGTATTGTAGATTTACCGGCATTTGTGTATCCCACCAACGCCACCAGGGGAATGGGCACCTCACGACGGCTTCTCCGTAATAGATCGCGATGTTTTTTGATGTCCCTAATCTCTATATTCAGATCCGCTATGCGCTTGCGGATACGTCGGCGATCAACCTCAAGCCTTGTTTCACCAGGGCCTCTGGTACCAATGCCGCCGGCCAGGCGGGACATGGCTGCCCCACGCCCGGTAAGACGTGGCAACAGATAATTAAGCTGGGCCAGTTCAACCTGCAGCTTACCCTCACTGGTCCTGGCCCTACCGGCGAATATATCCA
>JAAYRI010000054.1 GCA_012518875.1 Peptococcaceae bacterium
ACTGTTGCCTTTAATTATGGAGTATTAGAACACATAATGACCATTTTTTACTGTGAAAGAGCCGCAAAATATTACATTAGTTTGTTTATCAGGACATGCCTCCCGTGCTATAATTAGGCAGTGTGAATCCGGGAGGTGTTAATTTGACTGTGTTACAAGCCCTGATCATGGGCATCATCCAGGGTTTGGGTGAGTTTCTGCCTATATCTAGTTCGGCTCACCTTGTTCTCACCCCATGGGTGTTGGGCTGGGAGGATCCGGGCCTGGTATTTGATGTGGCCTTACATATGGGCACACTTCTGGCTGTGGTAGCCTTTTTCTGGCGGGATTGGGTAGAACTATTTAGCGAAGCAATTATCAAGCGTCGTAGCACACAAAAGGCTTCCATGTTCTGGTACCTGCTGATTGCAACTATCCCTGGTGCACTGGCCGGTTATACTCTAGAAGAACAGGCTGAAACTATTTTCAGAAGCCCGCTGATTATTGCGTCCATGCTGATTATTATGGGTTTAATACTGTTCATTGTTGATCGGCGTGCTGTAAAGAGAAAAAATATGAACGGGATATCTTTTGTAGACAGTCTACTGATTGGCTTATCCCAGGCTTTTGCCATCATTCCGGGTGTTTCTCGTTCCGGTGTAACCATGACTGCAGCACGGGCCCTGGGTTTTACCCGTAAGACAGCAGCACGTTTTTCCTTTTTGTTATCTACACCGATTATTTTTGGTGCGGGGGTAATGCAATTAAAAAATCTAACAATCTCAGACATTAATATTGCCTTTATCATCGGAGTTTTATCCTCTGCTATAGTTGGTGTCCTGTCCATCGGGTTTCTCCTCCGGTACCTGACCACACGCAGTTTTGATATATTTGTATGGTATCGGCTAATCATCGGACTAGCGATAATTGTGCTGGTCTTTGTCCGTATGTGATTGCACATAGTGAGAAAAATACAGTTGCGCAAAGGTCCTCTCCAACCGGGAGGACCATTTATTTAAAGGAATTCCAGCCAAATTTGTGGTATATTATTTTTGAGGGGAGGAAAGAGATGGGCACCTTCAGTCAAATAAAGGATGAACTGAAATATGAGATACTCGGCATTGCCCTGGTTGCCCTGGGAATTCTGGGCCTGGTCTGCCTCCTTTTGCCTGAAGCCGGTTTGCTCAGCAGCTTTGTAGATAAGGTGTTAAAAAGCGTCGCCGGTGAGGGACGGTTTATTTTACCATTCCTTTTAATCCTGGTGGGGGCGAAATTTGTACGTAATAGAGCTCAGGCTAACCTTTCTGAAAGAATGTACGGGGTGTTAGTACTATTTCTAATCGCGCTTACGTTGTTTCACCTGGTGATCCCTGTTGAGAATTCTTTTTCTGCCGGCTTTGCCGGTGACGGGGGTGGATTGATCGGTGCTCTGGTTAGCTATGTGGCTATAAAATCCTTTGGCATCATTGGCACCTACGTTATTCTGGTTGCCTTCAGCTTAATTGCCCTATTGCTGCTGACAAAACTATCAACAGCAGCCATGGTCAAGGGTTTTACCACCAAGGTGCGGGACACCTTTAAAAATGCTGCCCGAAGGATCATGAACTTCCTTTTTGAAGAGGTGGAAGAGGAAAAGGCTCCTGAACAGGCGCCACCGATCATCATTGATCATGAGGGAGAGCAGTATTCGATAGTTAAGGGACATAAAAAAATAAAAGAAACAAGGGCAAAGGAACGGATCACTGTATTGCCCCCCGCTGTAAAAAGGAGCACCCAAATATCCCCAAATGTTGCTGTTAAAAACATTAGCGATGAAACGCTGAAAGAGGAAGATATATTTCCTGTGTTTGATAAAAATTACCGGCAAGAATTGCCCACATTCCAACTACCGCCAATTTCTATTTTAGCGCGCTCGCACCGGGTTAAAAGCAACCGTTTGAGCAAGGATATTAGTGAGAATATACGCATATTAGAGGAGACCCTGGAGAGTTTTGGGGTCGGGGCCAAAATTATGCAGGTTTCTAAGGGACCAGCCATTACCCGTTATGAAATCCAGCCCCCTCCGGGGGTAAAGGTGAGCCGCATTGTCGGTCTGGCAGATGATATTGCCCTATCAATGGCTGCGCCTGATGTGCGCATTGAGGCCCCAATCCCCGGTAAGGCGGCAGTGGGCATAGAGGTACCCAACAAAGAGGTTTCTATGGTCCACCTGCGGGATCTTCTGGAAACACAGGAGTTTAACCAGTCTGGTTCCAGGTTGACGATAGCCCTGGGCAAGGACATTGCAGGCAACCCCAAGGTAACTGACCTGGCCAAAATGCCCCACCTATTAATAGCGGGCGCCACGGGATCTGGTAAAAGTGTTTGTCTGAACACATTAATTGCCAGTATCCTTTTCAAGGCTACACCAGATGAGGTCAAGCTGTTGATGATAGATCCTAAAATGGTAGAGCTGGCGACCTACAATGGTATACCCCACTTAGTTAACCCGGTGGTTACCGATTCCAAGAAAGCAGCCACAGCATTGCGGTGGGCAGTAAGGGAAATGGAACGCCGCTATGAGCTTTTTTCCCAGGCCGGGGTACGTGATATCACCCGTTATAACAAACATTCGAAAAAGAAGGAATCAGAGGTTGAGCAGCCTTTACCCCTAATAGTGATTATCATTGACGAGTTAGCTGATCTAATGATGGTGGCGCCGGCCGATGTTGAGGATGCCGTATGCCGGTTGGCACAGATGGCCAGAGCGGCAGGTATACATTTGGTTGTGGCTACGCAACGCCCCTCTGTAGATGTAATCACCGGCCTAATAAAAGCTAATATTCCATCAAGAATTTCCTTTGCTGTTTCATCCCAAATAGATTCTCGTACTATACTGGATATGGCCGGTGCGGAAAAACTGCTGGGGAAAGGCGATATGCTCTTTTTCCCTGTTGACGCTGCCAAGCCGGTGCGGATTCAGGGGGCATACCTTTCAGACCGTGAAGTAGAAGACCTGGTCAACTATCTGAAAAAACAGGCCGAACCGGTATATAATGAAGAGATATTGTCCTCTGCACCGGAAGAAGAAATGATGCCGGAAATGGAAGACGGTCTACTGCCTCAGGCGGTTAAAATCCTTATCGAAAGTGGACATGCCTCTATCTCCATGCTGCAGAGAAGACTACGCATTGGATACGCCAGGGCTGCACGTCTAATTGACATCATGGAGCGGAGGGGCATTGTTGGCGGCTATGAAGGTAGTAAACCCAGATCCATACTGATGACCCTGGAACAATACAATCAGTTTTTTAAAAATGATAAGTAATGGGGAATTATTATATTAAACCCTATGGTTTAGGGCATAGATTGCATGCTGGTAACAGGTAGAAAAGCTATCTATATATTTTAATAAAAGGGAAAAACTAAAAATGTTTTTAAACAACATCAATTTAAGAATGGCGAGGTTGCAGACAGTTTAAATATGGTTGAAGAAATCACAATAGAAGAAGCACTAAAAATGGAAAACTCTTTGCTGCTGGACGTTCGTTCCGAAGGTGAATTTAGTACGGATACAATACCGGGTGCTGTCAACATTCCTGTTCTTAACAATAATGAGCGGGCCAGGGTGGGGAGCCTATACCACCAGGAAGGGCCGCTGCCTGCCAGAAGGCTGGCTTTAGAGCTGGTGGAGTCCAAACTATCATCCCTAACGGCTGCTGTGGAGTACACCAGGAGAGGCAATTTTGTTGTTTTCTGCTGGCGTGGGGGTGAACGCAGCCATTATATGGCCTCATTGCTGGATACCATGGGTTATCATGTATACCGCATTAAGGGCGGATACAAAAGTTATCGTCGCTATGTGAACGAATATCTGGAAAAGGAAGAGCTGCCCCAGACATCTGTTGTGCTGCATGGGCTTACAGGTGTAGGGAAAACAGAAATACTGGGTCTGCTCAGGGAAAAGGGAATAACTGTACTGGATCTGGAAGGACTGGCCCGACACAGGGGATCTGTCTATGGTAAAATTGGCCTTCCTCCTTCACCATCCCAAAAGGCCTTTGAGAGCGAAATTGTGAAATTCTTGTCATCAATGGATGAAAAACAGGTTTTTGTGATCGAGTGCGAAAGTAGGAGAATTGGCAAACTTTTGCTGCCCCAACCATTAGTAAATGCGATCAAAAACGGTATTCGGGTTTTGTTATATGCACCCTTAACCACGAGGGTTAAACGCATTTGTAATATTTACACGGACGGATCCGCAAACAACATAGAAAAATTGCAGGAATCAACCTCGGCACTAGTGAAAAGGTTAGGTAGAACCAAAGTTGCAGAGTTAAATAAAATGCTGGCAGAAAAAAATTTTCCACAGGTTTTTACCTACCTGCTGACAAAATATTATGATCCGCTTTATAAATACCCGGATGGGCCAAACAAGGAGTATGCCTATTCGGTCGACACCAGCGATGTGGGAAAGGCAGCCACACAAGTTTTGAATTTTATTACCGGTTTACCAGAATACAAGTCTGACAACAGTAAACCATCATCATACTAGAAATCACCTGTTCGGTCTGGGGGCGAAAATGGTGGAAATCGGCAATAGTTTAAAAGAGGCCAGGCTGGCCAAGGGACTAACCCTGGAGGATGTGGAAGAAGAAACAAAAATTCGCAAAAAATATATCGTGGCCCTGGAAATGGAAAGGTTCGACGTGTTACCGGGGCCCATCTACGCCAAGGCTTTCCTTAAAAATTATGCCAAATATTTGAATGTTAACGTGCTTGAAGTCATGGATGCTTTTAAACAAAAGCAAGAAGAGCAGGCTGCTCTGGAAGAACTTAGTCAGCAACAGGAAGAAAAGGAGATTGTAACACAAAAGATTTCAGGTAGCAGGGATGCTGGTAGTAAGGGGCTGCCACACCGGCATTATACCCTTCTGGCACTCCTGGCGGTGGTAGTGGTAGCATCTCTGGTTTTCTTTGGTAGGGGGTTCTGGTCGAACAATGTTGCTGTGCATGACGGAGGACAGCAAGCGCAGGAACAGGTCAACACCGGTGATAATAATAATGATGGGCAGCAGGAACAGACCCCTGATGAGGTCACCCCTATCTCCGGTATTAAAGTCGATCTTAGGGTGATTAGCGATAGGAGCTGGGTTCTGGCCCTGGTAGACGGGGATGAGGCCTTTCAAGGGGAACTAGCAGCGGGTGAATCCAGGTCTTTCACCGGTACGGAAAATATTTACATCAGGCTGGGCAATGCCGGGGTAGTAGAGGTACTGGAAAATGATCAAAGCCTGGGATTCCTGGGGAACTGGGGGGCTGTTGTGGAAAAAGAATTTAAAGCCCCCCCACAAGTACAGCCCGGCAATACCCCTTGATAAACTAATCGGCCGGGCTACTCGGGGAAAATGCCTATACCCAGGGCACCGAGGCCGGTATGAGTACCGATTACAGCACCCAGGGTCGAACATACCGGTTCGGGGCAATTCAAAAGAGGCATGATTTTCTGATGAAGCTGTTGCATTCCTGCCGGGTCCATACCGTGTATTAGGGTGCATCTGACCCGGCGTTGCCCCACTTTCCGGCTGATAATTTGCGCCAGTCTGTCAATGGCCCTGGCTCGTCCCCTGACTTTTTCTAGAGGGTAAATGATACCGTCTTTTAGGTATAATACCGGTTTGATGCTGAGGATATTACCCAGCAGGGCCCGTGCCTTGCCAATCCGCCCCCCCAAAGCCAGGTATTCCAGCGTATCTACAATAAAATACAACATTCCTTCCGAGATCATCTGTCTGATAGTCCTGAGG
This sequence comes from Peptococcaceae bacterium, assembly GCA_012518875.1. GTDB lineage: Bacteria > Bacillota > Desulfotomaculia > Desulfotomaculales > Pelotomaculaceae > Syntrophopropionicum. Next base: position 5,766 of record JAAYRI010000054.1, read on the forward strand.
ATTTCATTTTTGTCCCGGCCTTCATCTGCAGCACGAGCCGCCTCCAGAGCAATCATGCCCAGACCCATGCTGGCCAGTTTGGAATCTATGACCACAATATCAGCATTTGGCAGCATTTCTGCAGCCATCCGGGCAGACTGGCAGGTGCCGCTTAGCGCTGCGGAAAGATGTATGGAAATGATGCTGCTGCCTGATGCGGACAGCTCCCTATATATATCCAGAAACTCTGCCGGTGCTGGCTGGGATGTGCGGGAATGTTCCTTCAGTTCCACCTGGCGCCGGTAAAACTCCTCATTGTCTATATCAACCCCATCCCTGAACATTTCATTATTATTAAATATCACCATCAGGGGAACAACGGTAATATTGTATTTTTCTATTAGCTCCCGGGGCAGGTCGGCCGTACTGTCTGTTACTATTTTTACCTGACTCATGGTATTGTCACACCTAACTCATTGTTTAATATTTGACTAAAACAGAAACAGTTTATTTTACTCCAGGGATATAATCAGGTCATATACCGGCTGACCACCCTCTTGTATTTCAAATTCATGTTCACTGAAATCTTCCTGTATTTTTTTCATTAGTGTTTCTGCACCTTCTCTAGCTATGTTTTCCCCACAATATAGTGTAATCAGCCTGCCTTCATTACCTTCTTCACCACATAGTAATCTCAGGGTATCTGCCAACAATACTGCCAGGGTGGGTCCGGAGGTCATTAAATCGCCCTCGATGATACTAATATAGTCACCTTTTTTTATGTTTATGTCTCCATAAACGGTGTCACGTATAGCCCGGGTAATTTCTGCCGCACGGACCGAACCAAGGGCCTCCCCCATTTTTTTTATGGCCGAGTCATGATTGTCGTCTGCATCTAAGGTCAAAAGGGCACTAATTCCCTGGGGAATATTCTTAGCCGGGATGACAGTAACCTCTTTGGTCGATAAGGCCTGAACCTGAGCGGCGGAAAGAATAATATTCTTATTGTTCGGCAGTATTATTATTTTTTCTGCGGGGACTTCACCTGCCGCCTTTAATAACTCACCGGTGCTGGGATTGAGGGTTTGGCCTCCCGCAACCACTACATCCGCACCAAGACTTTTCATAATCGCGGTTATTCCTGCACCGGCACCAACCGAAACCACACCAAATTCTTTGCTGCCATTAACCTGTGCACTATTCGGCAAACCTGTTTTTTTGTTTTGCTCAACCATATTGTCTATTTCAAAATCATGCAGTGTACCGAATTTGAGGCAATTTTCTAGTACCAGGCCGGGATGGTTGGTGTGGATATGTATTTTTAATAGCTCCTCGCTGCCTACGACCATCAGGCAGTCTCCAAGTGGTGACAGGTTCTTCCTAATAGTTTCCTGTGGCAGGTCTCTGCCTTTTAGGATAAACTCTGTACAGTAAGCAAACATGACTGATTGAGTGGTGTTATGAGTTACTGTATGTGATGTGGCAAAGGCATTTGCCCTTGCTGCAGCGGGCTTTGCGGCCGGCAATTTTGCCGCCGGGGAGGCCGATTTCAAGGCCCTCCTGGCTCCCTCTAGGATAGTAACAAAACCCTGACCACCCGCGTCCACTACACCTGCTTCCTTTAGTTCGGGCAGTAAATCGGGGGTTTTTTCCAGAGCTGTAAAGGCGCTTTTAAATGCTGCCGCCATGATTCGGAGCAGATCCATGCTACGGCGGCTGGCGGCCCCTTCGGCTGATTTTTTAACAACAGTGAGAATTGTACCCTCAACCGGATTCATTACCGCCCGGTAGGCCATTTGGGATCCCCGATCCAGGGCTGCGGCAAAATCAGCGGCGGAGGCTGTTTCTTTGGTGCTGATTGTTTGGGCAAAGCCCTGCAGGATCTGGGACAGGATTACCCCGGAATTACCCCTGGCACCAATCAAGGCCCCCCGGGCTGCTGCCTCAGCAACCATGCCGATGTGATCGGTTTCCAGGGGTTCGGCCTCATTTAGAGCGGCTGTAAGGGTTTGATACATATTTGAACCCGTGTCGCCATCCGGGACAGGAAAAACATTTAATGAATCAATATGTTCCTTGGACTGTTCCAATAATTCTACTGAGCCCCGGAGGATTAATCTCAGGTCATTTCCGTCAAAAGAATATACTGCCACAACTTGCACTCCTCATGAATATAATGTCATTTTTGTTACTTTCGACACTAGCACTTATTTTCCTCTGAGAGGAATGTGGGGCCATGTCCGGTGATACAGGTAACCTTTGACAATTATCCTTTAAAGTTGTACATTTAATAGAAAATCTAGGGTAGGTGTATTTTGTGGCCAAAGAAAATACTTTTGATATTGTTTCCCGGGTAGACATGCAGGAAGTTAAAAACTCGGTGGATCAGGCATTACGGGAACTGCGGACCCGTTTTGACTTTAAAGGGAGTAAAAGCGATATCATTTTTGATGGTGAGGAAATCACCCTGATTGGGGATGACGACTTCAAACTGAGAAGCGTCGTTGAGATTTTGGAAACCAGGCTGATTAAACGAGGAATTAATATCAAGGCATTGAGGTATGGGAAAATTGAACCGGCAGCAAAGGATACGGTGCGGCAGAAACTAAACCTGATCCAGGGTATAGACAGGGAACAGTCAAAGATAATTACCAGGCTAGTTAAAAATAGCAAATTGAAGGTCCAGGTGAACATTCAGGGGGAACAGGTAAGAATAAGCGGCAAAAAACGTGATGATTTGCAGGCAGTCATCAACATCATCAAAGATCATGAATTCGATATCCCTTTGCAGTTTGTAAACTATAGGACCGTTTAAATATATCTTTCCCAAGGCATATTTCAATTTTAGAAAGGAAATGCAGATGACATTACGGGTTGGCATGGTTAGCCTGGGCTGCCCAAAAAATCTCGTTGATGGGGAAATCATGCTCGGCTTTATCAAGGATGCCGGTATGATTATCACCAGCCGGGAGCAGGATGCGGATGTACTGATCATTAATACCTGCACATTTATTGATCAAGCCAAGGAAGAGTCCATAAATACTATTCTAGAATTGGCCCGGCATAAGATTAAAGGTAACTGCCGATCCATTATAGTAGCCGGGTGTTTGGCCCAGCGCTATCCCCAGGAGCTTTTACAGGAAATGCCGGAAATAGATGGTCTTGTCGGTACCGGTTTCATTGGGGCTATTATTGAGGCTATTAATAGAACAGTGGCCGGTGAACGGGTAGCCTTAGTAGGGCCGCCAGGTTATCTGCACCAGGCCGAACAAACCAGGGTTTTGTCTACACCACCCTACACGGCATATCTAAAAATTGCTGAAGGGTGTGATAATAGGTGCTCCTATTGCATCATACCGGATGTCAGGGGACCCTATAGGAGCAGGATTATGGAAGATGTTCTGGAAGAAGCAAAAAACCTGGCCGGCCGGGGTGTCAAGGAGTTGATCTTGGCGGCACAAGACACCACATTATATGGGAAGGACATTTGCTCCCGGCTTACTTTACCATCTTTGCTGGCGGGGATGGAACGGATTGAGGAACTGGCCTGGATCAGGATCCTCTATGCCTACCCGACCTATTTGACTGAGGATTTGATTGAAATAATGGCGGGTGGGAGCAAGATATGCCGCTACCTTGATCTGCCCCTGCAGCATGCCTCCAACACTGTTTTGAAACGAATGAGCCGGCATGGTGATCAGGACAGTTACCTGCGGCTAGTGGAAAAATTGCGTCGGCGCATACCAGGGATTACCCTGCGCACCTCATTTATAGTTGGCTATCCCGGGGAAACTGAAGCCGAGTTTCAAGAGCTACTTGAATTTATGCAACAGGTAAAATTTGATCATGCCGGGGTTTTTATCTATTCCCGGGAAGAGGGTACAAAGGCAGCAGAAATGGCCGGACAGGTGCCGGAAGATATAAAACAGAAACGATGGGAAAAGGCCATGAAACTGCAGCAGGGAATCTCACTGAGCAACAACCGCGGCAAGATTGGCGAAACGCTAACGGTGCTTGTTACCGGTGTGGGGAAGGATAATACCTATGAAGGTCGGACTGAGGGTGACGCCCCCGGTATTGACGGCCAGGTGTATTTTAAGGCCAACAAGAATCTAAAATGTGGCGATTTTGTCAGGGTGTTGATCAAAGGTGCTTCCTGGTATGATCTTAATGGTGAACTGGTGTAAAAATTCAACAGGTAAAACACAGATCCGCCCTGCCAGAGGGCGGATTTCACTTTAATCAAATGGCTATTTATCCAGCCATTTACTAGGGAGATCAATTAATACCTGTGCTATAATGGTATGGCCGGATTAGATTGCTTTGTTCTTAGAAAGGGGATATTCATGCCGTGGAAAGGCCTAAAACTGCATATAATCATTCTTTCCCTGCTAATTGGGATAGGGATTATTTTCGGCGCCCAGCAGATGCACCGAAAGTATTATATAGAAAGGCCCGTCAACAACGTTTTGAGTGCCGATGAGGCTATTGAATCATACCGGCTCGAAAATGAGGGTGGGACACTGCTGATATCTGTAAAAATTAAAGGTGATGCCGGCCTAATGGTGCCCTATCAGGGAATAAGAAAAAACCTGGAGCAGGTTATGGGCAGCAGAAGTTATGTGCTGGAGCTTGATGACCAACGTGACGATATTCTGGATCGGGTTTGGTACAAAAGCCAATATGCCGTTTATCAGGCCCAGGTTCGAGGCAGCTTTATAGAAATGGCTGAAATAATCAACCGAGAGGCCTCCATGAACGACGTGGAAGCTGATATCACTATCGATCAAGAATACATTTATCTGCGGTTGCGGCACGAAGATTGCACATTGGATAAGATTATTCCCCGTGGGGCCGGCGGGTATAGTGGGGATCATATGCTTGTTGCCGGAGGTAGCGCCAATGATTAGAGAAATTAGTATCGGCATCGGCATGGCGGTGGTTGTGTCCATGCTGGTAATGGGTTATGATGTTACCCCTTTTTTATTTTTGGCGGTTGCAGCGGGTGCCCTGTATTACTTCGTCAAAATGAAGGGGTTAATTAACATTAAAAATTTTGAAACAGGCAGTACTGCCGAAAAACAGGTTTTTTCTTTTGATGATATCGGTGGGCAGCAGTCTGCGATTAAGGAGCTCAAGGAGGCCCTTGACTTTATCAAGAACCATAGTGAGATAAAACATTTGGGCATTCGCCCCCTTAAAGGAATTTTACTAACCGGCCCTCCGGGGACAGGAAAAACCTTAATGGCCAAGGCAGCTGCCGGTTATACGGATGCCGCCTTTGTGGCCGCATCCGGTTCGGAGTTTATTGAAATGTATGCCGGTGTAGGGGCTCAAAGGGTGAGAAAGCTTTTTCAGTCTGCACGGGAAATGGCCACCAAGCAGAACAAGGATAACGCCCTGGTATTCATTGATGAAATTGAGATTTTGGGAGGAAAACGGGGAAAGGCTACCAGTCACCTGGAATATGATCAGACCTTGAACCAGTTGTTGGTGGAAATGGATGGTCTGAAGGTTGAAGATAAGGTAAGGGTATTATTGGTAGCTGCTACGAACCGTGACGACATGTTGGATGCAGCCCTCCTCAGGCCGGGCCGCTTTGACCGGCGGGTTAAGGTTGATTTACCGGATAAGGAAGGCAGACTGGAAATATTGAAGCTGCACACCAGGAATAAACCCCTGGCTAGTGATGTGGATTTGGAAACAATAGCCAAAGATGCCTTTGGGTTTTCCGGGGCTCATCTAGAAAGCCTGGCTAATGAGGCGGCCATCCTGGCCATGAGGGATGGGGCCGAGGAGATTAGTCAGCGTTACTTTAACGAATCAATTGATAAGGTGATGATGGGAGGCAAACTGGACAAAAGACCATCTCAGTCAGAATTGAGACGGGTGGCCGTGCACGAGTCCGGGCATGCCTTGCTCAGCGAAATTGTCCGCCGGGGATCTGTTTCCACGCTTACCGTTACGCCCCGCGGGAACGCCCTTGGCTATATGCGTCAAAGCCCGGATGACGATACCTATCTATATACCAAAGAATTTTTAGAGAACCAAATAGCTGTTATGCTGGCCGGTGCCATTGCCGAAGAGGTGATCCTAGGCAACCGCAGCACAGGTGCCTCTAATGATTTTGAGCAGGCTGTACGCACCGCCGATACCATGTTGCAAAGCGGCATGACAGAACTGGGTGTAGTTTGTCCGGATATTCTGCCCCAGGAGTTAAAACACAAGACCATCACCGGTCTAGTTAAGGAACAGGAAGAAAGGGTAAGAAAATATATTGTTAGATCCGAAAATATTATTAACCAAACAGTGGAAATACTATTAGAGGAAGAAAAAATCACCGGGGAGCATTTTCGTGAAATCATGGATAATCACAATTAACCTGATCAATGCAAAAAACAGCCGCGGCAAGGTACTATCTAGTTCTTTGCGGCGGCTTAATTATTTTACACATAAAATGGGTTGTAAGGTTGTGATGTTGATAGCTTTTGTGTATGATTACTGTTATGCTATAATTTAACATTAAGGACGTGGTAAATTTGCAGGCAGAGTTAATATTTACCGGTACTGAGTTATTGCTGGGTCATATTTTGAACACTCATGCCCAATATCTTGGTCTGGCGCTTGCTAATATAGGAATTGAGGTGGCATTAAATACCACTGTAGGTGACAATCGGCAAGAAATGATTGAGGTTTTGCAGCAAGCTTTGGCTCGTTCTTCCGATCTAATCATTATTACCGGCGGCCTGGGTCCGACAACGGATGATATCACCATCGAGGTAGTGGCAGAGGCCCTGGGTTTGCCACTAGTTTTAGATCAGGCATCTCTGAAGACGATCAAAAAAAGATATCAGGATCGCGGTGTGAAAATGCCTGAAAGCAATGCCAAACAAGCATATTTTCCCCGTGGCGCCCAAATCCTGGCTAATGGGGTAGGGACAGCCCCCGGAGCCATTTTGGAATATAACAACAAAGCTCTAATAATTTTGCCCGGACCACCACGTGAATTAACCCCCATGTTTGAAGGTGGTGCCATGGCCTATCTGGCCCAAAAAATAGCAGGTGGTGAAGCAATCAGATATAAAATATTTAAGCTGACAGGCATTTCGGAGTCTGCCGTGCAGGACCTGCTAAAGGATATAGGGGGACAGGGCAATCCGGGAATAGCTTATCTTGCAAAACCCGGTGAAATTCAGGTGCGTGTTTCCGCACGGGGTGCAACAGTTGATCAAGCTGAAAAATTACTGGCGGGTTTTGCCGAAAAGGTCAGGACCCGGGTAGATAGATATATTTTTGCCTGTGACGATACCATATTGGAAGAGTTGATCGGAAAACTCTTAGTAAAAAACGGGTTGACCATCGGGGTTGCAGAATCCTGCACCGGTGGGTTGATTGCTGCCGGATTAACTGAAATACCGGGTAGTTCGGACTATTTTAAGGGAGGCATAGTTTCCTATAGTAATGAAATGAAAAACCAGCTTCTGGGTGTAGGTGCAGAAATATTAGACAGCCGGGGAGCAGTGAGCAGGGAAACAGCTGAAGCTATGGCTGTGGGTGTGCGTACTCGTACAGGGGCAGATCTGGGGCTATCCGTCACTGGTATAGCTGGTCCCGGGGGCGCCACGGAAACAAAACCGAGGGGTTTAGTCTATATGGCGCTGGCGGCAGGTGGAGCCATAATTTGCCAGGAGCATCATTTTTCCGGTGTGCGCGGAGCTGTTAGACAAGGTTCTGTTAAGGCCGCACTGAACATGGTCAGACAATACCTTCTAGAATATGAAACATCAGGCGGCCAACATTAGTAATAAACACAGTATATAGAGGAGACTGAAAATTTGACTTTAACGAAAAAAATTACTCCATTTGGGGGGCTTGAGGTACATTGGAGAGTAGCACAAGCCCTCACCGATATGGGCTTTGAGGAGCCCACACCGATTCAACAGCAGACTGTACCGCTGCTGCAAAAAGGAAAGGATGTGATCGGACAGGCCCAAACGGGGACCGGTAAGACAGCGGCATTTGGAATTCCCATTATCGAAACAACCAATACCAGGCAAGGCAGCGTGCAGGCCTTGATTGTCACACCCACCAGAGAACTGGCTATCCAGGTGGCAGAGGAAATCTCCCGGATAGGCAAATATCGCCGGGTGCGGACCATACCGATTTATGGTGGCCAATCAATAGACCGCCAAATAAGAAGGCTGAGGCAGGGTGTGCAGGTCGTAATCGGCACTCCCGGCCGTCTCCTGGATCATTTGCGCAGAAAAACACTGTCCCTAGCTGATATAAAAACAGTAGTGCTTGATGAAGCTGATGAAATGCTGGATATGGGATTTATCGATGATATTGAAGCCATTCTTCAAGCCACACCTGAAAAACGCCAGACCCTGCTTTTTTCCGCCACTATGCCGGCTGAAATAAGGCGTTTAGCTGAGAACTATCTCCACAACCCGGAATTTATCACTGTTAGCAAACAAAGCTTGACCTTGCCTCAGATTGAACAGGTGTATTACGAAACAAGGGAAGCCAACAAAATGGAAAGCCTGTGTCGTGTTCTTGATTCAATGACTGTAACACTGGCCATCATTTTTTGCCGTACAAAGCGCGGCGTAGACAATCTTGTGGCCGGGCTGCAGGCCAGGGGGTACCCAGCCGCTGCCTTACACGGTGATCTGAGCCAATACCAACGGGATCGTGTTATGCGCCAATTTCGTACCGGAAGAATCGACTATCTGGTGGCCACTGACGTGGCAGCGCGTGGGCTGGATATAGACAATGTGTCCCATGTAATTAATTATGATGTTCCCCAGGACCCGGAATTCTATGTACACCGGATTGGCCGCACGGGGCGGGCAGGGAAAAGTGGGGTTGCTGTTACCCTGGTCAGCCCGCGTGACTATAGGCAGTTCAGGCTTATTGAAGAGCTGACCAAGACACGTATCCGCCGCGAAAGACTGCCCTCCCAGGCAGACATCAATGAACGTCAGAAGGAGGATATTAAAGAAAGACTCTTTCTCATGCTGGAGGAAGGTAAATTGGCTTCTTATCGCAGCATTGTCGATCTGTTCGCTAATCAATATGATCCCATGGATGTGGCGGCTGCGGCATTAAAACTATCCCTTAACCTGGATGAGGACGGGGACGATCCCTTTGTGGAATCCTTTAGCCATACCGGGGCTCGTCCCGGTATGGCCAGGCTTTTCATGACCATCGGCAGAAAGGATAACATCAGGGCAGTGGACTTGGTCAGGGCTATAGCACAAAAAGCAGGCATTGCGGAAAACAGCATTGGAAATATAAGTATCTATGAGAGATTTGCCTTTGTTGAGGTAGCAGAAGAATGGGCTCACCGGGTGCTGAACTGCCTGCACCACCAGACAATAAGGGGACAGCGTATCAATGTGGAACCGGCACGTAGCAGAAACTAGATCAGAAATGAGCCGGGCGGGGTTAAATATTGAAAAATGCACCTATTTCCTGAAATTAACATTGACGACAACCAGAAATAACCACTATAATAAGACCAATAACGAACTGATGTTCTAATAAAGTGGAATTGGGGGGAGAAGTCATTGTCGGAAAAACAAAAAGCTCTAGATCTAGCTATGACGCAAATAGAGAGACAATTCGGCAAGGGTTCAATTATGAAATTAGGGGCGGCAGCGGCAAAAATGAATATTGAGGTTATTCCCAGCGGTGCTCTTTCCTTAGACATAGCCCTGGGGGTGGGGGGGGTACCCCGTGGTCGAGTGATAGAAATATTCGGCCCCGAATCCTCCGGGAAAACTACTGTGGCTCTACACATAGTAGCTGAGGCTCAAAGGTTGGGTGGTACAGCGGCGTTTATTGATGCCGAACACGCCCTGGACCCGTCCTATGCTAAAAATTTAGGTGTGGATATCGAAAATCTCCTGGTTTCACAACCTGATACAGGTGAGCAGGCCCTGGAAATTGCCGAGGCACTTGTGCGCAGCGGGGCTGTTGATGTGATTGTTGTGGACAGTGTTGCTGCACTGGTACCCCGGGCAGAAATAGAGGGTGAAATGGGGGACGCCCATGTTGGTTTACAGGCCCGGCTGATGTCACAGGCCCTGCGCAAACTTACTGCTGTTATCGGTAGATCGAGAACAACAGTCATTTTTATCAACCAAATCCGTGAAAAGGTAGGAGTGTTTTATGGATCCCCGGAAACCACTACAGGCGGCCGGGCGCTAAAGTTCTATTCTACTATCAGGCTGGATATCCGCAGACAAGAAAATATTAAACAGGGGACAGATATCATTGGCAACCGCACCAGAGCAAAAGTGGTCAAAAATAAAGTTGCTCCACCGTTTAAGGTAGCAGAATTTGATATCATGTATGGGACGGGCATATCAAAAGAAGGTAGCATTTTGGATATTGCCGTAGAACAAGAAATCATCAAAAAAAGTGGTGCCTGGTATTCATACGGGGAAGACAGAATTGGCCAGGGTAGGGAAAATGCCAAGGCATATCTGAGGGAATACCCTGAAAAAACTAATGAAATTGAACAAAAAATCCGCCGGGCCCTGAACATGACCGATGACAAAGAGAATACTGGGACCACTGCACCAGCTAAAGAGAGTAAATAAGTGAAGAGCGAAGCGGATCAGGCCAGGTTGTACGCCTATAAACTAATGAATTATCGTCCCCGATCCAAATTTGAATTAAGATGGCGCCTGGAAGGCAAGGGTTACCAGGATGAAGTGGTGGAAAACGTTATTAAAAACCTGGTGCGGCTGGGTTATATTGACGATGAAGGCTTTGTACAGTATTGGATCGAAAAAAGAGCGGGCAAAAAGGGCAGCCATGGACTGAGGCAGGAGTTACAGAGCAAGGGTGTGGATAGGGCCATTATCAACAAACATTTGGCGGAATTGACACCCGAAACAGAATTGAAAACCGCCTTGGCCCTGGGGCGGAAAAAGCTAAAACGCAGCAAGGCCTGCCCTGATCATGTTCTGGCTGGTTTTCTGCAGCGCAGGGGCTTCTCTTTTAGTGTGATCAAAAGTGTTGTGCAAACCCTTCTTGGACCCGGTGATGTATGAAACCATCAGCCTTGACAGCATTATAA
>JAAYRI010000055.1 GCA_012518875.1 Peptococcaceae bacterium
CACCCCATTTTTGCAGCAAAAAACTCAGCATTGTTTGGTTCCTCCGTTAAGCAATCGAATATCCCCGTACGAAAAGCTTGTTCAAAAAAAATAGCCTGTCCATATCCACGTATTAATTCCAGAAGACATGCCCCCGCGCCTGGGGCGCCAAATCTGTCCAACTTCCATCCCAACAATTTTCCCCCCTTCACCTTGATTATCCCAGAGGAATAGCCTGCCAACAAGCAACATAATGACCATCATTTACTTCCATCAATCTGGGTTTTTGCCGGCATTCCTGTCGTGCCCGTGGACAATCCGCAAAATAAACACAGGCCTTTTCCAAAACCCCTAAATCAGGTCCCATAGATCTTCCCTGCACAGCTCTGCTTGTCTTTTTGCTGTCTGACATAGAATAGCTCCTCAACAGCAACCGGGTATAGGGATGCAGCGGCTCCCGGCCAATCAGCCCGGCGGGTGCATGCTCTATAATTTGGCCTTTCAGCATTACCGCTATTCTGTCGCTAACCCAACCAACCACATCCAGGTCATGGGATATAAACAACAAACCAATATTGTTTTCCATCTGGATATCTTTGAGAATACGCAATACCTGGGCCTGCACAGAAACATCCAACTGTGAGGTTGGCTCATCAGCAATTAGCAACTCCGGCTGCAAGGAAAGGACCCGCGCTAAAACAATGCGCTGGATCTGCCCACCGCTCAACTCATGGGGATAGCGACACAAATATTCCTCACCAAGACCTACCCTCCGCAAAAGCGTACTGCACCTATTAATTTGCTCTTCCTTAAATGGGCTCGTTTTCTTAAGCCGTAGCGGTTCAAGCAGGCTATCCCAAACCTTCATCCGTGGGTTAAGTGCGCTTTCCGGGTGTTGAAAAACAATCTGCATGCGGCCACAGAATTCTTTTTTTAGTCTGCCACCTGCTGAAAAGACCTCCTGCCCCCGGAAAAAGACCCTTCCGGATGAAGGAGGCGTCAGCCCGAGAATTGTTCGCGCCAGGGTGGATTTGCCACAGCCGCTTTCCCCCACCAATCCCAGGGTTTCACCCTGCTCAAGGGTAAAGGTTACCTCTTCCAAAACCTTATGCCGCCTGAGACGAAAAATTCCTGAGGTATATTCCTTGCTAATTTTCTCCACCCTCAGAAACATTCAAACACCTCACGATGGTCCCGTTTGTTTTTTTATTTACTATAGGTTGGCGGCCACATTGATCCCGCCTGTATTGACAGCGGGGATAAAATCTGCAGCCCTGAATATTCCCTAGTACACCGGGACTGTAATGAGGAATCGGATGCAACCCATTCTCCGGCAGGGAGGCTAGCAAACCCTGTGTATAGGGATGTAAAGGAGAAACAAGCACCTTCCCTACAGGACCATTCTCCACAATTTCACCGGCATACATTACCGCTATCTGATCACATAGGTTGGCAGCAACCTTCAGATCGTGTGTAATTAATAGCAAGGCCGTCTTGGTTTCCCCTACTAACCGACGTAAAAGGGCAACAACCCGGTTCCTACCAACCCCATCAAGTCCCTTTGTTGGTTCATCAGCAATCAATAGAGATGGTTCCCCGGTGATACTGAGGGCAGCTAATACCCGTTGCTTCATTCCACCGCTTAACTGGTGCGGATATTTATCCCACCTGTTATTGCCACCCTGTAAGCCCAGGCTCCTAAGCATCGACAGCGCAGCACCCTTTGCTTTGTTTTTTCTCATCCCCCGGTGCAGCCGTATGCCTTCCATTAGTTGTTCTCCAACTGACAGAACAGGATTTAGTGAGGTTGATGGATTCTGAGGCAGCAAGCTGATTTCTGCGCCCCTGATGGTGCGCATTTCTTCAGGCGATAAACCAAGCAAATCTCTATTCTTATATATGATCTTTCCGCTGCTTATTCCATTGGCGGGCAAAAGCCTCAGTATAGACATACCCAGGACAGATTTGCCGCAGCCTGTTTCCCCAATCAGTCCCAGTGTCTGCCCGGGATCAATATCTAGATCAACATTATTACAAGCCTCTATTTGTACCCGCCGACATTGAAACACGGTTGTCAAACTACGAATAGATAATAAAGTGGCCAATTTTCTCCCTTTCCTATCTAAAACGAAGGTTTTTCATTCGTGGATCCAACTGATCTCTCAATCCATCCCCTAAAAAATTAAAGGCTAACACTGTAATCATAATGGCCAACCCGGGAAAAATGGTTAGATGGGGTGCTGTTTGCAGGTAGGTTTTGCCATAATTGAGCATCGCTCCCCAAACAGGTGCCGGGGGTTCCGCCCCCAATCCAAGAAAGCTCAGTCCGGCTGCTGCCAGGATAACATAACCAATACCCGCACTAGCCATAACAACTATTGGGGTTATGATATTGGGCAACAAATGTCGCAGCATTATGTAGCAATCTCCGGCTCCAAAGGTTCGGACAGCCTCTATATACTCCTTTTCTTTTTCTGCCAGTACTGCACCCCGGGCCACCCGCGCATAACCCATCCATCCGGCCATAGTCAGGGCAATAACAACATTAAGTGTACCCGGACCCAACAACCCGGCTACAACTAATGCCAGAATCAGACCAGGAAAGGCCAGAAATATATCCACAACCCTCATAATTATTTCATCAATCCTGCCACCATGGAAGCCTGCGGCCATACCCAGCACAACACCAATAATAGTGGACATGGTTGTTACCCCCAGGCCAACCACCAGAGAAATGCGCGTTCCATAAATAACCCTACTTAAAACACAGCGTCCAAACTCATCGGTACCAAAGGGGTAGTCTCCGCATGGCCCAATGAGGGATTGCCCTAAAGACTGAACATAAGGATCATGAGGAGCAAGCAAAGGTGCAAATAGTGCCAGTATAACCAACATTGCTATAATAACCATTCCGGCAAAAGCCAGTTTGTTTTCTAAAATGCACATTACCCGGCCCCCCTACCATAGCGGATTCTGGGGTCAAGAATAATATACAACAGATCCACCAACAGGTTTATTAAGACAAAAAAAACCGCAAACATCAGTACACAGGCCTGGATAACAGCATAGTCACGGGCGTAAATGGAATCCACCAGTAGCTTCCCTAAACCGGGCCAGGCGAAAATCGATTCCACAATCACCGTGCCCTCCAACAAATGTCCAAGCTGCATACCTATAACGGTTATCACCGGGATAAAAGCGTTTTTTAAAGCGTGTCGGAAAATAACGCTTTTTTCGCCGATTCCATGTGCTCTTGCCGAGAAGATATAATCCTGTTTTAACACCTCCAACATGCTGGCACGGATTAGTCTGGTGGTAATAGCAGCCACACCTGCCCCTAATGTTACAGCCGGCAACACAATATGACTGGCTGTACCATACCCGAACACAGGAAACCAACCCCATGTAACAGAGAATAATAATATCAACAATAGAGCCAGCCAGAAATTCGGTATACTGGCTCCTAGCATGGCCCCGATTCTAGCTGCATGATCTACAAATGAGTTATGTTTTACTGCAGAAACCACCCCGGCAGGTATGGCAATAACCAGGGAAAACCCTAAGGAGGTTATGGAAAGAAGCAAGGTAGCCGGTATCCGAGCAATTATCTCCTGTGACACAGGGCCCCCCGTAACCAGAGAATAGCCGAAATCACCTTGTGAAACGTGGGACAACCAATGAAAGTATTGGACCCACACAGGTGCATCCAATCCTTCACTAATCCTGATATTCTCAATTTCACCAGCAGTCAAATTTTCTAGCCCATAGCGGGCCATGGCCACCATTTCCGCCTGATCCCCCGGGGCCATATTCATTAGCACAAAGGTGGCAATTGTTACCCCAAAAACAACAATTATTAGCAGCCCTAACCGTTTTAAAATGTAGTGGACCATATGTTCAGTCCTTGTTTAACACCACTTTATTTCTATATGTATGATCTACCTGTTCCTTCATAGGCCTAGTGAACTCCTCAATAACGGTATCAAAACCCATGTATCAATTCAATCCACCACAGGGGGATAAGGCGTTACAATTATTTCCTAAAACAAGCCATACAGTATATTGAGAATAATTATTTACAGAATGACCTTTGAGGCGTTTTGCGATATCATAGGACATGGGTTTTAAATGCTACAGGACTGGGAAATTTTTATGGAACGAAGGTATTGGGTTTCTGATATTTTCTAGTGATATTTGTTAGAGGGAAGAGCTTAATGGATCAAATAGCAACATTGGATGGAAAACGGCTTTGGACCCGCGACTTTGTCGTTATCACCTTGATTAGTTTGTTTACATTTTTAGGCTTTCAAATGCTGTTGCCTACCCTGCCCATCTATGCCAGACATTTAGGTGGTAGTGATACAGCCGCTGGTCTGGTGGTAGGGATTTTTACTATTTCTGCAGTAATCATTCGCCCATTTACAGGCCATTATTTGGATCTATACGGCCGTAAGGGTATTTTGTTGTTGGGGCTACTCATTTTTACCGCCAGTATTCTGGCCTACGCCTGGGCACCTTCCTTGTTAATCCTACTCGCCTTCCGCTTTCTCCATGGTTTTGGCTGGGGGCTTAGCAGCACCGCGTCAAGTACGGCAGCAACCGACATTATCCCCAGATCCAGACTAGGAGAAGGTATGGGATATTTCGGCTTGGCCGGAACCTTGTCCATGGCCCTAGCACCGGCACTGGGTCTTTATATTATCAACAATTTTAATTTTAATGCGCTGTTTTTACTGTCCGCGGGCATGGTTGTAATAGCAATTATGCTTGCCTTAACCATAAATTATCACAAACCAGCCAGGAGTAGTGCCGGGTTTAGCCTGGTAGAAAAAGCCGCCTTACGACCAACCATAGTCGTGTTTTTTATTACAATGACCTATGGCGCTATTGTTGCATTTATAGCCTTGTATGCCGCCCAGCAGGGTATCAGCAATATCGGCTCCTTTTTTACCATTTATGCACTAACACTTGCCCTGGCCCGACCCGTTTGCGGTCGTCTTGCCGATAAAATTGGCTTTGACTTTATAATCGTGCCCGGCATCATCCTTGTTTCTTCAGCCATGTTTTTGCTCTATTTTGCGAGCAGCATCCAGTGGTTTTGGCTGGCTGCCATTTTTTATGGTGCCGGTTTTGGTGCTGCACAACCCGTCCTACAAGCCCAGGCCGTTATATCAGTGCCCCTTCAACGGCGCGGGTTAGCCAATGGCACATTTTTTACGGGCTTTGACCTGGGAATCGGGCTTAGTTCGATCATGTGGGGGGCAGTAGCTGAGGTAACAGGTTATAGTGTGATGTACCTTCTGGCAACAATACCCGCTATAGCCGGCCTGGCTTGCTACCTACTACTGGGCCGTCATACAAAAGAAGAAACAACAGTTTAATGCAATGCTCATTATTGGTAGGGGCAGGGGGGTAGCGCAGTCGACACCCCCCCAAAATGTTGTGCCAGCATGGCCCAGTCCTCCATAAAATGTTTCATTAGATTAGGCCTTCTTCTCACCGCCAACGGGTGATAGGAAACAATAGTCGGTAAGCCCATAAGGTTGTGCCATTTCCCCCGCAAGTCCTTCACATGGGCTTCCTGATCAGCAAATAAATTTTGGACAACAGTGTCACCTAAGCAAACAATGAATTGCGGCTGGATAGTCTTGATTTGCCGTTCCAAAAATGGTTTGCTAAATGCCCTGGCCTTGTCCTTATCATAACGGCCCAGAGGTCTGCATTTTAATAGATAGGTTAAATATATGTCATCCATTTTTAGACCCACCTGGTGCAAGGAGGTTTGCAGTGTAACTCTTGTTCCGCAAACAAATTCCTTTCCCTCCTTGTCTTCACGAGCACCGGGGTTATCCAGAATTATAACAATTGGCGCACTGGGATTCCCTTCACCCCAGATCACACGTGACCTTACTGTACACACCTCACATTCTACATAGTCCCTCTCTTCCGGAGGCATTCTGTCCTCCGGCCATACTACTGGTGCAAAATTTGGGTCCATAATATTGCCTCCTCACAGTTGCTGGGATTATCCCCTTATTATCCCCATTACTGAGTGGTAATTGCCACAACCCCAGATGTTTTACTGCTGATTCCTCCTTTTGACTACCACAGGCCAATCACTAGTGGCCACACCCGTAGCAGTAGCGGATTCCATAGTTATTAGCAATATCAATGAAACCAATCAGATACAAGTATAAATGTGAGCCGAGATTTTCCTGGTTTGTCCTCCTAAATGTATTTATAATACCACTAAGTCCAACACATTGTTAATATAGATGCTAATGAAACAAAATATCTCGGTTATCCCCGATTCACCTTGCGGAGAGGGTGTAAAAATGATGACAAAAAAACCCGGGCAGGCATTTAAAAATTATGCTCTTACCCTTGACGAAGCTAATGCTATCGCGAGAGAAAATGGTGAAAAGGTAGTACCCACATTTTGCGCCATGTGTGGGCCGAATCCCACCTGTGGTGTTTATG
>JAAYRI010000056.1 GCA_012518875.1 Peptococcaceae bacterium
TTCCTTTAGAGCTTGGAAGGAGGCGCGAGCCTGAACCAGGGGCAAGTTGTTTTCCAGCGCCTCAAAACCAGCCACTACCTGTACCTCTTGCCTGGCTGTAAATAGTTCTCCTGTTAGACTGCTGAGCCGTTCTTCTTGATTGCGATATTTTTCTTTTAGCTGTTCACCGGTAGCCACCAGGTGAGCGATATTGCCGAAAACATCCTGCAACTCCTGCCTTTTGGTCTGCAATTGCCGCCGGATATGCGCTAATTCCGTCTTTTTTTGTCCCTTCTCCCGCAGCATTTCCATCTTTTCCCGGCTACAGGCCGCCAATTCGGCCAGCTCGTCTATTCTGGCGCGGCAACACTCCCCTGCGGCGGCCAGCCGGTCTTGCTCATCCCCTAGCTGTTGCCAACGTTCCTGCCCCTCAGTAATCTGCCGCCCCAGCTCCGCAACCACTTTTTCCTGTTTATCAACGGCAGCCTGGGGGTATTTATCCATAAACAAGGCCACGGCAGCCAGGTCGGCGCCTAATTCCTCCACCCGACCCGCCCCAGCAAGAATCTGCCCCTCCCGGGTCTGAATTTTTTCCTCCATACTGTGGATATAGCGCTGGTAGGCATCCTTGTCCAGCAGCAAATCAGCAAAGCTACATATATAATAGAGGTCTTTTTCCACCTGATCCGGGTCGCCGCGCAATAACTCCAGATTGACTACCGGCACCG
This sequence comes from Peptococcaceae bacterium, assembly GCA_012518875.1. Classification (GTDB taxonomy): domain Bacteria; phylum Bacillota; class Desulfotomaculia; order Desulfotomaculales; family Pelotomaculaceae; genus Syntrophopropionicum. The sequence continues at coordinate 708 of JAAYRI010000056.1, forward strand.
GGTAATCTGCGGTAAAATCCAGCTTGAGCCCGCCCCTTTGCAGCCGGCCAAAGGATTCACCATCCACAATCACAGAAAAAGGCAGAAAAGGCATCTGCCTCAGTAGCCTCTCCTTTTCCTGGGGCGCCTTCCCCCCAATCCATTCCATACCGGTTTGCACATAGGGACATTTGCCCCCTAACTGTTCAGCCAGGATCAATATCTCTTCATTGGGCACATAAAAACCCTTGTCTGTAGAAAGCTGCTTTTTGCGCCTCATGCGCCTGGTCTCGATTTCCATCTCCAGTTGGCGCAGGCTTTCCTGGTGCAGGGCCAGCTGCAAAGCTTCCCGGTAATTTTCAATACCAGCTTGTTCCCAGGCCCGGGCTTTGTTTTCCAGGGCCTCCCGTTCCTGCCGGTAAGCCGCCAGCCACTCTTTCGCCCGCTTTTGGGCAGCCTGAAGTCCCTTGACTTCGCTTTTCACCCCCACAGAGGCCAGCTTGGCATCTTGCAGTTTAGCTGCCAGCTGCTCCAACTCAGTGGTTAGGGAAACAGTTTCCTCCTGGTAGTCCTGCAACTGCTCCTGGAGCCTGTGGGCAAATTTGTCAATAGATAACAAGGCCGCCAACTCGCCCCTTTGCAGGAAGAAATCCCTCAATTCCTGCAACCTCCCGGACAAAGCCTCCTCTTGCGAGGAAAGTTTGGCCTCATTATCCTGCAAAACGGCAACCCTTGAACGGGCCTTGCTCAAATCCTCCTGGGTCAGTTCCCTTTGTTTTTCCAACTGGTTTTTGGCCTGCTGGGCCTCCTGCAGCAACCGGTCCCACTTGGTCAATTGCCGGTCGGACAAATATTTCAGCTGCCCCCCCGCTTTATTGTACTCAGCCTGCAAACTGTCTTCATCGGCCGCTAGAGTTTCCTGGCGCCGCTCCAGGGCGGTCATCCTTGCCCGCACTTCCCGGTATTCACCATAACCTTCCCAGGCCAGCAGGCGCCTCAGCTCCCGGCCCAGGGCCTCCTGGCCTGCCGCCAATTGGTCTCTAGCAGCCACCTGCCGATTCTCTTCAGCCTGAAGGATCTCTTTTTGCAGGTTTACCAGACCGGCCTCCAGCAGCCTTTCGTGCTTCCGGCTCCTTTCCCGGGCCGAGTTGTATTCCGCCAGCCGGATCCGGATTTCCTCCAGCTGCTGCCCCAACTCCTGCAGTCTCCGGCCAAGGAGGTTGTATATGGCCGCAGCCTGCCCTTTAGCTGCCTCGAACTTTTGAAAAGCCGCCAGCAGCTCCCCATTTCTCTCCGCAAACTCATTGTAGTAGATCCCGATCTTGCCGAACTCAGTCAGGTGGCCTTTGAGCCTCAGGTATTCATTGAGACTGGTGCGGATCTCAATTAGGGCATCAGCCAACAGCAGGCTTTCATCCTCGCTTTTTCCCCCTCTATTTAAGGCCTCTACATCTTCCACTATTTTCACAAACAGATTTTCAATCAGCTTGCGGGAGGTGGTATTTTGCCTGAAATAGGATTCAATATTATTTTCACCGCTATTTATCCCCCGAATGATATTCCATTCCGCTGTCAACAGGTGCTGGGAAGCAAGATAATGCTGGTAGCGCTCAATCCCATCGAAAATTTCCCCGGGCAGCCCTTTTTGCTCCATTTGCTGGATATATTTTCTGATATCTTCAAAGGTGGCATACCGCTTATGAGCAGCCTCCTGCCTAACCAGGGGCACAGCCCGGCAACTGGTAACCCGGTGATCATTATAAAACACCAGCCAGCTGCGGTGCTCAATGTCGGCCGACTGCAAACCTTCCTCCTCATCCCCTTCCACCCCCGCCTCTCTGCTTGGGCCGCGGCGTTTCCGGGCAGAAAAACCAGTCAGCAAATACTTGTACCGGTGTCCCTCTTCCAAAATCCATTCTACGACCACGTGGGAGGTCCTGTCCTTGCCTCCCTGAAACAAAAGGCTCAAGGGTTTTTCCCTTCTCAGATAGGTCTTGGGCAAAACAACCTGCAGCAGCATCATTAACAGCAGGGTCTTGCCGCCACCGTTTTCCAGGTCGTAGGTGGTATTCCGCCCCGCCGGCTCCAGGTAAAAATCATCATAGAACTGGGTGGCATTATTAAAATGGACATTAACCAACCTGATACTATTGATGTGGGGCATCAGGCACCACCCTCCAGCTCCTGGACAAAGGAAAGCAAGTCCCGCCTGTTGTCCCTGTCCTCATAATAATCCCAGATAATCGTCCGCAAACGGTCTGTGGGGTAAATAATACGCCGGTCCGGATCCAAGCCAACCAGCTTTTCACTATTTAAAAAACGGCAGATATTTTCCACAAAGGCAATCTTGTCATTCTTGCCCCCGACCACCCCTTCCCGAGCGTCGGGGAGTCTTTGCCAGACTCGGCAGACCTCCACGAAGTCAAACTGATTCTCCCGGCCCGCTGCTTCCAGGTCTTCCATCCGCCCCAGGGCCGCCAGACGGCTAGTGACATTTTCCACCAGATCGTTGATTTTTATGTAGGCCACGGGGGTGTCCGGGTAGGCTTCCCGGTAAAACATAGTCACCAGAGTCATGATGATGAAATAACCCGTAAACAACTCACTGTTGGTGGTAATATAACTGATCCGGTCCCGCAGCTCCTCATTGGTCCAGCCGAACAACAAGCTGCCGGCCTCGGGACAGACAAATAACTGGCCATGGCCCCTGTAGACCCTGAGTTCCAACCTGCCGGCAACATGATGGAGCATTTCCTCCACATCACTACGATACAGATATTTTTCATATAATAGGGTGTTTTTGTTCTTGCTGATTTCCTCCCCCTGCAAAAGGATTTTGAGGATATCCAGCGCCTCATCCAAAACATCAGTAGTTATTCCCAGTTTGATCATCTGCTCACCCCTTTGAACATCATGTCGGTTATTTTCAAACCCGGCAGCAGCTCCAACTCCCGCTCGGGGATGCTCTGCACCTGCACCTGGTTGATCCGACCCGCTGAGCGGACAGCCAGAGCAGCCCGGATAAAAACCTCTTCTATCGTTTTCAATTCTTCTTCCACCTCAATTCGGCCGTCAGCAAAGGAAATGGTCCGCACCCGTTCGCCCAGAGGCTTGTCCCGGTTCATTTCCAGCAGGAAGCTGATAAAATCCCCATTATAAACACTATCCTCAGTGTAGTTATCAATCAAGCCCCGGCAAAAATCCTCCAGGGTCACCTGCCCCTCCCCAGTGTCCAGTGCCTCCAGCAATCTGGCTGCATAGAACAGGAAATTCCCCCGCACCCGGCTGCTGGTTAGCTGATCTAGGGTTTCTCGTTCCACCGCTGCCTCTTCCTCCCGGCTCTCCTCCACTTCCAGGCGGCTTCTTACCAGTCGCTGGGGTTCAAAGACCCGCAAAATGTTGAAGCTTTTCCTCATCCGTGGGTGGAGCAAAGGCTCAAAGAGGAATTTGAGGGCTGCCGGCGGGCCATTATTAGTAACCAGCTTTTCCAACTGGCCCTGAAAGTTAAACCTTTCCGTGAAAATGGCCTTTCTTCTCAGGCTCAGGGTGCGGTCATACTCTTTGGTAAAGCCGGCGGCGTCCCTCAATAATTCGGTGTGCAAAGTCTGTGCACGGCCAATTTCCTTTTCAATAATTTTAATCAAGGTGAAAATGTCCTTTTCCTTCTGAGTGGCCCAGCCGCTGTTAACTCTCTCCACATATTCGGTAAAAGCACTGCGGACATTCTTCAGGGCCACATTAAACAACTCCGCTTCCTCCTGAAACTGCTGCCCGATGCTGCGGTGATAATTCTCGTAAGAATCACCCTGATCCAGGCGGCCATACATCAAGGCTTCTAAGAGGGAATGTCTGCGATCTCTCTTTTTTTGCACCTCCATATTCAGCCTGCGCACTGTTTCATAGGCAAAACCAAAGGCGCCCTTTTCCATTTGCTTCTGGAAAAGCAACAGGTTTATGGTAACCCTGGTTTCATCGGGAAATTCTTTGGTGCGTAAATAAAAGTCAACGCCCTGCTCGGTCACGGAATACTCCAGGACACCGGCGGAGGTTTGTTTAATCTGTAGAAACTTGACGTATTTTTCCCGCAAACCGCCCCTTTTGAAGTTGAAGGTATGAAGGGTGAAGTTCCGCCCGCCGTTTTGCAGCCCGTCCAGAATTTCCGCCGTCAGTTCCCCTGCTGCCCGGGGCGCCACCTTCCGGCCCAAAATATGATTTAAAGCTCGGCCCAAAAAAGACTGCAGCTCGGGAAAGGTAATCCCCCTGTATTTGAGCTTTCCTTCAAAAATCAGATAGGACAGCATTAAAAAACACAGCTCAGGTACCAGCCTGGATAACTCACCTTCGTTTTTTCGTTTCCGGAGGAGTTCCATAATCGGCTGATACACCTTGACCTGTTCCAAACGCGGATCCAACTCAGCCATAAAGTCATCCACTAAATCCAGCTCCGGGTCTTTTCCCGTGATGCTTTCCCGAATTATTTTCCTGGCCAGCAGGTCATCTTGCCCAAACACTGACACCAAACCTTTCCTGTGCGGGGACCAATCCTCCGCGGGTTTTGTGGAAAAATCTCCAGGAGGCAGCCCCCTATCATTGTTGGCCAAACCTTTCTTTCATTTCCAGGGCTGAAAGGGCTTCCTGGGGAACATAAAAGCCCTGGAGCAGGTGCTCCCCGATTTTAGCCGCCCAGGATGGCTCAAAGGCCGTCAGGAAGTTGGCCACATTTTTCTTAACTAATCGTTGGGCTTTAGGGGTTTTGACCGGCGCCTTCTGCAGGCCGATTTGGATCAGGGCCTGATACCCGGCAACAAAAGGCTGGATGTTGTATTGGGGATATTCCTCCCTCAGCAGACAGTAAATATTAATGCCTTCCGGATCAAGATCACCAAAGTAGTAAAATCCATCCTGCTCGGGCTTGACAGCATATTCATCCACAAACTGAAAGCTACTGATAATTTTCTTTCCTTCCCCGTAAATGATCAAGTCTGCCCTAAGCTGTGCCCGCTGATCCATAATCTGCTCCTTAAAAGACCAGAAGGTATCTTTGTTTTCTATGATATAAATATCCCTGGCGCTGCGGGCATGAAAATCCTTGCTTTGAAAACTAAAAAAAGGTTCTGCCGTTTCCCGGCAGCCGATGTGGGCATACCCCAGGCCCAGTCGTTTGAGGACCCTGGCGCCACGGCTTCTGTCCCTCCCCGCCCCCTGGAAGAATTTTTCGTCACCAAAAAGCTGGTAGGCCCTTTCATTCACCGTGAGCAAACCTGGTTGGGGTTGCCGCAGAAAATTGCTGATTACCTCGATGATGGGCTGATCAAGCCTGAAATCCTGGGGATTTCTGAGGTAATAATCCAGCTCTGCCGGCGGGGCAATGGCACGAATAATTTCTTCGTGCAAAGCAGCATCCGGCGCCACCGGCTCCTTTATGATTCTGTATTTCCGGTGCAACCCCCCGGGGGTGGCTGGTTTTTTGCCCACGGGAGAAAGAATTTGTACCGCCACAAGCTCACTGACGGCCTGCTGGAAAGCAGCCTTCCCCAGCGGGCTCTGTAAATACATCGCCATCCCGCCATCCAGCTTCTCCGCCCAAGCATAAAGTTGTTTCAACAAAACAGTCCGTTTTTTGCAACTTCTGATGGCATCGGCCAGCCATTTATGAAGTTCACCTGCGCCAGGACTTTTATTGTTCATATTAGCCCCCATGTTACCATAATAACAAATATAATAACAAAAAAACCCACCAAATTGCTTCGCGGCTACAGCCTAACATGATCAATTACCCCCTTGACATCTAGCTAGCAGAAGATTTATATTGGAATTGAAGGTAATATCAGGGGGGACAGTGACTGTCTGCGCTTCAATAACATAGTCTAGTCTGGTGATGAAGGGGATGAATCAATTGACTAGCATGTTAATGGTGAAAGGCGAGTTAGTTAAAAGCGCTACGGAAGACTGCATAACCCTGGCCTATTATGTCCCAGGCCACACCCAGCCGGCTACGGTTACCATACAGAAAATGTGTGACGATGGGACATGGTATGCTCCTGGACTATTTGTGCCCGAGGATATGAGGAACCGGGGGATTGCCTCCCTATTAATGGATGAACTGATAGATGTGCTGGATGAGCACGAGTTCACCGTGATAACAGGGGTTCACCCCACTGGTGACCTGGATTATGACCGGCTAATAACCTTTTATAGGAAATATGGTTTTGAGAAACTAGGCTACGAGATAGCATTAATTAGATATCCGCAGGTATTAAATAGGTGAGTATTTAAGGGATGGCGGTTAAAACGCTGTCCCTTTTCTGTCCCCCCATGTGGGACGCGGGGACAGGTCCCTTGTCCCAGTTCTGGGGACATTCCTCAGTGACTCTGATACATGAAAAAAAGAACAGTTGCACACACCACCGATTTGTGGAACAAAGACTAGATTTTAATTCAACTGCATAGCCGTGAACCCTTCATCATCTTCATCAATATAGGTTCCATCTTCGGCTTGCATTACATCCCTTGGGATAGGTTTATTCATGGCTTTTTCTATTCTTTGCAATATTTTTTCCTTGCGATCATTGAAAAAACCCTCAAAATCATCAGCATACATAAACCCCGGGGTAAGAACATGGGACCTTAATATGTTTTTGAATTCATTTTCGTTTACGCCAGCATGTTTTTGCAGCCTTCCCAGATACTTACTTGGTGCTTGGCCACTTACAAACCGGTTTGTTCGACTAGATAGGGGTGTTTTATTGATTATGCAATTATAGTCATCCTTTTTGATACTGTTTTTTTCACACCAGGCAACCGGAAAAATATGATGAATATCAATAGAATCAGTAAAATAGGTACTAACATCAATTCCTGTAGCTGAGAGCCAATCCTTAGTTTCATCGTCCATAAGCAGAGCATAGATCCCCTTGTATGCAGCACTATTTCTCGTCCTTAGGGTATGTAACCGGGATGGGGAAAAATTGGCGTCATATACCGTTTTGGGTTCAGGGCCATTATTTTCAATCCAATTGACCACCTGGGGTAGGTCAAGAGCAAAACGAGTTTCGTTAGCTGAACCATAAAGTTCACCGAAGACACCGCACCAATACCATTGCATTAGTTTCTTCTTGTTGCCTATATTATCAATTTTATCCCCCAAAGCTGCTAAAATCGCTGCTAGAGGTATTAGTTGGGTACTATAGGGCAAATCTCGGGCTGTGTAAATATGGTTTTCAAAAAGTATTTTAGCCGCCTTTATAAAACCCTGTACAATTGGATCACGGTGTTTTTGATAATTATCTAGCGATAAATCAAGCATGTCCTTTCGCTTACATCTCACAGCCGGCAATTCTTCGGGGGGAACATTTTGCCTTGCATATCTAAGTTTGTTGTTATATGTTGTTAATAGAGTAACCGCTTGAATAATATCTGTATTGCTAACTTTGGCAAGTTGTTTATGACCCTTAAACTCCTTTTTTGCCTTTTCCCAATCTTTCTTTAGCTCAAAATCATCAGCAGCAAAGGTTGCAGTTAATAACTCAAAAATGTCCAGAGGCACTCCCCCTGTATTCACCTTTTCAAAAACCTGGCAAACTGCTTCCTTCGGGTTTTCTTTTTTCATAATAATTACTGGAAGCATATATTTATGGAAATTGATAATAATCCTCTTCTCAAATTCGTCCCAAAACATTGACTTTTCTCCGCTGTGCTGCCAATATTCATTGAATTCCCGCCTCCAGGTACTGTAATCGTCAATCATACAAACTGGGTACATAAGATTTTTATACTCAAATTCTTGCTTGGACAAATCAAGGGTAATACGCCGCCCAAAGTCTTCAGTAATCTGTTTCCTTACGTCAAGAGATATGATGGCCTCCTCTAGATCGTAATTTTCGTCCATAGCTTTAACCATATCAATATAATACCAGCGTTTAACTTCGTAATTCTTTTCATTCCTGGTAGTAACTATTTCGTTGGTTATAATTGTTTGGTATAATGAGGTAATTCGCTGCTGCCCATCAAGAATCAGTAAATCAGGATCCACACTATTATCAAGCTTTACACCCTCAACAAGTTTTGCCTTAAACCGTAGGTTTTCATTCCCAGTTTCCAGAAACATTACTGCTCCAATTGGAAAGGATTTAGCAACGCTAGCAAGGATTCCTTTAATACGCTCATCATCCCATATCCATCCCCTTTGGAAATCGGGTAGTTGTATTTTCCCCTTATGTGCGTCCTTTAATATTTCAAATAAACTCCCCTTGGTCGAATCAAATATTTCCACAGGTATCACCATCTTTTTAGGGTTATTCACTAGTTATGAAACAATTCTGCAGTAGTACACCCGTTTCCTTCCTTCTTTGCCACGGATGTACCATAAAAAAGGTTTTACTGCGTTCCAAAACCAAGCCGGGGACGGTTCTTGAAGGGTTCAATCGGAAGTTTTGCACATTAAAAGGCCCAAATGTTGCAGATTAGCAAGCATCTGGGCCTTTTTCTTCACATTCTAGATCGTAATGGACTGCAAAATTTTTGATTGCCCTAGAA
>JAAYRI010000057.1 GCA_012518875.1 Peptococcaceae bacterium
TGTCCCGCATTGTGTAGAGGGAGGCAGATCCATATGGAAGAGATGGCACAGTTAGCGGCTAATTACGGTTTTCCGATGGTGGTGGCAGGTTATCTGCTGGTGCGTCTGGAGCCGGTGATCAAGGAGCTGCAGAAGAGCATTGTCTCGTTGACTATTGTGGTGGCACGCCAGAGTGGTATGGAGTTTGAGGAAATTAGCAAAATTATTAATGGTGGTTAGTGTCCCGCCTACTGTGGCGGCCTGGGGGAAACAAGGGGGGGACACAAGGGAACAGTTTGAGGTGACCCCGGACAGGGACACTAGGGGACGGTTTTTTTGTGTCGTTGGTTACAAACATAGAGGAAAATGAAAAAACACGGAACACAAAAGAATGGTTCTCTTGCGTCCTAAAAAAATTACGGAATGACACAAAAGAACCGTCCCCTTGTGTCCTTTACCGCCTGAGGCTGGGGCCCTGGAAATTGATTACCTGCAGGGTGGCCCGCAGCCGGTCGATGACCCGTTCCGCATAGACGCCCCGCAGTTGGCCGGCGGTCAGGTTGGTGGTGATGATTAGTGGCAGACACCGGTTGTATCTTTCGGCGATGATGGCGTCTACCTTGGTCAACACCCAGCCTTCTGTGTGTTCCGACCCCAGGTCATCCAATACCAGTAGTGGGGTTTCCCGCAGTTGCTGTTCAAATTGGGCCCATTTGCCGGGGCTGATGGCTTTTAAGGTGAAGATATTATCCAGCAGGGCAGACATAGTGATAAAATAGCCGGCCTCACCGGCGGCTATTTGCTCCTGGAGGACGGCTACGGCCAGGCTGGTTTTCATTGTGCCCACGGCGCCTTTGAGCAGCAGGCCGCGGCCGTTAGAGATGTTTTCCGCCAGATTTTGGGCATAATTTAGCACCCGGTTGTACTGTTCCCGGATGTTAGCCGGCACGCCCGCTCGGGCGATATTGGCAAAGGTACAGTCAGCAAAGCGCCTGTGGACACCGCAACGGGCCAGGTTTTTGGCTTTGGTGCGCTCCAGCACAGTGCAGCCGCTGTCTTGTTCACTGCACAGGCTGATTTTCCCTGTCACCTCTACCATGCAAATGCCGCTGATGCCGCAGGTGGGAGCGGGGGGTTTCCGCCCCGCCGTTTCCACCCGGTTCGTTCCAGTGGTGAGCCTTTTCATTTCTATCTCCATTTCCATTTCCGCTTTGCTTCCTCCTTTGTCCGTCCGAAACATAGCTAAAGGGTGTCCGGTTCACTGGCCCAATCAGCTTCACTGGGTCGGTAGCCAGGCTTGTCTTTCCCTGCCTTATTGACTACAAATGGGTCCGGCCTGTCTTTATTGCGGAAGGCGGTTTCATGTGCGGTAATCTCCTGTACTGTGCGCAGGTTGTTCTTTCGCCAGTTGGTGAGGATGCCGTTAATGTAGCGGAATTGATATTTGCCGGCCAATACGGCCCTTTTTAAGCCTTCCAGGATCAGGGGCTCGGGGCAATTTTTATCCCAGTCCCCCAACTGTCCCAATTCTACCGGCGAAAGGAGCCGGCCGAATTCTTCTTCAAAGGCGCTGACAAGTGCCGTTTTTTTTCCCTTGTGGGTGGTAGTAGTACTAGTATTAACCATATTTTTTTTCTGATCTCTGTCTTTGTTCTCTGCCTCTGTCTCTGGGGCTGTTACGGCAGGGTTACGGGTAACATTGTGGTAACGGCCCGGTAACGTTACCTCACTGTCATTTGCACCGTCGATTTCACTTTTTTGTAGACTAGGATTTGGAGATGTGTTACCGGTAGGGGCAATTTTGCCGGCAGCAGCAACCGTATCCGAACCGGTGCTGGCCACTTTTCCTTTTTTCCGGTGCTTTTGCACCCGGGCGCGGCTGTTATCACTGACAAACTGGCGCTTGTCCCAGTTTAGGAGCCGCCAGACCCCATCAACCTTTTCCACCATGCGCAGGTATGTGAAGTCGCTAAGCCCGGCCTTGACTACATTAACAGTCACCGCTGCCTTGTCGGCAATGTCCTTCACCGTTACCGGTACGCCTTCGGACAATAGCAGCCAACCCGGGCGGGGGGAAACCTTTGCTATACATAGCAGCGTGATCCAAAGCCACCGCCTGGACGGGGGCAACCTCCTCAGCTTGCTGTCATAGATTATTTCTGTATATAATCTGAGCCATAAACTGGCCAAATTAATTCCCTCCTCAAATATACGGTATTTATTGTGAACGGCCCCGCTAAGCTAAAAACCGGTTTGGAGCGAGCGGGGCCGTTCATGTTGTCAAGCTATGGGAGCAGTGTCTTGTTTCGACACAATTTTTTGATATAATGGTCATATTACCGCTTTCTGGGTCTAGAAGACTGCATGAACAATTCATCTAGCGTTGTGCCCAGTGTTATTGCAATTTTTTTTGCAAATGGAAGCGGCATCCGACGAATACCCTTCTCTAGCTGACAATAATGGCAACCAGAGATGCCGATTGCTTCGGCCATGTCCTGCTGGGTGAGCTTCAACTCCTTGCGCCTGGCCCGAAGCTTGTTAGTGCAAATTGAAATCACCTCCCTTGCACAAACTTTCCTTTTATCATAAGTTATATTGTATCACATTTACTACAAATTGCAACATAATTATGTAAATTGTGCCAAAAACTTCCAACCTGCAAGTTTTCACTATATTTGTTCAGGTCCGGGACGGATCTTGAACTTGAACTGGGGGCCCTGATGGGGGATAATCTGGCAAAAATAAGGGTGGGTGGAAAAGGGTGCTTATTGTACCTGTCTATGGGGTGAGACACGGGGACGGTTCGAAAGCGCCGGTAAAAGCCGGCAGTAGGTAGGTGGTGCAAGTCCACCACATGGTAATGATTAGCGACCAGCCATGACCCCGAGTCATGCGTCGGCTACCCGCGAGGGGGCGGCGAA
>JAAYRI010000058.1 GCA_012518875.1 Peptococcaceae bacterium
AGTGTTTTATTGTGTTTTTTAAAATGAAGTCATGTTTGGCTAGGTTGTAAAAGGTTGATCACGATGGTCTGCTTGACTCTGCTACAGGAAAGATGGGATACCTGCCTACTTTTACTTGACACTAACGGAGCCGGGTGCACACTTGTAAAAGTTGTTTTGTTATGGTAACATAAATGCAGTTAATCAATGCCCTACTGTGTACGTGGTCTACCCTGAAGTTTTGATCCAACACATTAGAAGAGGGAGCATTTGCTCTGGGTGTGGCTTGCAAGCCTCATCGTGAGGGAACATAAATCATCCAGGCAGGCACCCACCTGTGAGAGCAGGTTCAAACTTTTGGTGGGCACGGCATTTGTGGGGTCTTAAAAGGCCCTGTTGGTAATGGTTTTCAGTGACAATAAATGTGCTCAACTGAAAACCTTTAGTTTTTTCCGCTAGTTGGGATAATGAATTAGCATGAATTATTGGCCCCTATTGCATTGACAAGGGGTTTTAAATAAGATTATAATAATGACTGTCTAAAATTACCTGAGGTGCTATTGTACTACAAAAGTAGATAGCCTACGGATAATCAATATGAAAGGGGATAGCGTTTTGGCCAGCAAAAAGGTAATGGAAATTAACGACGATAACTTTAAGCAGGTTATGGACGAAACAAAGCTGCCGGTGCTAGTTGATTTTTGGGCGGATTGGTGTGGTCCTTGCAAAATGATTGCGCCTGTTATTGAGGAAGTGGCTGAGCAATTTGACGGCAAAATACTGGTGGGTAAACTGAATGTTGATGCTAACCAGACCATGCCTTCCACATATGGTGTAATCAGCATACCAACGATAGTATTGTTTAAAAACGGTGAAGAAGTGGACCGTTCCATCGGGTATAAATCAAAAGAAGAGTTGGGTCGTTTTATAAACAGCCACCTGTAGTATATGAGAAGAGCGCGTCTAGACGTGCTTTTTTTTTACGATGAATTAAAGGGTTATAGTGGCTCCCCCTATAGGAGATATGCTGGTGAATATATTTGAACAAGCTATGGAAAAAAAAATGGCTGGGTCTGCGCCTCTGGCTTTACGGATGAGGCCCCGGAATCTGGATGAATTTTCTGAACAATCGGATATTGTTGGTCCAGGCACACTGCTGAGAAGGTCGATCGAAGCGGACAACCTACGGTCGGTGATCTTTTTCGGGCCGCCGGGTACCGGCAAAACCACACTGGCGGAAATAATAGCCGGTATGACCAGTTCCCGCTTCGAAACAATCAATGCTGTGATGGCCGGTGTGACTGATATCAGACGCGTGGTCGGGGAAGCCCGGGAGAACCGTTCCCTCTATGATCAAAAGACTATCCTTTTTATTGATGAGATTCATCGTTTTAACAAGGCTCAGCAGGATGCCTTGTTGCCCTTTGTGGAAAATGGCCTGGTGACTCTTATCGGCTCCACCACGGAAAATCCAATGTTTTCTGTCAATCGGCCCTTGCTCTCCCGTTCCCAGCTTTATCGCTTTGAGCTTCTTTCCCATCAGGCACTAGTAAAAATACTATTAAGGGCGCTGCAAGATGAGGAGAGAGGCCTGGCTCGCTATCAGGCTCAGGTTGCCCCGGAAGCCCTGGAACACCTGGCGGCAGTGGCCAACGGTGATGCCCGGGCTGCTCTAAATGCCCTGGAGTTGGCTGTGCTGACCACAGCGCCCAACTCTGCTGGGAAAAGGATCATATCATTGGCCATTGCTGAAGAAGCGATCCAAAAGCGGGTCCTTCGCTATAACAGGACTGATGAACATTATGATGTGATATCCGCATTTATTAAAAGTATGCGTGGTTCCGACCCTCATGCTACCCTCTACTGGTTGGCCAGAATGCTGTATGCTGGGGAAGACCCGGCTTTTATCAGCAGGCGAATAATCATTCATGCTGCCGAAGATGTGGGTCTGGCAGACCCCCAGACCCTGGTGGTGGCTACTGCTGCGGCCCAGGCAGTAGAAAGAATCGGCATGCCCGAAGCCCGGATCATCCTGGCCCAGGCAGCTCTCTATATTGCCACTGCTCCCAAGAGCAATGGGGTGGTCAGGGGCATCGATGCCGCCATGTCGGCCGTGGAAAAGGAAAGAGCAGCACCGGTACCGCCACATTTGAGAGGGACTGGTTACCGGGGGGCCGCAGAACTGGGATCCGGCCAAGGCTATAAATACCCCCATGACTATCCCCGGTCTATTGTGCAGCAAGAGTATATGCCGGAAAATATGATCGGCAGAAAATTCTTTGATCCATAAAATTCTTTTGATTTATGGTATTAAATTTATATAACCGGACAAAATATGATCACAAGGGTGCGTAATGGCCGAGTCAAGATTATTACAGGGTCAAAAGGCTCTGTAATAGTCGGCCAAAGATTAATATCAGGTCGTAACGGCTTGATATTAGTCGGAGGGAAGACTGGTAGGTGTTGCGGCAGGTTCAGCAACAGTCCTTAAAAGGATTGTTGCCGGGTCGTAAGGGATATCTACCGGTCGAGCTAAGATTATCATGGGTGTCGGATTGCTAACAAAAATTAGCCCTGAGGTCTGTAGCAGTCGAAAGATTGTTGTAGGCTTCCTAGATATCCATGATAGTCGAGCCAAGGTCATTATGGGTTTCAAAATGGTTTATGATAGTCGAAAGATTATCATGGGCTATGTAGAAATGCATAATGGCTGTAGCGTAGGTCATTACGGGCTCTTAACATAGGAACCTTTCTCC
>JAAYRI010000059.1 GCA_012518875.1 Peptococcaceae bacterium
CTGGGGCCAGTAAATTCTTTGCAATGTACATGTAGATATTGATGAGGTCCTGTTCTGATTCCTGGGTGTAAATAACCTTATAACTCATGCCCATATTCCCTACTGATCCGTTCGGCTACCTTATCCGCTGATACGACCCTACCCCCCTTTAAATCGCTAAAGCCCTTTTCAACTTCATTGTTAAATTCTTCCGGGGTTAAATCTCCAGCGGCAAGGGGTCTATTGCCTGTAATTTTTACCTCAAATGGTAGCCCATTTTGTAAAATAACCTGTCTTAAAAAAATATTTATAGCGTTGGACATAGGTATGCCAAGTTTATTTAACACCATTTCCGCTTGTTTTTTTATTTCCGGCTCAACACGAGCAAAAATACTTGTGGTTTTAGACATGCCTACCACCCTCCTTTTTGGCGTTTATATTTTATCATTTTGTATTGCGATATGCAATATGTTTGCAGATCCAAGCCACCATTATAGAATTGGGCATGAAAAAACCCTTATACCAGACGCCTTTTTGTTCTTGCTTTAACAGAAAAAGATTGCTGCCTTTTATCAAGATCTTTCTGATACATTGACAAATACACTTTTTATCATCAGGTGGGCAATACACCAAGCCCCACCCATCCCCCAGACAAAAATAAGGACCCCCGAGGCCGTTCCAACAACCCTGAAAACCCTTATCCTATGGACATTTAACCCCCTCTATAACAAAAAACCCGCCACTTACGGCGGGCCTTAATTATATCAATTTTGCTTTACTATGTATGGTGGAGGCGGGGGGAATCGAACCCACCGTCCGGAAGAACGACCACAGGAGTCTCTCCGAGCGCAGACTGCAGTTTAGGTTTCGTTTCATGGGCGCCTTACAGCCGGGCTCCCATGTCACTATCTCGATAAGTCTTGTTTAAACCCTCCGAGAATTGGGTTTAAACCAGCCCGTTTAAATGACCCTCTAGCCCAGGCCACGGGCCCAGCGTAGGTAGAAGGTTAACTGCTATTTAAGCAGCTAAAGCGTAATTGTTATTATTGGCAATTATAGTTTTTTCCACCGTTTTGCGGGCTGATGGAAACCCCGGCTCGCTTCTCCTGCCACCGCTTCCCCCGTCGAAACCATGACGCCCCCATATTTTGAACGGGTCATGTGACCCAGTTTTTTGACGTGTGACAGTTGCATACTTTTATACTTTTATTTTAATATATCTCTTTCCCCATGCTGCCATCATTCTGAAAACTTTTTCTAGTAGTTTTTCATTCTCTCCTTGACCGCCCTATCCATTTCTCGCTGCGCATCTCGGGCAGCAACATCCTGCCTGCGGTCATAGAGCTTTTTACCCTTGGCCAGGGCTAACTCCACTTTAGCTAAACCCCTTTTGAAGTAAACCTGCAAAGGAATCAGAGCCAAGCCCCTTTCCCTCGTCTTGCCAAAAAGCCGCATTATTTCCTGCTTGTGCATCAATAACTTGCGGGTACGTTTGGGTTCGTGGTTGAACCTGTTGCCCTGTTCATAAGGGCTTATATGCATATTATACAGCAGAAGCTCGGCTTTTTCAACGCGGGCGAAGCTGTCCTGCAGGTTGGCTTTGCCCGCACGTAACGACTTGACCTCCGTCCCTTTGAGGACCAATCCGGCCTCATATGTCTCCAGGATGTGGTATTCGTGCCGGGCCTTACGATTTTTGGTTACTGTCCTAATAGCCATAATCTGCTCCTGAAAAATAAACCCTTTTCCGACCTATAGCCGGAATAGGGATTTTGTGACAACGATTTTAAGTGCACATTACATTATACAACAACACCCTGCTTCTTGTCAAGGTCACGTTGTAACCACACAAAATCAACTATATCTGAACCAGAGACCGACGACTACAAGCCTATTTCGGCAGCAATCCCTTGCATCGCCTCTAAACCCAACCCCATAAATTCTTCCAGGGTGAGTCCCGTTTCCGAACAGGCTTCAATTGTTTCCCTGTTGGCACCACGGGCAAAGCTTTTTTCTTTAAAACGTTTTAATAGAAATGGCACATCGACAATTGATAGTTTCTTTTCCGGGCGAATTAGCGCCCCGGCTACAATTAAACCAGTCAAGGGATCGGTAGCAAAAAGGGCCTTGTCCATCAGGGAAAGGCGTGGTAGCCCGTGATAGGAGTTATGTACCTTTACCGCATACACAATGTCGTCAGGCAACCCCAGCTCGGCGAGCATTTCTGCCCCCTCAATGCTATGACTGGCCGGATCACCCTTGGTCCGGTCATAGTCGATGTCGTGCAATAGCCCGGCCAGGCCCCATTTTTCCACATCCTCATCAAAATGCTCCGCCAGCCTGCGCATTACTGCCTCCACTGCCAGGGAGTGGCTAATGAGATTTTTGTTCTTCAGGTTTTTCTTGAGAAGTTTTAAGGCTTCTTCCCTGTTCATATTTTTCCTCCTTTTCCGGCGGCAAAGCCGGTTCAACCTTGAGAAATTTTGCTTTAGCACGGGCAGCAACTGTTCCGTCAGGTAGGGTGACGCTGGCAGCCATCACCAGCAGACGTCGTTTTTGCGACACCAGGCTACTTTCAATTGTCAGCTCTGCCCCCACTGGAACGGCAGCACTATAGCGAACTGTCATTTCTGCCGTCATGGCCACAAGCCCGTGCTCCCACAGCCATTTGCCCATTGCTTCATCCATCATTGTAGCCAGTAGACCACCATGGACCACATCATTCCAACTTTGATGCTCCGGCCCCGCTGTGAAACGGGAGCGGCATATTTCTCCATCATGTTCAAACACCATTTTCAGCCCGATTGGATTGTTGGGGCTGCAGCCAAAACAGATATTATTGTCATCTTTTAGCAGCGGTCTGGTCAAATCCTTCTACCCCCTTCCGCCTTTTGATACCCCATAACCCCCGGCATAATAGTGAAAAATGCCGGGGGTTACCCGGCGTTTCTCTCTTAATGGAATAACACTGTAGCAATGATTAGTGCAATGGTACCGGCAACCTTAATTAACGGGTTCATAGCCGGGCCAGAAGTATCCTTACAGGGATCCCCAACAGTGTCGCCGATAACTGCCGCCTGGTGAACAGGGTTGGCCTCCCCATCAACACTTTTACCGCCCAGGTGACCTGCCTCAATCCATTTCTTGGCGTTGTCCCATGACCCCCCGGCATTAGCCAGGAAAAGGGCCATTAGCACACCGGTTGCTGTAAGTCCGGCTAGATAACCGGCCAGAGCCAGAGCCCCCAAGCCGAATCCTACGATTAGAGGCATAATCACTGCCACCAGTCCGGGGAAAATCATCTTTTGTATAGCCGCACCTGTAGCAATACTGACACAACGTGCGTAGTCAGGCCTTTCTGATCCATCCATAATCCCTTTGATTTCACGGAACTGGCGACGTACCTCATTCACCATACCGAATGCAGCGTCACCCACAGCCCGCATTGTGGAGGATCCAATAACAAATGGAATGGAAGCCCCAATGAGCAGTCCCACCAGCACCAGTGGATCGTTGAGGTTAATTATCAGACGTCCTTCTGTCAAAAGGTGTTGCAGCTTGGGGTTTCTTACAATTTCATCAGCAAAGGCTTGGAACAGGGCCAATGCAGTCAGCGCCGCGGACCCAATAGCAAATCCCTTAGCAATAGCGGCAGTAGTGTTGCCCACAGCGTCCAGTTTATCAGTCTTTTCACGCACCTCAGGCGGTAGACCGGCCATCTCGGCAATCCCACCGGCGTTATCGGCTACAGGACCAAAAGAGTCCATCGCCACCACGATACCAGCAGTAGAAAGCATGCCCATTGCGGCCATGGCAATACCATAAATGGCATGTGCTGGTTCTACCATTCCCGCTACAAAAAAGGCGAAATAGATGGCCCCGGCAAAGACTAGCATGGGAAAGAAAACTGATTCCATACCCACCGATAGGCCGTGGATAATATTTGTAGCCGGTCCTGTCTTAGAAGCTTCGGCAATACGCAGGCAGGGAGGTTTATTGTTAGCGGTATAATATTCGGTAAGGGCACCAATGGCCACGTTAACAATTAAACCAGCCACCACCGCTAGAAAAATACCCAGCCCTTCACTCCCAAAGGTCCAACTGGCCAGGAAAAACACACCGATGGCAGTAATAATATTAGTTGACCATAGACCAACATTAAGTGCTGCCTGTGGGTTGCCCCCCTCACCGGTGCGAACAAAAAAGGTCCCAATTATGGATGCAATAATACCGATAGCGCCAACTACCAGGGGGAAAAGGGCCCCTTTAACGCCGAAAATCGTGTTACCGATAATCATAGCAGCAATGGTGGTAGCAGCATAAGATTCGAACAAATCGGCACCCATGCCGGCCGTGTCGCCTACGTTGTCCCCCACGTTGTCTGCGATAGTAGCCGGGTTACGCGGGTCATCCTCTGGTATGCCTGCTTCTATCTTGCCCACAAGGTCCGCACCCACATCAGCCGCCTTGGTAAAAATACCGCCGCCAACCCGAGCAAAGAAAGCGATCGCGCTGGCGCCAAAGGCAAAGCTGTTAATAACTACAGGGTTTTTATAAATTAGAAATAATACCGAAACACCCAACAAACCCAGCCCAGCCACAGAAAGACCCATCACCGCGCCGGCACGAAAGGAAATCTTTAATGCCTTGCCCAGGCCAACACTCCTGGCAGCTTCCGCTGTTCGGGCGTTGGATTTGGTGGTACTGTTCATACCTATATAACCAGCAATAGCTGAGCTAACCGCACCTACCAAAAAAGAAACGGCAAGGGCAACCCCCTGCACACGCTGGTCCAATAACGGCAGCACCAGGGCTAATAAAATGGCCACTATAAGGGTAAAGGGTATCAGTGTCTTATACTGGCGGTTTAGAAAAGCCATGGCACCTTCCTGGATTGCTTCTGAAAGCTCCTTCATTTTCGGTGTGCCCATTGACTCTTTCAGAATACTGGCAAAAATGACCAGAGCAAAGCCCAGGGCTATAGCCCCAACTATTGCGCCGATTACAGCTAGTGTCATTGATTCCTGCACGGGTTAATTACCTCCTTGCGAAAAATTTTTATCTCCATATAACCAGTGCTAAACATAGAGCCCCGAATACAGTAGCCACTGCAATGGTAACCTTACCAAGGAGTTCGTCCAAACCTTTTTTCTTACCAAAAAATGTTTCCGCTCCCCCCGTAATCGCCCCAGATAGTCCGGCGCTTCTGCCTGACTGCAGAATAACAGCCGCAATCAGAGCTATTGCCAAAAGTACCTGCACAACAGTCAAAACTATTCTCAGCGCATCCACCAAAATCCCCTCCTAACAGGTATATAGCAAAATTAAAAATACCAAAA
>JAAYRI010000060.1 GCA_012518875.1 Peptococcaceae bacterium
ATGAATTGTGTCAAACCGTTTCTTTCCGGTGTATAATCCCGGCTGGCATCTTTAACGATCTCCATGTCGATATTTATCCCATCATAACCGTTTTCACGCATTATCCAAATCAGGTCCTGGACGGCACTCTGCCTGGCAGCAGGTTCAATCAGTATAATACTGCTGCTGTTGGCGGCAAAAGCTACCAGGGGGATCACTTTAATGTTCTTTTCCCGGGCCAGCGCCAGGGCTTTTTGATCAATATCTTCTGCTATCGTTCCATCGGCCCTGATGTAGTACCACAGGGGAGAAATTTCCTGTATACGGGGCCACTGTTCGACCAAAGAGGCGAAGGAGGAAAAAGGACCAGCGCTGTCCGTATAAAATCCGCAGAATATTGGTTCATCAAAAGCCGGGGGTTGACTGTCCGGTATTTTAGCGCAACCCGCCGACAAAAGCAATGCTGCATAAATAATCATGATCAATAATATTTTTTTGGTTGAGGAAAAATATATGTACATTTTTAATTAATTCTATATAGCCGGAAATATTCCTGTCTGACACTACCACCAAGTAAATACGGTTGATTACTGGTTTATCCAGGCCGACATGTGCCTTTTTATCCCTACCCCATAAACTACCATTTAATTTATTGACATGTTATGCAGGAAAAAGACATTTACTACCGAATACCAGCAACAGAGAAAAAAAAGGGGGTATCATTTGATGAGAGGAAGGGAGTGCGCGAGAAAAGAGCAAACCAGGAGTCGGCCGCCGTCTGTTGTCTTTGACTTTGCCCGTCAGGTCCTGCTTGTAGAGCCTGAACCAAGAGAGGAATGGGTGTATCACGGGGATTTAGCGCTGAAAGCAGAAGCAAGGAAAAATGAAATAGTGTGCAAATGCTTTGGGTTCGGTCAAGGGAAGGTAGATTTGTATGAGGTTGACCAAATGTATGGCGTGGGCAGATGCATGGCCTGTTCTAAACTGCACTGGTACCATCTGATCTAGCTGGTAATAATAAAAATTGCCTCTCCAGGGATGGGTACGGCCTTGGCCGTGCCCCTTTGGCGGAACAAGGCACAGGTAGCAAACAAACCAAAAAAATTAAAAAACCATTTACAACCGGGAACCAGTGGGTTCTTTTTTAGTTTGTCCACAAAAAACAAAAAACCCGCAATCTCTTGCGGGAACCAACCCGAGGCTGGTGCCACGGGCCGGAATCGAACCAGCGACACGCGGATTTTCAGTCCGCTGCTCTACCAACTGAGCTACCGTGGCATAAAAATGGCGGAGCTGACGGGAGTCGAACCCGCGATCTCCTGCGTGACAGGCAGGCATGTTAGGCCACTACACCACAGCTCCGGAACTTATTTTCCTTTTTTTGTCCCACCTTTTTTCAGGCATCCTTAACGGACATTTATAAGTATAACTAATCCGGCCTTTGAAGTCAAATAGAATCTATGATTTTCTTTAATTTATTACAATTTTGTCTGGCCAAAGGACATGATCGCCTCCCGCACCAGTTTGGCCGCCAATAGGGCAGTCCTTTCCGAAGGATCATAAACAGGGCTGACCTCCACCAGATCAAAACCAACTACATTCAGATCCCCCAGCAGGTGAATGGCCGTGATCATCTCCCGGGAAGAACAGCCGCCCGGCTCCGGCGTACCCGTACCGGGGGCAAAAGAAGGGTCAATCACATCAATATCCAGGGTAACATACACTGGCCGACCCTGCAGGTGGGGCAGGCTCTCCATAAGCGGTTCCACAACCCGGTCGAGGAAGGTGTTGGTGTGGGCGCGGGCAAAAGCAAACTCATCCCGGGTGCCCGACCGGATACCGAATTGAAATAGATTTTTGCCCCCAATCATCTCCACCACCCGGCGCATCACGGTGGCATGGGAAAAACGCTGGCCCAGATATTGATCCCGTAAGTCGGCGTGGGCATCAAAATGAATTACCACCAGTCCGGGATGCCTTTTGGCCACCTCCTGAACGACAGCACAAGTAATCAAATGCTCGCCACCGAGGACAAAAGGCGTCTTGTCCCCTTCCAGGATTTCGGCCGTTACGGCACTAATACGGCACAGGTTTTCTTGGACTGCACCAAAAGGCAGCAACACATCCCCGGCATCATAGTAGTTATAG
>JAAYRI010000008.1 GCA_012518875.1 Peptococcaceae bacterium
TAATAATTTTCCTCAGCAGGGCGGTGTTGGTGAGCAGTGTTTCAGTAAATGCTTCCTGGGGTCCCCGGATCACCTGTTCAGTAATTGGTACATCCACAGTGCGATGTTCCCAGCCTTTTGTTTCTACCCCCAGGGCTTTATCACACCCATCAAAAAACAGGACGGTATCTCCCATATTTATAGCGGCCAGGGCATCTTTGTAAGTGGAAATTAGTTGCACCTGGTTGCCGGGTAATAGGGACTTCATCACCGTTTGGGTCAGCTTATCCCTTTCGGTTTCGGGCGGTATGGCCAGGAGCATCAAGGACTGGAATAGTATATCCTGTATAGTACTGTTAGTAAGGCCATCAACAAAAACGGCCAGGCCTTCATAGTCCCGATCCATCCCCAGATAAAAATCCCTGACGATGATGTCATCATTGTGCGGCAGGTGATATAGTTTTTTGATCGCCTGCCGATTTTCCTTAAGGGAGGCACTGGTTTGGCTTTCTTTTAAGGAATGGCCATCTAATTCATCTGGGTCTGCCTTTTTGTCGGGTCCCTCTTGGTTCTTTTCCCCCGGACGGCGAGGTTTGACAAATTTTCTCCGTCCGGCCCGTGGTTTATCAGTTGTTTCTGTATCCTCAGGCCCACTATCATCTGCCTGCTCTGAAATTTGATCCTCTTTGTACTCCCGCAGGATAAAGCCTTCACGGTCTGTGTTTTCCCGATAGGAGATCATTTCCAGGATTCTATTGAGGGTATTCATGGCCCACCTTCCAAAATACATTATTAACGCCTATTGTGTCCTGTTGAAATGGAAGTATGCGCCTGGGAAAAGCACAATTTGCGGAGAAGGGGGGCCAAATTATATAAGAGGAGTAAAACAAATTATGTCGAAAAATTTAATAAGTTCTGTTTTGTCGGGATAATATTTGAAGGAATGGTATCTTGCAAATTAAGTGGGAGGTTTTCTTACATGAACCAGATTTGGGCACCCTGGCGTATGGTTTATATTGGCGGTGATCATGGTGGGGATAAATGTGTATTCTGTGAAAAAATTAAATCTACCAATGACGAAAAAAACCTGGTATTATTGCGGGGCAACAAGACCATTGTGATCCTAAATCTCTATCCTTATAACAACGGGCACCTGCTAATCATACCAAAGCGCCATGTGGGTGACATCCTGGAGCTTACTGATGAAGAAATGACAGAACTATTTCAAATGACCCAAAAGATGATCCGGGTTCTCCGTTCCTATAACCCCCAGGGATTCAATGTGGGTGCAAACATTGGCCGGGCGGCTGGGGCGGGCATCCCGGGACATTTTCATATTCATGTGGTCCCCCGTTGGGTGGGGGATACTAACTTTATGCCGGTGATCGGTGATGTGCGAGTGATATCCGAGTCTCTGGAGGGTACCTACAAGAAACTAAAAGAAGCCCTGGCGGCCTTAGATGCCCGGGGCAATTAAAAAGATAACTAAAAAGCCACGATCAAGCCGCCGGTGCCCGCATATGTTCCCATGGTAGTGCCCACCTTGCTGACGATTATTTCCCGGGGCTGGTACCTTTTTTCCAGCTCCTTTTTTATTTGCAGGGCTTCCGGCAGACAGTCCACGTGACTGATACCGATAATTTTCTCCTGTAGTTTGCTGCCCATTTCACCCACTAGCTGGGCCATCCGTTGCAGTGACTTGCCCCGTCCCCGCACCTTTTCCAGCACGTCTATTTGGCCCACATCACCAGCCTTGCCAATGGGTCTAATACGCAGCATGGTGCCGATAAAGCCGGGCAATCTACCCACACGCCCCCCTTTAATCAGGTTTTCCAGGGAATCCATTGTGAAAAGGGTGTTCATGCCGTCCCGGTAATCAACAATTTTTTTTACAATTGACTGAGTGCTAAACCCGGGACGAATGAAGTCATAGGCTTTGACGGCCAGGACGCCCAGGCCCAGGGAGCCGGTGAGGGAATCAATCAGGTGGATATCACCGGAAACTGATTTTGCAGCCAGCTGAGCGCTTTCAAAGGTACCGCTTAGAGCAGATGATAAACCTAGATAGATCACCGACCTGTAGTTGTCCAGGGCTGTCCTAAAGGCTTCCATAAAAGCCTCTGGGGTAGGCCGGGAGGTTTTGGGGAGTTCCTTTTGTGCCACCATGCGCCGCCAGAACTGCTCCGGGGTAATGGTAACCCTTTCTGTAAAGGTGGAATCATCCTCAAATGTGACATGCAGTGAGACTATACCGATGTCATGTTTGTCAACAAGCTCCTGGGGTAGGTCGCAGGAGCTGTCAGTGATTATTTTTATACCCATTTTAAACAATCCTTTCCAGTTGCTTTCGAGAAAATTCTACATCATTAGTGGGAAAATTTCAATATGCATTGTAATTACTTTATAATTGACACGTATAGATCTGGCAACCAGGCTATAAGGTATGTTTTTTCAAAACAGTCTGAAATCTTGACAATACAAAGCTGAAATGCTAGAATGTCTTTGCACTAAAACTAGATTTAATGGCCCGAGTGGCGGAACTGGCAGACGCACAGGACTTAAAATCCTGCGAGCTTCAAAAGCTCGTACCGGTTCGATTCCGGTCTCGGGCACCA
>JAAYRI010000061.1 GCA_012518875.1 Peptococcaceae bacterium
GCTGATAGGTACGTTTCATGGCTTACACCCCCTTTTTTATCGAAAAAGATTAAGAGGTGTCTTTTGACGGACACATATAAATATTATATAGTAACCAATTTCCAACGTCAAGAAACAGAGCAGTAGGATAAGAGACCTGGGGATTGCAAATTCTAAAAGCCTGTTGATAACTAAAGTAAATTTTGGTATTATTTTAATGACTCATACAATCATTCGAACAACTTTCAACAACCCTAGTTCTATAATGTGGATTACCTTGTATATAACCAAACCTGGAATGACCCCTTAAACAAGGAGTGCTTTTCAGGCTTGTATTTTTTTATTTTATCAGGGGGCTGATCATGATTAGAAGTGAAGTGCTGATTCTTTGGGAAAAAGCATTAAAGGTTTTAGAAAAAAAAATAAATAAAAATGCATTCGATACATGGCTGAGACCCCTTAAACCACTTGGTTGCCATAATAATACCATTGTTATAGAGGCACCTAATGACTTTTCCCGTGGGTGGCTCAGTGAAAGATATGCACCAATTTTAAAAAAGGTTTTACAGGATATAACAAAAAAAGATATCAGTATCCAGTTCTTCTTATCAAGTGAGATACCAGGTATGCAAAGCAATATTTTCAAAAAATCAGCTGAAAGCTACCAAACATCACCCTTAAACCCCAAATACACCTTTGATACCTTTATTGTTGGTAATAGCAATAGGTTTGCCCATGCTGCCTGCTTGGCAGTATCTGAAGCTCCGGCAAAATCCTATAACCCTCTTTTTATATACGGTGGTGTTGGGTTAGGTAAAACCCACTTAATGCATGCCATTGGTCAACACATCATGAAACATAGCTCCTTGCTTAAAGTATTTTATGTAACTTCAGAGAAATTCACTAATGAACTAATAAATTCAATACGTGACGATAAAACAGTAGTATTTAGAAACAAATATCGGGGTATGGATATTTTACTAGTTGATGATATACAGTTTCTAGCAGGTAAGGAACGCACCCAGGAAGAATTTTTTCATACCTTTAACACACTTTATGAAGCAAACAAACAAATAATAATCTCCAGTGATCGGCCTCCCAGGGAAATCCCTACCCTGGAAGACAGGCTCCGTTCCCGTTTTGAGTGGGGTCTAATTACCGATATTCAGCCACCGGACCTGGAAACAAGAATTGCTATTTTGCGCAAAAAAGCACAACTGGAAAATTTAATAGTCCCTGATGATACAATTGTATTTATTGCCAATAAAATACAATCAAATATACGTATCCTAGAAGGAGCATTGAATCGTATTGTAGCAAGTTCATCTTTAAATGGAAGAGAGATTAACCCCGAAATGGCCGCAGATGTATTAAAAGATATTCTGCCAAACCGTCCCCGCCCGATCACCATTCAGTTAATCCAGGAAATTGTAGCGGAATTTTACAACCTTAAAATTGAAGACTTTAAGTCTAAAAAAAGACATCGCGCAATTTCTTTTCCCCGTCAGATCGCCATGTACCTTTCAAGGGAACTTACTGAGGAATCTTTGCCCCAGATCGGTAATCATTTTGGCGGACGCGATCATACTACAGTAATGCACGCTTATGATAAAATAAGCGATGAATTAAGTAAAAACACCATTTTCCAGGAAACAATTAAAGATCTGGCAAACCTAATTAAAAAAAGTTAACTTTTCATTGTATAAAAGTACTTATTGAAAAAGGTTGTAAAATTTGTTACTATCCCTGTGGATAAACATTAGACAAATTATTACATTTTATTTACCGGCTATTCTAATATTTGCCTTATAAACAGGCTGTGACTCGTCTGGCCACCCACTTACAGGCCCTTATACACATAATCACAGCCCCTATTACTACTACTATCTAATAAACATGACCATAAATAATAATGATAGGAGTATTTAGAAATGCATTTTTCCAGCACCAAGGAAGAACTGCTCAATGCCATACAGGTTGTGCAAAGAGCAGTTTCACCAAGAAATCCTTTGCCAATACTAAGTGGCATAAAGTTTGAGACAGGTGAGGGGAGTGTAACTATATCGGCCACAGATCTTGAACTCGGTATCAGTTGTTCATTCCCGGCTGAGATAAGTGAACCAGGGAAAACAGTTCTACCGGCAAGGGTTATAACTGAACTGGCCAGGCGTTTTCCTAATGTAAAGATTTTTTTCAAATCAGACCCCCTAAACGGTAGTGTAATAATACAATATGGTAAATCAGAAGCCAGTATAAATGGCTATCCGGTAGAGGAGTTCCCTGAGTTTACCATACCTGCCGATAACACAAAATTTACTATTTCCGGCGAGATTTTAAAAGAGGTTATTTCACAGGTAATTTTTGCTACAGCCAGAGATGAAAATAGACCTTTATACACTGGGATACTTTTTGAAATAAATAATGGTACAGCTAATATAGTAGCCACAGATACCCACCGTTTAGCCTGGCGCAAAATATTATTGGATGGTATTGGTGATTTAGATATAAATTTGATAATTCCGGGAAAAACTCTTAATGAGCTAACTAGGGTAGCTGGTTTATCAGACAGGTTAGATATTACAGTAGCAGAAAATCAAGTAATTTTTGAAACTAAAAATATAAGCCTTGTATCAAGGCTTATAGGGGGTAATTTCCCAAATTATCGGCAGGTCATACCAGGTGACTATATATCTAAAACTCGTTTAAAAACACGAGACTTAATTGAGGCATCGGAAAGGGCATCACTTCTAACCAGTGAAGGGGCTCCCATAATTAAAATCAGTATAGAAAATAGTATTCTTGTTGTGTCCGTTAATACTGAGGCAGGCCGCATGCGGGAGGAAATGTCTGTGTATCATGAGGGAGAAGGTCTGCAATTTGCTTTTAATGCCAGATATTTAAATGATGCCTTGAAAGCAATCGGCACAGATGAGGTTGTCATGGAATTTACAGGTCCTTTAAGCCCGGTGATAATTAAACCTGTAGAAGAGATGGAATATCTTTCCTTACTCCTTCCTGTACGGTTGCGTGAGGAGAGCTGATGATTGTATCTCAAGCGTTTGGAAATAGCTAACCTAAGAAATTACAACAATCAGATAGTTGAACCGAACGTGTTTTTTAATATTTTTAGCGGTTCCAACGCCCAGGGAAAAACCAATCTGCTTGAGGCAATTTATCTTTCTTGCACAGGCAAATCATTTCGTACACAAAAGGAAAGTGAAATAATATCCTGGCAGAAGAATTTTTTGTGTGTAAACTCACTGTTTGAGACTAATACCAGACAGGTTGAAGTAAAAATAAAACTCCAGCCTAATAAAAAAAGAATAGAGGTAAATGGCGTTTTAATCAAAGGTTATCCACTTGGATGGCCCGGTGTAGTTATGTTCAAACCTGAACACCTGGCCCTGGTTAAAGGGGCACCACTGGAGAGAAGACGTTTTTTGGACATGGAGCTTGGTTCCTTCTATCCACGATATGGATATTTACTTGGGCAGTATAACAGGGTAGTGATACAACGTAACAATATGCTAAAGGAGATAAAAGAAAAAAAAGAGGAAGTCACCACGCTTCAGGTATGGAATAAGCAGCTTTGCCGTTATGGAGCAGAGTTACTTTTTCTAAGGATGGAAATATTTAGATTATTAAGCCCATTGATTAGGGAAATCCATCATGATTTAACTAGTGCTGAAGAGGAACTGGACGTAAGATATTTTTCTACACTAAAAATTAACATGCCGGCTTCGGTAGATGACATATATGTCCAGTTTGCTAAAAGATTGCAAGAAATTGCAAAAGAAGAAATCAAAAGATCCCAAACATTAATCGGTCCGCATAGGGATGATTTTTCTTTTTATATTAATGGTAAAGATGCTAAAACCTATGGTTCCCAAGGTCAGCAAAGGACCATAGTCTTAACCTTAAAAATTTTCCAAATATTGCAATGGTATAAAGAAGCTGGTGAGTACCCAATATTGCTTCTAGATGATGTTTTCTTTGAGCTTGACAAAAACAGGCGTATGGCCCTTTTAAAATGGGTGGAAGGTTTGGTTCAGACATTTGTTACTACTACTGGTGAAGAAAAAATTTCATTTAACAACAATCTCACAGTTAAAAATTTTTTTATAAGATCAGGCAAGATTGCTAATATAGAGGAGAGATAGTAGTATGTTTTTACATCTAGGGAGAAACATCGTAGTCCAAAAGAAGGATATTATTGCTGTTCTAGATATCCAGGTTATGCAATCAGAGGCAACTAAGGAATTTATGGAAATTGCTGCTGATGAGGGTTTTATAAAAAATAACGATGAAAACAACACAGAAAAATCCTTTGTAGTGACAACTAGAAATATATATATGTCACCAATTTCATGTAGTACATTAAAGCATAGATCCGAAAAAATTATTTCACCCTAGTATTGTTATGTAAATTTATTATCCAAAATATGGTACCTAAGCTGTTCTAGGTTTTTCAATCTTTTTTTGCCTGAATTAAGGCATGAGATCGATTTTTGAATCCAAAGGAGTGTTTCCTAATTGAGTGAAATCAGTGAAAACAACCGTTATGATGCTGAAGAGATTCAGGTTTTAGAAGGTCTGGAGGCAGTAAGGCGCAGGCCAAGTATGTATATAGGGAGTACAGGCTCCAGAGGTTTGCACCATCTGGTTTATGAGGTGGTGGACAACAGCATTGATGAAGCTATGGCCGGCTTTTGCGACCAGATTAAGGTTGTGATCAATGAAGATAATTCCGTTGAGATCACTGATAATGGCAGGGGCATTCCAGTAGATATACAATCCCAGACAGGACGCCCGGCAGTAGAAGTGGTATTAACTATACTACATGCAGGCGGCAAATTTGGCGGTGGGGGTTACAAGGTATCAGGTGGTTTGCATGGCGTTGGCGTTTCGGTGGTAAACGCCCTTTCCGAATGGCTTGAGGTCGAAGTTAGGCGCAATGGAAATATTTATTATCAAAAATACAGCAGAGGTGTTCCGGTTACAGAGTTGGAGGTAGTTGGAACATGTAAGAGTAACGGTACTAAAATTACCTTTAAACCTGATTATGAAATTTTTGAGGAACTTGTTTTCAATCATGATATCCTGGCGGCTCGTTTGAGAGAACTTTCATTTCTTAACGCCGGTTTGAAAATTATTCTTATAGACAGGCGTTCAGATCAGGAGGTAGTGTATGAACATGCAGGTGGTATAAGGGATTATGTTAAATATCTCAATAAAAATAAAACAACACTCCATGCCAAGCCGATTTATGTGCAAAATCGGCGGGATGATGTTTTGGTAGAAGCAGCACTACAATACACTGATACCTTTGCTACAGATAATATATTTTCCTATGCTAACAATATCAACACCACTGATGGAGGAACCCATGAAGCCGGTTTTAAGGCTGCCCTAACAAGGATAGTAAATGACTATGGGAGAAAATATAATTTCTTAAAAAATGGCATGGCCAATCTTCTTGGAGAAGATATCCGGGAAGGGCTTACAGCAGTGATTAGTGTAAAGGTACCTGAGCCACAATTTGAAGGCCAA
Organism: Peptococcaceae bacterium; assembly: GCA_012518875.1. Classification (GTDB taxonomy): domain Bacteria; phylum Bacillota; class Desulfotomaculia; order Desulfotomaculales; family Pelotomaculaceae; genus Syntrophopropionicum. The sequence goes on from JAAYRI010000061.1 coordinate 5,530, forward strand.
ACCAAAACAAAGCTTGGCAATAATGAGGTCAGAAGTATTGTTGATATGGTTACTGGTGAGGGTCTAGGGATTTTCCTGGAAGAAAACCCTCAGATAAGCAAGGTTATCCTGGAAAAGGCGATCACCTCATCAAGGGCGCGGGAGGCTGCCCGTAAGGCTCGGGATCTAACCAGGCGTAAAAGTGCACTGGAAAGCTCAACCTTACCGGGTAAATTGGCTGATTGCTCAGAACGGGATCCATCACTTTGTGAGCTGTATCTGGTAGAGGGTGATTCAGCAGGTGGTTCCGCCAAACAGGGTAGGGACAGGCGCTTTCAGGCCATCCTGCCCCTTAGAGGAAAAATATTGAATGTGGAGAAGGCCCGTCTGGATCGGATTCTTGCTAACGCAGAAATTCGCGCCATGATCACTGCATTAGGAACAGGCATCAGTGAAGATTTTGAAATTTCTAAAGCCAGATATCATAAGGTTGTTCTAATGTCTGATGCGGATATAGACGGTGCTCACATACGCACGTTACTGTTGACGTTCTTTTATCGTTATATGAAACCGCTGATTGAAGCAGGTTATGTTTATATTGCACAGCCACCATTGTACAAGATAAAAAAAGGTAAGAAGGAAAAATACGCCTACAATGATGCCGAACTAGAAAAACATCTAGAGGAGATCGGCCGAACGGGTATTTCCATTCAGAGATATAAGGGTCTAGGTGAGATGGATGCTGATCAGCTTTGGGAAACGACTATGAATCCGGAGACTAGAACTGTGTTGCAAGTTAACCTAGAGGATGTCATTGAAGCGGACTCCATTTTTTCGATGCTGATGGGGGATAGGGTGGAGCCCCGGCGGGTGTACATCATGGAGAATGCCCGCCTGGTACGCAACCTGGATGTATAAGGTCAAAATACCACCACCCTGATACTGGTGGAAACAAAAACCACTGTTTTATAAAAATAGTGGTTTTTCTATTTATCACTAAAGATAAGTAATTGCGAGATTTAGGGATGATTAGGGTGTTAACCTTAATATTTGATATCACAGTGGATTTGCACCTATATGATAACATTGAAATTAAAACACCTGGTAAAATATGTAATACGTATTTTGGGGGGTGATGAAGGCCTGTAAATAATAAAAAAACGAATTCGATTGTTTTAGTCAACAAGCCTTTCTTAAATGGGTAACCAAAAGGAGAGGGAAAGAAAATGAAAACAGTCACTGTCTACAGAACAACAAAGACAAAAAAAGCAAAATCACTACTGTTGGTGGCGCTACTGCTGACAATGGCCTTTCTAGCCGGCGCTGTTACGGAAAAATCAATCCATTTTCTGCAGGATGTTATGGTAGCCGCACCAGTTGCACTTAATGAACTAAAGGTATTTTTTAGAGAAAAAATTATATTTAGGGTTGGTGCCGTAATTGAGCACCTTAAATGGTCAACTGTAATCATGACATCAATATTAATGCAAACAGGTAGCCATATAATCAGGGGACCTTAAGGTAACTTGAAAGGGAGTCCAGGTTATGGGGTGAGGGGGGGTGTTTGGTTGGGGAAAACAAAAATAATAGTAATTTCGAGGCATTTGCCACAGACATTATTGGGCAGGTTCAGGCAAAGTTTGAAACTTGTCCCCCGAAATACAGGTAGAAAAATAATTCGTACGTACGAAGCTATAAGAAAAAAAGAAAAGTGATGAAAGAATTTGAGGTGAGGCGGTTTGATTGTGTGAAACCCTTCAGGTTGTGGCAATAAAACCTGAAGGGTGAAAACGAGAGCCCGGTACTGCCGAGCGGCCTGGGGGCAACATTTACGGGGGTTTGAAAGTGATACCCCGGGGTAGTGTATACCCTTATTATGGGCCATGCCGCCTGGGGCAGTAAAAAAGATTAATATCTTAATAAAAAAATTGGAGCGGGCTAGATAGCCTGCTCTTTATCCCCATGATGAAATAGGATAAATTGCATTTAGCCCTTTAATTTGGTATAATTCCCCTGGTAGTTTTATGTGGAGGTGACCAATTTGCCGTCTTTTACCGGTAAAGTGGTTCCAATTGATATAAATGAAGAAATGAAGCACTCTTACCTAGATTACGCCATGAGTGTTATTGTGGGACGGGCCTTACCGGATGTTAGGGACGGCTTAAAGCCTGTACATCGCCGTATTCTCTATGCCATGCATTCACTGGGCCTGACACCGGACAAATCCCACCGTAAGTCTGCTTTTATAGTTGGTGAGGTTCTGGCAAAATATCACCCACACGGTGATACTGCCGTTTATGATGCTATAGTAAGATTGGCCCAGGATTTTGCTTGCCGTTATCCTCTAGTGGATGGTCATGGCAACTTTGGCTCCGTAGATGGCGATTCTGCTGCTGCCATGCGGTATACCGAGGCACGGATGGCCAGGATAGCCACAGAGATGTTGGTAGATATAGAAAAGGATACTGTTGACTTTATCCCCAACTATGATGAAAAAACAGAGGAGCCCACTGTTCTTCCCAGTCGCATTCCCAACTTACTCGTAAATGGCTCCGCAGGTATAGCTGTGGGCATGGCCACCAACATACCCCCGCAAAACTTAGGCGAGGTAATTGATGGGGTAGTTATGCTAATTGATAACCCTGATGCGGAAGTCAAGGATATTATGACTGTAATCAAGGGACCTGACTTTCCTACCGGTGGTAAGATTATGGGCCGGGAAGGTATTAAGAGAGCCTACAGTACTGGCAGAGGTACTGTTATAGTAAGAGCCCAGGCCTCAATAGAAATAGCAGGCAACGGCAGGAGCCATATTATTGTTAGCGAGTTGCCTTACCAGGTCAATAAGGCCAGGCTAATAGAGAAAATAGCCGAACTGGTCAAAGATAAAAGAATTGAAGGTATCACTGATTTACGGGATGAATCGGACAGACATGGTATGGCCATAAGAATTGAATTAAGGCGTGATGCCAACCCTCGGGTGGTTCTTAACCAATTGTACAAACACACCCAGCTACAGGTTAGTTTTGGTGTGATAATGCTGGCTTTGGTCGAGGGGCAACCACTGGTGTTGAATCTAAAACAGGTTTTATTTTATTACCTGGAACACCAAAAGGATGTTATTGTTAGACGCACCCGTTTTGAGCTTAGGAAAGCTGAGGACCGTGCCCATATTTTAGAAGGACTCCGTATAGCTATTAGCTACCTGGATGAGGTTATAAAAATAATCAGGTCTTCCCGCACCGCAGATAAGGCTAAGAAGGCATTGCGTGAGAAGTTTACTCTCTCACAAAAACAAGCAGAGGCTATTGTTGAAATGCGATTGCGGCAGTTGACCGGACTGGAACTGGAGAAGTTAGAGCAGGAGTATAATGAACTTCTGGCTAGAATTGCTTATCTGCGTGATATTCTCAAAAGTGAACAAAAGGTTCTTGGTATTATTAAAAAAGAGTTATTGGCTATTAGGAAGAAATATGCTGACAAACGGCGTACCTTGATCACGAATGAAGATATCACAATGGGAATAGAGGATCTGATCCCGGAAGAGGATGTTGTAATCACAATAACCAATCAGGGTTATATAAAAAGAATACCCCTGGACACCTACCGGAACCAGCGCAGGGGCGGTCGGGGAGTAATGGCTATGGGCACCAAAACGGAAGATTTTGTGCGGCACCTCTTTGTGTCTACCACCCATCATTATTTCCTGTTTTTTACTAACAAGGGCAGGGTATTTCGCTTAAAGGTCCATGAGATACCTGAGGCGGGGCGGCAGGCCAGGGGGACAGCGATTGTTAACCTGCTTTATATTGACGGAGATGAAAAAATTACTGCTGTGATTCCCGTCAAAGAATTTGATACTGGGCAGTACCTGTTAATGGCAACACGAAACGGTCAAGTTAAAAAGACACTGCTTGATCAGTATGACAGCTCTCGTCGGGACGGCATTATTGCTATTTCCCTAAAAGAGGAAGATCAACTTGTTGATGTGAAACTTACTGATGGGGAAGAGCAAATAGTGCTGGCCACCAGAAAAGGATTGGCCATCCGTTTTTCTGAAAAGCAGGTACGTCCGATGGGACGCAACACCCGAGGGGTAATAGGAATCAGGTTAGGAGCCGATGATGTTGTCATAGGTATGGAAATTGTGCAACCTGGGGCATATTTGCTTACCGTAACCGCCAATGGATTTGGCAAGCGGACCTTACTCACAGAATACCGCGCCCAAAAAAGAGGCGGCAGGGGCGTTATTAATATTAGGGTGAATAAAAGGAATGGCCTTGTTGTAGCTGTGCAGGTTGTTAAAAATGAAGAGGAAATTATGATGGTTAGTGCTGAGGGGATAGCGATCAGATTCAGCGCTGAGGATATCTCTAAAATCGGCCGGGCCACCCAAGGTGTTACCTTGATGAAACTTGATCGGGGAGATGCTGTGGTGGCGGTAGCCGGGTTGCATTCTGATGAAGAATAGAGGGGAAGGAGAAGTGAAATAATTTTGATAGATAATGTCATTTATATTAACACCTAAAGGAGGGTGTTATAACATTAAAAAAGTGCTAACAACGCTCGTTATGCTTGTCCTAATCCTTTCTTTATCACTAAACGCCGGCGGCCTTCTAAAAAAAACACTTTACTTTATTAAGCCCCTGATAGAATAAAGATGAACGTGTATGCTATACTAACGTCTAGTCGGCGTTTTTTTTGTATAGCCACTGATTTACTTGTTTTTGCCTATAAATTATTATAAAATGATCTGGTAGTTGAATAGGACTTGATTGGGGGCATTTTGGTGAATAAAAAAGGGACCTGGGCTGTAAAAAAAAGCCTTGTTGAAGCGTTAAAGGGTGGGGTGATTATGGATGTCACAACTCCCGAACAGGCTAGGATAGCGGAAGAAGCAGGGGCTTGCGCTGTAATGGCTTTGGAACGGGTTCCAGCGGATATTAGGGCTGCAGGGGGAGTGGCCAGGATGGCTGATCCTACTGTAGTTATAAATATTATGGAGTCTGTTAAGATTCCTGTGATGGCTAAGGCTCGCATCGGTCACTTCGTTGAAGCCCGTATTTTAGAGGCACTGGGAGTAGATTGCATTGATGAGAGTGAGGTACTTACACCTGCTGATGAAAAATTCCACATAGATAAGAGCTCATTTAAAGTTCCCTTTGTTTGTGGCGCCCGCAACCTTGGTGAGGCTCTCAGGCGTATTGGTGAGGGAGCTGCAATGATCAGGACCAAGGGGGAGCCGGGGACAGGGAATGTGGTTGAGGCAGTAAGGCATATTAGAATGGTAATGGGTGAAATAAGGCGTGTGCAGAATATGCCGCAGGAAGAGCTAATGTCTGTAGCCAAGGATATGGGCGCTCCATACGATCTTTTATTAGAGGTAGCGGAACTGGGACGCCTGCCGGTGCTTAACTTTGCCGCGGGAGGTATAGCCACACCTGCCGATGCAGCATTAATGATGAGCCTTGGATGTGATGGTATCTTTGTTGGTTCCGGCATATTCAAATCACAGGACCCTACCACCAGAGCAAGGGCTATTGTAAAGGCTACAGCAAACTATAAAGATCCGCAAATACTTGCGGAAATTTCCAAAAACCTGGGTGAGGCCATGCCCGGAATAGAAATACAGACTATTGCCCCAGAGGGCAGAATGCAAGATAGAGGTTGGTAGTTATTTGGTTTTACTAATAAGGCGGACTGAAAAGAGCATGACTTTGTTTTGCCAAAATCATAAATATTTCAAATAGTATGTATATATATTTCGCTCTTGCAAATTATTGTCGAGTGTAGTAATATTTTAAACATATTTAATTAGACATACTATACTAACCCAGTGAAGGGGTAAAGTAGCTCAACGGAATTTACAGAAAGCCGGTGGTGGCTGTGAACCGGTAATTTCGATGAGATGAAAAGGCTCCCCTGAGGGGGTTCGCTGAAAAAAGCAGTAGGCGGACACGGGCTGTACCCGTTATCAAATGCTCGAGAGGACCGGATAGTATATCCGATCAACAAGGGTGGCACCGCGGGAGATAAACCTCTCGTCCCTGTAAAATTTACAGAGACGGGGGGTTTAATTGATTCCAGGCAGATTCTTTATTTTGTTGAAAGGGGATATTTAAAAAATGCAGGACAAACAATATTTAATGGTACCAGGACCAACACCTGTTCCTCCGGCGGTAACTGCAGCTATGTCGATGCCGATCATTGGTCACCGGACGGAGAATTTTGCTCGTATGTATGAACAAATAGTAAAAAAACTACAAAAGGTTTTTCAGACTAAAAACGACCTTTTTGTATTCACAAATACAGGTACAGGTGCCCTGGAAACGGCTGTGGCTAATACAATAAGCCCTGGGGACAAGGTTTTGGCCTTGATTACGGGTAACTTTGGTGAGCGTTTTACTAAAATTGCCAAATCCTATGGCGCTGATGTAATAGAAGTGAACTTTGGCTACGGTAATGATGTAGATTTGGATGTGGTGAAGGAAAAACTGAAAAAAAATCCAGACCTTAAGGTTGTTCTTGCTACCCAAAACGAAACATCTACCGGTGTTTGTAACGATATTGAAGGTATCGGTGCCCTGGTGGCAAAAACCCCGGCGCTATTCCTGGTAGACGGCGTCAGTGGTGTGGGAGGCATAGAAATAAGGGTGGATGAGTGGGGTATTGACATGCTCTGCACCGCTTCCCAGAAGGCATTAATGCTGCCACCTGGTCTTTCCATGGTTAGTGTTAGCGAAAAGGCCTGGGAAATTGTGCATAAGAATAACTCCCCTCGGTTTTATTTTAGTCTACCTGCTTTTAAAAAGGCCTATGATAAATGGAATACAGCCTATACACCCTCTGTGTCGTTATTCTATGGACTTAATACATCAGTGGACATGATGCTGGCCGAGGGTTTGGACAATGTTTATGAGCGCCATGCTCTTTTGGCCCGGGCTACCCGGGCGGCAGTTAGGGCGTTAGGATTAAAACCCCTTGCTGGAGATCATTGTGCCTCTAATGTATTAACAGGTGTTTGGGGTCCGGAAAATATTGGTGCCGATGCACTGCGTAAGATTATTAAGGATAATTATGGAGTGACCTTTGCCGGGGGGCAAGGGCCAATCAAGGGTAAAATTTTCCGTATCGCTCACATGGGGTTTTGTGACAAAATGGATATCATGATCGCTGTTAGTGCCCTTGAAATGGGTCTGGTGCAAGCCGGCTGTTCTTTGGAGCTGGGAGCCGGCGTGAAGGCAGCCCAGGAAGTATTTTTAGGGAGGTAATACTGATGAAGGTACTTGTTCTAGATAATGTTGAAGAAAGAGGCCTGCAAGCCCTACGGCGGGAAACTGATATAGAAACTGATACCAGGAATAAAATGACCACAGAAGAGCTGGTGAAGATAATTGGTGACTATGACGGGATGATCGTACGTAGTGCCACCAAGGTAACAGCCGAGGTGTTGGAACATGCGAAAAAAATGAAGGTAATTGGCCGCGCTGGGGTAGGTGTAGACAATATAGATGTTGCTGCCGCTACTGCCAGGGGAATTCTTGTGGTTAATGCACCCGGGGGCAATACGATAGCAGTGGCCGAACTAACCATGGCCATGATGCAGTCTCTGGCTCGCAA